>DETN01000220.1:595-15497 GCA_002362155.1 Lachnospiraceae bacterium UBA3287 | reverse complement strand
TCTTTGCTGCCGGCGGGCCGCCAAACAGTCAGAAATTAATATATACCAGTCGGCAAGGCAAATGCAAGTCTTATGGCCCCATGCAGATGCATTAAAATACGTTTTTTCAGCAGGTTTTCCGTATTTTTTCCGCCTGGGTCCCCGAAAATGCTCCGGTAAGCGAATACTTTGCCATCAAAAAAGAGCCGGGCTCCCGGCTCTTTGGGATGATTCAGCTGCTCAGTGCCTGTGCAGGCTGATCATGATTTCTGCAGCAGCTTCTGCACCGGGGACATGATCCCCTGCAGGCCCCGGAAGATAAGAGGTTTCAACTGCGCTGCCATAAAGAAACATACTGGCAAAATGAAGATTTTCTGATCATTCTTCTATGGTCCTGAACAGGTCCTGCTTACACTTTACGCTGTACTGCAGCGTATAGGATGCAGCCCCGGCGCTTAGTGCATTCGTTATTTCTTCTATCTCTTTTGTTATGTCATCCAGGTTCCTGTACCAGGCAAGAAATGTATTCTGCGAGAATGTCGTATTACTCCCTTCCCAGGCATACAGTGCATATCTGGGACTGTTTCTGCCGCCCTTGAACTGCTGTGAACGGGTGATCTTTGAAGTGCTGACGATGACCCCTTCATTCGGTGAGATGATCCTGATGATATCCGAAGTTTTACTGCTTTCGGAAGCGATCGGCGTGTTTTCTTCTCCCAGAAGGCTGTCCAGTGAAACATTCAGTTTTTTCGACAGGATCAGGAGCTTGTCAACTTCCGGATACCCTTCTCCCAGCTCCCATTTTGACACAGCCTGTCGGCTTACACCCAGCATGTCTGCCAGTCCTTCCTGGGAGAGCTGATTCTTCTTGCGAAGCGTCTGCAGGTTTTTTCCAAAACTCATTTTATGTTCCTCCCTTCTAAGAGGAAGTGTAATGCCCGGGCCCCGCTTTTTCCACCAATCTCCGTTTGCCTTTCCGCAACCTGAGGTTGCACTATCTCCTGTTGTTAAAAAACGGATCCCTGAACTGCGCATCTGTCACCGCTGCAGTCCTGTTTCCTCCTGTCCGGACGCCTGACGGCACCTGGCCCTTTTCTAATCGATCAGGGGAAGCCCCGTATGTTTCAGGAATTCCTCCCGCATCTGATCCGGCACCGGCGTCTGCGGGGCGTTCTTTATGCGGACAGCTCTGAGCGCCGGCAGATAGGCGATCTTTTCCTGGAGCACGCCATAGGAAGAACAGAGGCCTGCCGCGATCACCGTCAGCTGGGCCTGGTTGACGCTTTCACTGATGTGGACCCTCCAGCCGGTCCGGAGAGCGGCCTCTTCCAGAATGGGAGCGCACCGCTCTCCCAGTTCAGGCGATATGAAGGAAAGCTCCAGATATACTCCGTTCTGATCGTTCTTTCTTCCTTTTTTGCCGGGCTTTACAGGGCTTTCCTCAAAGAACTGGTCCACCAGGGAAAAGGCAAGGTTCTGCTCTGCCCTCTCTGCTCCCTCTGCCGGAAGGAACCAGCGGGGACTCTCTCCCGGAAGGGGTATCGATGCAGCCTGGGAAAGAGGTGCCTTGGAGGACTCCTCTCCGGGGATCTCCAGTTTCCATCCCGTGGTCTTTTCAAAAGAAAGGGCCTTCTCCCGGTCTCCTTCTTCCTTTTTCAGAAGACTGATCTGACAGGTCTTTCTTTCGGGATAGTAAGAGATCCGGCCGCACCTGCCGGGAAAGAGCCCGTTGAGCAGCATCTCCGCCCTGGCATTGTTCATGGTGCCCTTCAGTTCCAGGGTCCATCCAAGGTCTCCCTGCAGTTTTTCCGATATTTCCAGAATCAGTCCCGGATCCATGGCATCCGGAAAGTCCACCGTCAGGACGGCCTTCTTTTCTCCTGTATGATAGCCGATCTTCCGGACAGGGCAGGCGATCCGGCCATCCAGAAGGCTTCTTACGCCTGCTTCCACGTCCTGGACCGTAGGCTCCCCTTTTTCCTTCAGGGCCCGCAGGTCCTCTTCCTCCCTGGGAAGGAACAGATACAGCCTTTTGGGATGGCGGTCAAAGAAACCGCTGGCAAGAAGGTCCTCCTGGAACTTCTGCAGTTCTTCCTCCGAAAGGGCGTCCTCTCTGCCGAACCAGAGGTACATGAGCTGGCGGATGGTCAGACCCCTGCCCCTGTATCTGGTACGGACAAAGTCCCAGAGGCGGAGGGGATCTTCTCCCTCCCCTTCGAATACCCTGCAGTTCATATGGTCCTGAAGGTCCGAAATCTGCTGCCTTTTCCCCCGCATCTGAATGCTGACCGTTTCACCGTCCGAAGGCTGCCAGATCTGCCGGCGCACGTCCGAGGAGAGCTGCTCTCCCAGGGCGCTGATGGCCCCTGCGCTGCCGTGGACCAGGATGACTCTTCTGCCGGATACCCTCTCCACGATGCCGCACAGGTCCGACTGGTCCGCGTGGGCGGAAAGCCCTACCATGACGACTCCCGCCTTCACAGGGACGGACGTCCCGTCCAGGGTGACCCGCCTTTCGGTCTCTCCTTCCCTGTCCTTATCGCCATCCAGCAGATTTAAAAGAAGTCTGCCCGGAGACTCTTCGTCCTGATAGCCTGTGAGGACGACGCAGGCGTCCTCCCGGGGAAGCAGCTTTTTGGCGTACATGATGCTGGGACCTCCCGAGAGCATGCCGGAACTGGCAACGAATACGGCGGGGCCGGGCATTTCCGTCAGGGCGTTCCGGTCCTCGCCGGTCCCCACCTCCCGGATCCATTCGGTATAGAAGGGCTCGTCCCCCTTCATGATGCGTCTTGCCAGGTTCCGCTTCAGGAAGGTGGGATTGGTCTTATAGACCCGGTTCATATCCCTGACCATGCCGTCCACGTAGACAGGGATGGCAGGAATGGCCTTATCCTGCATGGCTTTTTTCAGGATCAGCAGGACTTCCTGGGACCTGCCCAGGGCAAAGGCCGGAATCAGGACTTTCATGCCCTTCTCCGCACACTGCGCAACTGTCTGGACCAGACGGTTCTCCTCCAGGGTCCTGGAGGCATGGAGCCTGTCGCCATAGGTGGACTCCAGAAGCACCACGTCGGGCCTGAGCCTGGGAATGCCGATCCCTTCTATGGTCTGCTGGGCAAAGCCGGAAACGTCTCCGGAATAAAAGATACTGCCTTCCGGGGTCTGCAGGTAAAGACAGGCCGCCCCCGCTATATGGCCCGCCGGATAGGCTGTCAGCTTCATATCCAGCTCCGGCAGGCTGATCTCCTGCTGGTAATGGATGGGAACGATCCTTTTCAGCATGGCCTCCACATCCTCCCGGGAGTACTGGGGGATCTCCTCTTCCTTCCTGTCCATGAGCTTTAAAGAATCAAATAAAAGGACTCTGGTCTGGTCCATGGCCATGGAGGTCATGTAGATCCTGGCCCCGGGATAGGCCTTGCTGATGACGGGAAGAGACCCTGTGTGGTCCATGTGGGCATGGCTGACCAGGATCAGGTCCACTCCTCCCCTTTCCTGGATCCCCCTCAGGTCCGGCAGCTTTTCGGAAGCTCCTCCCTGGCGGATCCCGGAGTCCATCAGGATTCCCTTATCCCCTGTTCTGACATAAATGCAGCTGCCGCCGACTTCCATGGCGCCGCCCGCAAAATAAAAATCCATACGTAATCCTCGCTTGCAAACTAAGTGCAGGTATTGTACCACATGGGATCCGGCCGGAAAACAGCCGGATCAGAAATCTTTCAGGACCTTCCGATAGCTGCCGATCATGCCCTCCCGGATCTGAGGAGCGGCCTTTTTCCGCAGCTTATCGTTCGAAAAGAGGGCCCCTGCCAGATACATGCCCAGGATGGTCCCCTTTCTTTTCTGGGGGAAATCGTAGAGGCCATGCTGTTTAAAGAACTTATGGTCCGCTTTCATAAAGCCCTGCATCTGGAAGATCAGGTCTCTGAAGATCCTGGAGCCTCCCACCCCATAGAAGGTCCGGGGGACCTGATAGTCCGTCTTCAGGGCATAAGTAAGGCAACTGGCCGTATCCCGGACGGAGGCTTCGTCCGTCCCGATGCCCGCAAGAAAGTTTCCTCCCATGTCGGCCCTGGCCTTCAGCAGCAGTCGGAGATTTTCCTCTCGGGAAAGATCTCCGTTTACGATATAGGCCATGGGAGAGCCCGCCGTCACTGTCCTGTGGCCGTTGCAGAACTGGCGGTCATCGTACATTTTGAAGAGGGATCCCATGGAATGGTCCCTGACGGTAAAGGCATATACGATGGCGTCCGCCCTCTGGATTTTCTCCCTCAGGTAAGTGTCAAAGCCGTCCTGATAGATGCATTTCCCGTCCGGGGCGCAGTTCATGCAGCCGATACAGCCCCCGGCAAAGGGAAAGTCCCGGAGGTTTTCCACCCGGACCCGCATGCCTGGAAGGCAGTCCTTAAGCAGAGAGATCTTCTCCCCAAGCTCCCTGTCCTCTTTTTTCAGATCCGTCACGATCACGATTTCAAAAGGGCCCTTTTTCACAGGCAGATCCGGTTTTCCTCTCATGCGCCAGCACACGTTCCGGAAGAACTCCAGGGCCTGCTTCCTGCCCTTTTCACTTAAAAGATCCTCCATGTCAGCGGAAAGGCCGGGCAGGCAGATCATACCGAGGTCTCTGCAGTTTTCCTCCATGAACCTGTGGGCCGTCACATCGTAGAAATGCTTGGAGGTGGTGACCTGGGTCATGTATTTTCCTTCGAAGGAAAGCTTTTCCTCCTTCATCTTTTCGATGAGGACGTGGAGCTGGGAAGGGACCAGAAAAGTATAGACGGGATAGGAAAAGAGGATCAGATCCGCTTCTTTCATCTTTTCCGTCAGAGGAGAAAGGTCCTTTAAGAGGGCTGCCGATTTCTGACCCGCGTGCAGGACTTCAAAGTCATGCCGCGGGAAATGCTTCTGTATATACAGACAGGTATGAAGCGTAATACTGTGGTCCCCCTTGGGACTTCCGTTGACAATCAGGATTTTCATAGCTGCTCCCTCCCCATTTTTTTATCTCAGACTGAGCATCCTGCCTTCCGTTTTTTACCTGCCGGGCGGCGTCCCCACTTCGATCAGGTGTCCGTCCGGATCGTAGAAACGCAGGACCTTCCGTCCGGGGACGTCTTCTGTCAGAGGTGTGACATACCTTACCTCCGGATATATCCTTTCCAGCTTTTCCCTGAACTCTTCCAGGCGGGGCTCCTCAAAATAAAGCTCGCAGGCATTATTCTCTCCCAGGATCTCTCTGCCCAGGGTCTTACTCCAGATCTTCTCATCCTGCAGGACCAGGCCTTCCGTCAGGATCACATTTCCTCCCATGTCCTGCAGGATCTGAAGACCGAACAGGTCATGGTAGAAACGGCAGGCCCTTTCAGGGTCCCTTACAGCGATCACTACATTCTTAAGCTTCATTTCGGTATGCTTCTCCTTTACGATCCCGCAGGAGCAAGGGCCTCCCGCAGGTCTTCCAAACAGATCTGTGCTGTTTTTTCCCCGCCTTCATGATCTTCTCCGGACCGGATCCAGGCTGTGTGATAGCCTGCCTCAGCAGCCGTTTCCAGAGCATAGAGGGAATCCTCAGCCACGAGGATCTCCCCTCTTTCAAGGCCCATAAAGTCTGCCGCCGTATCGTAAATGAAGGAAGATTTCTTGCCTTCTCCCAGTTCCCCGGTGGTAAAAATCCTCTCTATATATCCTGTAAGGCCGTTCCTTTCCAGCGCTCTTTCCACCAGATCTTTGGGGCTCAGGGTGGCGGCCGTGATCCGGATCCCTTTATCCTTAAGAGCCCGCAGAAGGTCTTTCGCTCCCGGCATGTCCGTAACTTCAAAGAAATAGTAGTCCCGCAGCAGTTCCTCCAGACCGGAAAGGATGTCAGAGAGGGTGCTTTCCGGAAGATAGTTCTTCTTCAGCCAGCCTGCCCCTTCCTCCATGCTCATGGTCTCCAGGACCTCTTCCAGCTCCTCTCCTGCTTCTATGCCCCTGCTTTTCAGATATCTCCTGCCCAGATCCTTCCAGATCTCCAGGGAATCCAGAAGAACGCCGTCTATATCCAGGATCACTCCCTTTATGTCCCGATCTGAGGGCAGAGCGGATTTTCTCTTCATGGATCCTCTTCCTTTCATGCTGCCTGCCGGTTTATTTACATTCTCTTACGGAAGGTACTTTTCCCCGTTTAAAAGGACCACGTTCATCTGCTCCACTTCGACCTTCTCCCATACCCCTTCCGTGATATAGGGTTCGCTCTTCAGATACTCCTCCAGAAGCGCTTTGCTCTCGAACTCCATGACCATGAGAGATCCCTTCATCTTTCCTTCCTGGTCCAGAAGCCCCCCTGCGCAGATGACTTTTCCCTTTATTTTCGACATATTTTCCAGATGTGCGGGCCTGACCTCCATGCGTCTGGAAAGCTTCCCTTTGCCGTCAGCGGCTTTGATCATGAACTGCATGTTTTACCTCCCTTTTTTTACACTCATCCATGCACCGCCCGCCTCTGTAGCGGGCTTCTCTGTTTATTATACCCTACATGGCTCCCGCCCGCTTCTACTTTTCCCAGAGAGAACAGGCCAGGGAATAGGCAGGGCATGAATGGAAAGGTCCAGAAAAAGCCTTCCCCCGGAAACAGCCGGGGAAAGGCTTCTGCGCCGCGCTTTATATCTTTTATCACCTGGTCCAGGCCCTTACGGCTCTGGAGATCTGTCTGTCTATATCGATCCTGGTCTGCCTGCACTCTTTCGGATACTGCCTTCCTGCGGCAAAGAGCCTGGTGATCAGTTCTCCTCCTATGGGCAGCATGGTCTTTACCATGCCCTCCGGAAAGACGAAGTGGGTACCGTGCTCGTAAAGGACCGCCTTTACCCTGCAGGTATGGTCCCTTTTTTTCAGCCGCTTCATCATCCTCCTGATATAGCGGGCCGTCTCCCAGAGCACATCGTCCGAAGCGCCGATCATAAGGACCCTTCCCCGGATCCTTTCCACTTTGATCATTTCCTCTTCCTTAAGGGGATGGGCCTTCTCTGAGTCGTTGAAGAGCCAGGAGGAAGCGGCCATATCCTTTCCCAGGCGGGCCTGGGTCTTTATTTTCTCACCATATTCCGGATGCCGGTAGACAAAGGGCAGGTAGGGCAGGGGCTTTCCCTCCCATGACAGGGTGGATTCTCCCTCTCCCGGCCACTCCTCCATACCGTCCCGTTTTCCCCTGTAGAAGCCTTCCATAATGAAATCGCAGGGGGACAGAGCAATGGTCAGAGTGATGTCGCTGTAATAAGAGGCGGCCGTCAGAGCGAACATGGCCGTGGTGGAGGCCCCCACTATGGCAAAGCGCTCCATCCCCTGTTCTCTTCCGTAGGCAATGGCGGCGCCAACTGTCTCTATGGGCAGGTTATGGTGGCTGTAATCCTTATGGCCGGGGCTGAGGGTCAGGACATTTACCTGAAACTTCTTCTGCATCCATTTGACGGCGGACCTTGCCATGTAGTCCTCACAGTCGTCGCCCAGCATGGCGATCATGCAGTTCCTGCTCCCTTCCATGGGCCAGAAGCAGCCGTAGAATCCCTTTTCCGTCTCTTTGATCTTTTTCACGTCAGACACCTCGTCATGAACCTGTCAAAAGAATACCGCTCTTTCCCCCGGCTCCGGCCTTTCCCTTCAGCCCGGGGAAAATACAATGCTTTTCCAATATCAGATTAGGACGCTCTAACCTCTGTGTCAAGAAAAAGCTCCGGCGGGGCGCCGGAGCTCATCTTCTGTATCTGTGCGGGCCTGGTCAGGCATCTGCCGCCAGCAGGGCTTCAAATTCAGGCAGGGTCATGAGGACCTTCCTGGCCTTGGTGGCATTCTCGCTGCTGACAACGCCTTCGTCGGCAAGCTGGTCCATGATCCTGGCCGCCCGGTTGAAGCCGATCTGCAGCTCTCTCTGCAGGCTTCCGATGGTGGCCTTCTGCTTGGTGATCACGGCCCTTCCGGCCTTTTCGAAAAGAGGATCCCTGCCGCCGGCCGCGGCCGCGGCCGCCCCTCCTCCGGCCTCGGAGGATGCCTCCAGAGCGTCCATTTCCTTCTGGATCTTTTCACTCTTTCTGCCGGCCTCGGGCCCTGCGGGATTCTTCTTTCTGATATACTGGGCGATCTTGATGGCTTCCTCTTCGTCGATGAAGGCGCCCTGGATCCTCAGGGGCTTGTTCAGACTGGCAGGAGCAAAGAGCATGTCTCCGTAGCCCAGAAGCTTTTCGGCTCCGCCTGTATCCAGGATGGTCTTGGAGTCCACGGCAGAGGATGTCATAAAGGCGATCCTGGAAGGCATGTTGGCCTTGATGACGCCGGTAATGACGTCCACGGAAGGCCTTTGGGTGGCGATGACCAGATGGATGCCGGCCGCCCTGGCCTTGGCAGCCAGACGGTTGATGGCCGTCTCCACTTCCTTGCTGGCCACGGTCATAAGATCTGCCAGCTCGTCCACGATGACCACGATCCTGGGCATGTATTCATGGTCCTGATCTGTGACGCCCTTCTTTTTCTGTTCCTTGACATACCTGTTGTAGGAGGAGATCTCTCTGGCTCCCACCTCCAGGAAACGACTGTAGCGGTTGTCCATTTCGGCGCAGGCCCACTGCAGGGCGGCAGCCGCCTTTTTGGCGTCCGTCACCACGGGCAGGAGCAGATGGGGGATCCCGTCGTAAATACTCAGTTCCACCATCTTGGGGTCGATCATAATGAACTTGACCTCAGCGGGAGAAGCCTTGTAGAGGATGGAAACGATCATGGAGTTGAGGCAGACCGACTTGCCGGCACCGGTGGCGCCCGCAATCAGAAGGTGGGGCATCTTTGCGATGTCGCTGACCACGATCCTGCCGGTGATATCCTTGCCCACCACGTAGGTCAGGTGGCTCTTGGCCTCGATGAACTCTCTGGATTCCAGGATCTCCCTCAGGGTCACTGTGGTTCTGGAATCGTTGGGGACTTCGATGCCCACGGCATGCTTGCCGGGAATGGGCGCCTCCATACGGATGGATGCAGCCCCCAGATTCAGGGCGATGTCCGCTTCTCTGGCCTTGATGGCGGAGACAGTGATATGGGGCCCCGGACGCAGTTCATAGCGGGTGACGGAAGGGCCGCGGCAGATATCCGTGACCGTAACGTCCACCTTGAAATTCTTCAGCACCTCTTCCAGAGCCTTGCCGGTATTCTGAAGCTCCTTGTCCGTGACCGTATTTCTCTCTCTGACAGGCTTTTCCAGCAGGTCATAGGGAGGGAAGGTATACTGCTTCTTTTTGGGAGGCGCCTTGTAGGAAGCGGCTGCCTCCTGTTCGCCCTCCTTTACCCTGTGGACCTCGATCTCCTCCAGCTCCCGGTCCGAAAACCTGGGCATTTCTCCTCTGGAAGAAGTCCCTGCCTGGCGGCCCCTGTCCATGCCGGCTCTTCTGGCCGCATCCACCACCGCCGCAGCATCCTCTGCAGGTCCTGCTGGGATCTTCTGCCATGCAGGATCCTCTCCGGGATCCGCAGGCGCCTGGCTTCCGCCCAGATCCGTCGCTTCAAAATCCACGGATCCTTCCGTTCTTCCCGTACGGGTCCTTCCTGTCCGGCCGCCGCGGCTTCCTGTGTAGGAACTTCTTCCGGAGGGCTCTCTGAGGGGCGGTTCGTCATCGGGACGGGTCCTGCGGCTCTGGATGGTCTCTTCATAATCGTCCATGTAGTTCCTGACCCTGGGGTCCGGCTTTTTCTCCTCCCGGACACTCTCCTGTGCTAAAGCAGCTTCTTCCTCTTTGTCTTCTTCCTGTTCCTCCTCCATTCTGGCCCTGCGTTCCTCTCTCCGCTCCCGGTTTCTGGCCGCCCAGTCCCTGCCGGCTTCCATGGTGCCGGAAACGCCTTTTCCGACGATAGCGATGGGAGATTTCCTGGTAATGATGATCAGGCAAATGGCTGTGATCACAAGAAGCACCAGGAGAGTGCCGGCTGTATTGAGCACATGGAGAAGTCCCCAGGCACAGGTGCCGGCGGCAAGACCTCCGCCCTTCTGAAATGCCGTTCCGGCCTTGAAGAGAGCATCCGGATCATACTCGGCCAGGCCTCTGGCCGTTCCGGCATGGATCTCGCACAGGATCCCGAACACAAGATAAAGGACAAAGGAGCAGAAAATGCGTACCATTCTGAACTGCCTGCCCTTCTGGTGCATGGCAAAGATCAGGACAAAGATCAGATAGAAGGGAAATACCCAGGCCGAAAAGCCAAGAAGCCCGAACATGAGGTTCTTGAGGGTCTTTCCCACTACGCCGCCTTTGCCGATCATGGAAAGCAGCATCATAATGACGAGGCCTGCCAGGATCACCACCAGAATGTCGGCAAAAAGATCATCTTTCTTTATCATGGAAAGAATTGAGGGCTCTTTCTTTCTGCTTCTGGTGCCGGATCCGGTCTTTTTGCCCGATGTGGTTTTATTCCTTTTGGTGGATCTGGAATTGGATGCCATAGGCTCTGCCTTTCCGATGACGCCTACAGATCGAAATCGTCGTCGTCATCTGTCTGATAATCGTAGTCCAGGTCAGGATCCTCCGTATTCCACTGGGGATCCGGAAAATCGAATTCCTGCCTGACATGTTCCTTTTTTCTGGGGACAGGAAGGGGATTCCGGAGAAACACGATCTCCTCTCCCTCCCTGGTCCCCCTGTATCTGTTTCTGGGGTCTGTATTCAATGGACTTCCATTCCTTTTCTCTCAAAACGCCTGGTCCGTAAATAGTAATACAAGGAGACTTCCCCGGGGAAGTCTCCTTGACGAATCAGACACAGCTTATGCCTGCACTTATGTATGACAGTTTAAAAGGATCAGTCATCTGCCTCTTCCCAGTTATGATAGACGTTCTGAACGTCATCGTCGTCATCCAGGATATCCAGGATCCTGCGGATTCCCTTGACTGCCTTTTCGTCGGTGACGGAAACATAGTTCTGGGGGATCATGGTGACTTCTGCGGAAACTGTGGGAATGCCTTCCTCCTTCAGTGCCTGGCAGACTGCCTCAAAATCATCTTCGGAAGTCAGGATCTCAAAGCTGTCCTCTTCCTCCTGCAGATCGTCCGCGCCGGCTTCCAGAGCGATCATCATCAGATCGTCCGCTTCCAGATTGCACTCTTCCTTGTCGATAATGATCTGGCCCTTTTTGTCGAACATAAAGGAAACGCAGCCCTGGGTGCCGATGGAACCGCCGCCCTTTACAAAAGCGCTGCGGACATTGGCGGCCGTACGGTTCTGGTTGTCGGTCAGGGTATCCACGATGATGGCGATGCCGGAGGGGCCGTAGCCTTCATAGGTGTTGTACTGATAATCCACGGCGCCCAGTTCGCCGGCAGCCTTCTTGATGCCTCTCTCGATGGTATCGTTGGGCATGTTGTTGGCCTTGGCCTTGGCAATGACCTGTGCAAGCTTGAAGTTGTTAGCAGGATCGGAACCGCCTTCCTTGACCGCTACGGCGATCTCACGTCCGATGACGGTAAAGATCTTGCCCTTTGCGGCGTCGTTTTTCTCTTTCTTATGTTTGATATTGGCAAATTTGGAATGTCCTGACATACCTGTAAACTCCTTCTATATATAAATTTCATCCGGCTGACAGCCTCAAAAAGGGCCCTGCCGGTCTTTCTGACTGTTTCGCACAGTAAAATATAACATATGTTCTAAAATGCGTCAACTTTAATTCCTGATATAAATGCGGGGCACCCTTTCGGAGATATCGCAGACCAGTTCATAGTTGAACCGTCCGGAAAGGTCTCCCAGCTCTTCCGCGGTGATGGCCTGTTCGCCGCAGCTGCCCATCAGGACCACCTCGTCGTCTTCGGCAGCCTCCGGGATATGGGTCACGTCCACCATGAACTGGTCCATGCAGACCCTGCCCAGGATGGGGGCTTTCTTTCCGTGGATCAGGATATAGCCCTTTCCTGAAAGGCTCCTGGGATAGCCGTCGGCGTAGCCCACGGGAATGGTGGCGATCCTGGCGGGGCTTTTGGTCTCGTAGGTGCCGCCGTAGCTGACCCTGACCCCTGCCGGAACATCCTTGATATAGACGATGTGGGATTTGAGGCTCATGACCGGCCTCAGGGGCACGATCTGCTTATGGACTTCGCCGGAGGGCCAGAGGCCGTAAAGGGTAATGCCGGCCCTGACCAGATCCATGTTGGCCTCGGGATATTCGATGATGCCGGCAGAGTTGGAGCAGTGCTTTAAGGGAACGTCGTATCCCAGCTCCTCCCGGATCCTTTCGCAGAAGTCTTTAAAGAGCCTGATCTGGGTGCCGGTGGCCTCCCTGTCCCACTCGTCCGCTCTGGCGAAATGGGTAAAGATTCCCTCCACGATGACGCCGGGGGTCTCCAGAGCCGCCTTTACGAAGGAAAGACCTTCGTCGTCCGGCCGGATTCCGATCCTGGTCATGCCCGTATCCACGGCGATGTGGATGCGGATCCTGTGTCCCTCCGAAATGGCAGCCTCCGAGAGCTGCTGCAGGGAGTCTCTTCGAAAGACTGCGGGCCGGATCGCGTAGTCCGCCAGCTCTTTGTAGCAGTAGGGGAAGCAGTGGCCCAGGATCAGGATGGGCTTTTCGGAGCCGGCCTGCCGGATCTCCTTTGCTTCCTCAAAGGTGGCGGCAGCATAGCCCCACACATAAGGAAGACTTTCCAGTTCGGCTGCGATCCTGGCCGCTCCGTGTCCGTAGCCGTTGGCCTTGATCACGGCGATCATTCCCGCATGGCCCGATATATGGGCGTGCATGCTTTCCATGTTGTAGAGGATGGCGCCAAGGTCGATCTCCGCGCGCACCCTGGTAGATGCATCTGTCATAAACATTCTGTTCCTTTTTTATTTCAGAAGGCCGGGCAGATGGGATATGATATCTCCCGCCTTCATACTGTAGTCTCCAAGTTCGGCTGCCGCAGCCTCTCCTGCCCTGGCATGGGCGCTGCAGCCTGCGCAGGCCGCATCAAAAGCCTCCATGCCGGCGGCAAGAAAGCCGCCGCAGATCCCGGTCAGGACATCTCCCGATCCGGCCGCGGCCATGCCGCTTGTTCCGTACTGATTGAGGAAGATCCTATCATCCCTGTACCCCGCGGCAATGGTCCTTGCGTCCTTACATAGTATGACACCACGGCACTTTTTCGCAAGACTTCTGCTGATAGAAATTCTGTTTCCCGCGGCTTTCGGAATTTCTGCTCCCGCCATATGGGCGAATTCTCCCAGATGGGGCGTCATGATCAGCTTCTCCGGCCATGCCCTTCTGCAGAGCATCTTCGTCAGGTCCGGGTCGGAAAAAGTGACCCAGAGGCCGTCGGCGTCCAGGACAAGCCCCCGGATCAGGGCTTTCTCCTCCTGCATGATCGTATAAAGGTCATGCAGAAGGGTATTTGCATAATCTCCTCTTCCGATGCCCGGGCCGAGGATCAGGATATCCGCCCATTCCAGATCCTTCCTGAGCTTTTCCCTTAATGATTCCGGATCGGCAGGATCACAGGCCGTGACCATGGCTTCGGGAAGGAGGGTCTGCAGAACCGGCCTGTTCTCCTCAGGCGTAAAGATCTTCACCATGCCGGCCCCTGCGGCGAAGGCTGCCGAAGCGGAGAGGAATGCCGCTCCGCACATGCCCGCAGATCCTGCGGTCACCAGGACTTTTCCGAAGGTCCCCTTATTGCCGGCGGGGTCTCTGTCCGGGACCAGGTCCCGGATCCTTTCATGGTCATAGATGAACATATCCGGCTTCTTATCCAGAGACCTTTCCGTAATGCCGATCTCCTTCAGGACCAGCTCTCCGCAGAAGGCGGCGCCGGGATAGAGGAACTGGCCTCTCTTGTAAAAGGCAAAGGTCACCGTCAGATCGCTCTTTACGGCGCACCCCATCACGGACCCATCGTCCGAAGAAATACCGGAGGGAATATCCACGCTGGTCACAAAGCCCCCATGCCGCTCCCGGAGGCAGTTAATCTCCGAAACGGCCTCTTCCAGGCCTCCTTCTATATTTCTGGCAAGGCCCGTACCGAAAAGGCCGTCGATCAGCACTTCAGGCTCCGCCTCTTCCAGCATGCCGCATCCGGGCTCATAGACCCTGCAGGAGAGGCCGTAGGCCTTAATCACCTTCAGCTGGACTGCCATGGAGGAGTCCTCTCCCACTTTTCCCTTTGTAATAAAGAAAGAGACAGGATAGCCCCTGTCGGTCAGGAGTCTGCCCGCGGCTATGGCATCCGCCCCGTTGTTGCCCCGGCCTGCCAGGACCGTGACCCTGACCTTTTGGGGAAAGCGTTTTTCGATTTCCTCCGCCACCCCCAGGGCAGCCCTTTCCATCAGGACCAGGGAGGGAATGCCTATGACTTCGGATGTACAGCGGTCGGCCTTTGTCATTTCCGCTCCGGTAAGCAGATATTTCATACTTCCTCCTAAAAAACAGAAAACGGCACAGAGCCCTGTGCCGCCTTTTTTAAGTCATTCCTGTTTGCTTGCGCACTTGATGCTGTAGGACAGCTTCATCAGAGAATCCTGAAGATGTACATTCTCCACCTGGATATGCTCCGGCATCATCAGATCCACATGGGCAAAGTTCCAGACAGCACGGATGCTGCTCCCCGCCAGGACCTCCGAGACCTTGAGAGCCTCGCCCTTGGGCAGGGTCAGTACAGCGATGTCGATCTGATTGTTTTCCAGGTACTCCTTCAGGCTGCTGATGTGATAGATGGGAATGCCGCCGACTTCCCCTCCCACCAGGTCTTCCCTGATATCGAAGGCCCCGCGGAAGTCAAAGCCGCTGCTTCTGAACTTCATGTAGTTGACCAGGGCTGAGCCCAGATGGCCCGCTCCGATCAGGATCATGTCGTGGTGCTGATCCAGGCCCAGGATGTTTCCGATCTTTTCGTGCAGGTAATGAATGTTGTATCCGTAGCCCTGCTGGCCGAAGCCGCCGAAGCAGTTGA
>DETN01000220.1:0-568 GCA_002362155.1 Lachnospiraceae bacterium UBA3287 | reverse complement strand
AATTGTTGAAATCCTGGCGGATCTGTGAAGCGGTGACGTGCATCATACTGCTAAGCTCGTGTGAAGAAACCCGTTCAATCCCCATTTTCTCGAGTTCTCCGAGATAGCGGTAGTACCTTGGCAGCCTCCCTATAACTGCCTGTGATATTTCCTTTGTTTCCAATATTAACACCATCCCCTGTGTTGTATAATAAAATCAAATTTCATTATATAGGATAAGAAACATTAATGCAACCGAATGAAACTTTCGCAAAGGGCGGCTCCGGCATGCTCCGGCATCATCATATGCCCTGATATCATTATAATTGTTATATCATGTATTTGCATTTGATTATTTCATATATTTCATTAACCTGTCTTATGATATCTGTCACAAAACAGGCAGATGATCGTCCTTTATTCCCAAATTGACATAAGAGAAAAACTCCATTAAGATGGTCGTTGGAATCCAGTTCCCGACATTTTTGCCATAAGAGGTCATTATGATTCTGTCCTGTCACCATATATCGAAAGCATTCGTTGAAAATACAGTCCTGTCCGACGTCACCTTCCACCTGGAAAAGGGGGA
>DETN01000141.1 GCA_002362155.1 Lachnospiraceae bacterium UBA3287 | reverse complement strand
AGACCGATCAGACGACCTGCGGACAGGTCGCAGCCTGCGGTGATAACGCAGCCCGCGATGCCCAGTGCGATGACAAGACGTGCGGACATGTTCAGCAGCAGGTTCATCAGGTTGGAGGGAGACACGAAGTTGGGGGACTTGATGCCTGTGAAGACAACCAGGATGATGATGATAAGAATAACGCCGTAGTTAATCAGGAAATCCTTGATATTAAAAGCTTTTTTGTTCATTAGAATCCTCCGTTTCAATAAAGCAGCCGGACCGTTTCCGCTGCTCCTTACCATTAAAACGCCTGCGGCGCCTTAGAACATGGTTGCGTAACTCATGACCTTCTCCTGGGTCATCTCTGCAGGGTCGGTGATCTCGCCGCGGATATGTCCGTTGCACATGACATAGATCCTGTCGGACATGCCCAACAGCTCTGCCATTTCAGAGGAGATCATGATAATGGCCTTGCCCTGCTTCTGCAGTTCCACCATGATCTCATAGATCTCGTGCTTGGCACCGACGTCGATACCTCTGGTAGGCTCGTCCATGACCAGAACATCGGGGTCGTTGGCCAGCCATCTGGCGATGATGACCTTCTGCTGGTTGCCGCCCGAAAGATTGGCGATGGCTTCCTGGGCATTGGGGGTCTTGATCCTCAGCTTCTGGATGCTTTCGTCAACGATCTTATTGATGGAAGGATGATCCAGTACGAAGCCTGCCTTCAGGTTCTTGTCGTAAACGGAAATACCGGTGTTGTCCTTGATGGACAGGCAGCCCAGGATACCGTTGCCTCGTCTGTCTTCCGTGATCAGACCGATGCCGGCATTCATGGCCTTGCGGGGCGATCTGGTGTCCACCTTCTTGCCGCCCACATAGATCTCACCGGACTTGATGCCGCGCATGCCGAAGATGGCTTCCATCAGTTCTGTACGCTGGGCGCCGACCAGGCCGCCGAAGCCCACGATCTCGCCCTTGCGGATCTTGAAAGAGCAGTCCTGGAAGGACTTTTCGTGAATGGAAGAAACGTTCTTTGCTTCCAGGATCACATCGCCGGGCTCACAGGGATGGGGAGGATAGACGTTTGTCAGTTCACGGCCGACCATCTTTGCAATGATCTGATCGGTCGTCATCTCTGCTGCCGGCCAGGTACCTACATAGGTGCCGTCGCGCATGATGGTGATATCGTCGGAGATCCGCTTGATCTCATCCATCTTGTGGGAAATATAAATCATAGCAACGCCCTTATCACGAAGATCGTTCATGATACGGAACAGTACTTCAACTTCTTTGTCGGAAAGGGAGGATGTAGGTTCGTCAAAAATGATGACCTTTGCTTCGTGGGAAACTGCCTTCGCAATTTCGATAGACTGCATCTGGCCGATGGAAAGATCGGAAAGGGGAGCCTTGGGATCAAAGTCCATGCCCACCTCTTTGAGCCAGTAAGCAGTGTCTTCATACATCTTTTTATGGTCGATGACCTTTAAGGGACCGTAGTTGTGTGTCGGGAATCTGCCGAGATACATGTTCTCAGCAACACTTCTGGGCAGTACAGGCTGAAGCTCCTGGTGCACCATGGCGATGCCCATCTTCATGGCTTCATCGGGATTGTTGATCGTAACCTTCTCGCCGTTGATATATACCTCACCTGCATCCATCTTGTAAATGCCGAAGAGACACTTCATCAGTGTCGATTTGCCTGCGCCGTTTTCCCCCATCAGTGCATGGACAGTTCCGGGGCGGACCGAAAGGGAAACGTTATCCAGAGCCTTAACGCCGGGGAAAGACTTGGATACGCCTTTTAACTCAAGAAAAAATTCTGCCATGCTTATCTCCTTCTCAATGCTTCCGGCCTCCTTCAGAGAAAAGAGCCGGAAAAATGCTGCTTCGCTAAAGAAAAGCAGGTGCGGCGCCAGCCGCACCTGCCATAAAATCAGTGATCAGAACCTCTGGGATTCGTCAGACTTACTGCAGAGAATCAAGGATCTCCTGAGCATTTTCAGCTGTGACCTTTGTGTAGTCGCACTGGATGTTGTGCTCGTTGCCTGTGCCGTTCAGATAGTTGATGGCTGCATCTGCTGCGCTGTCAGCCTGTGCAAAGTGGTTGTTGAAAACTGTGCCGGTGATCTCGCCGGAGATAACATACTGAACAACCTCTGTCAGGGCGTCAACGCCTACCAGATAGATGTCCTTGCCGACTGTACGTCCCTGAGACTGGATTGCCTGCAGAGCGCCAAGAGCCATAGCATCGTTGTTGCAGAATACGACTTCTACGTCGTTGCCGTACTGGGACAGGGAGTTGTTGACCAGCTCGTTGCCCTTGACCTGATCCCACATACCAACCTGATCATCCAGGCAGTTGACTTCGAAACCAGCGTCTGTCAGAGCCTTTACGGAGTACTCTGTACGATATGCAGCGTCGATGTTCTCGGGGTCGCCTTCGATCATAATGTAGTCGATCTTGCCGTTGCCGTTGAAGTCGATGGCGTCAAGGCCCAGGTCGGCGATGATCTCGCCCTGGAATGTGCCGGACTGACGGGCGTCGCAGCCAACGTAGCAGACGTTCCAGTTGTTGTCTGTCCATCTCTGCTGCTCTGCTTCATCGGGCTCACGGTTGATGTATACCAGCGGGATATTGGCGGCAACTACCTTATCGGTAACTGTGGAAGCAGAAGAAGAGTTTACAAGGTTGATGATCAGAACGTCAACGCCCTGAGAGATGAAGTTGTCGATCTGGCCGGACTGTGTAGCCTGGTCATTGGCACCGTCAACGATGGTGATGTTTTCCTTGGCGAAGCCCTGCTCGATCAGGTATCTCTCAAGTTCGCCTCTGAACAGAGTCATGAAGTTGTCAGCGAACTGATAGATGCAGACGCCGACCTTCTTGTCTGCAAGCTCACCGCCGGCTGCTTCTGCTGTTTCCTCAGCAGCTGTCTCAGCGGGTTCAGCGGCTTCTTCGGTCTTCTCTTCAGCGGGCTGTTCTGCAGGAGCAGCGGATCCGCCGCCGCAGCCTGCCAGAAGGGCCATGCCCATCACTGCTGCAAGTACGACACTTACGAGTTTCTTTTTCATAAATATACCTCCTTAGTTTTTGTGCAGTTTTTATCAACTGCCTGTTACTGATAAAGATTATAACACCGAAGTGCACAAAAAAATACAGAAGATTTTTTCATGGTTCTTGAAATTTTTTATATTTTCAGGAAAATCCGTATGGATTAATGTTTTTTCGCAGGGCCCCTTTTATGGAATTCTGTTTTCTCCTCTGCCTGCCGGAGGAAAGGGGCAAAGCCCGGGGAAAGGCCCGGGCAGAGGCACTGCGGGCCGGATCCCCGGAAGGAGGAAGGAAAGACCGGGGCTTCCCGGCGGAAATCAGCGGAAATCGGCGGAAATCAGCGCGGAACAGGAATTACACACTTGCAGTCAAAGTATAAGTCCGTTATTATATAATCGTATGTCTGCGGGCACATGGCATTTGTGCCTCGGCAGGATAAAGAAGGCATTCAAATGCACATGTAATTAGGAGGAACTGCATGATCGCAGCAAATGGTGTTAC
The DNA here is from genome assembly GCA_002362155.1 of Lachnospiraceae bacterium UBA3287. GTDB lineage: Bacteria > Bacillota > Clostridia > Lachnospirales > Lachnospiraceae > CAG-791. The sequence goes on along the minus strand of DETN01000141.1, from coordinate 8,996 downwards.
ACTCCGTCTCGGAAAAAGAGCACTTTTTGAAGACGTTACCATCAAATTTACGGAAGGGAACTGCTACGGGATCATCGGTGCCAACGGCGCCGGCAAATCCACCTTCCTCAAGATCCTGTCCGGACAGCTGGATACCTCAAGCGGCACTGTCACCATGACACCCGGCCAGCGTCTCTCCTTCCTGGAGCAGGACCAGAATAAATACGACGGCCAGGTGGTCCTGGACACTGTCATCCAGGGCAATGCAAGGCTCTATCAGATCATGAAGGAAAAGGACGCCCTCTACGCCAAGGAGGATTTCTCCGACGAGGACGGCATCCGGGCCAGCGAGCTGGAAGGCGAATTCGCCGAGATGAACGGCTGGGAGGCCGAGTCCGACGCAGAGACCCTTCTGAACGGTCTGGGCATCGAGACAGATCTCCATGCCTATCTCATGAGAGAGCTGACCGGCGCCCAGAAGGTCAAGGTCCTGCTGGCCAGAGCCCTCTTCGGCAGCCCCGACGTCCTGCTTCTGGACGAGCCTACCAACCACCTGGATCTGGACGCCATCGCCTGGCTGGAGGAATTCCTGATCAACTTTGAGAATACCGTGATCGTGGTCTCCCACGACCGTTACTTCCTTAATAAAGTATGTACCTATATCGCCGACATCGACTACGGCAAGATCCAGCTCTACGCCGGCAACTACGATTTCTGGTACCAGTCCTCCCAGCTGATGATCCGTCAGATGAAGGAAGCCAACAAGAAGAAGGAAGAAAAGATCAAGGAACTCAAGGAGTTCATCTCCCGTTTCTCGGCCAACGCTTCCAAGTCCAAGCAGGCTACCTCCCGTAAGAGAGCTCTGGAAAAGATCCAGCTGGAAGAGATCCGTCCCTCCAGCCGCAAGTACCCTTACATCGACTTCCGTCCCGACCGCGAGATCGGCAACGAGGTCCTGACCGTAAGCGGTATTTCCAAGACCATCAACGGAGTCAAGGTCCTGGACAATGTTTCCTTTATCATGGGACACGACGACAAGATCGCCTTCGTAGGCAGCCAGGAGCTGGCCAAGACCACCCTCTTCGAGATCCTCATGGGCAACATGGAGCCCGACGAAGGCACCTACAAGTGGGGCATCACCACCTCCCAGACCTATTTCGAAAAGGATAATTCGAAAGAATTCGCCAGCGAATATACCATTACCGAATGGCTGACCGGCTACTCTCCCGTCAAGGACGTGACCTATGTCAGAGGCTTCCTGGGCAGAATGCTCTTTGCGGGCGACGACGGCGTAAAGCGCCTGAACGTCCTCTCCGGCGGCGAAAGAGTCCGCTGCCAGCTGTCCAAGATGATGATCAGCGGCGCCAACTGCCTGATCTTCGACGAGCCCACCAACCACCTGGATATGGAATCCATCTCCGCCCTCAACGAAGGCATGATCAAGTTCCCCGGTGTAGAGCTCTTTGCCTGCCGTGACCACCAGGTCGTGGAGACCACCGCCAACCGCATTATCGAGATCCTGCCCGACGGCTCCATCATCGATAAGGTGACCACCTACGACGAGTACCTGGCAAACAACGCCGACGCAAGAAAGCGTACCGTCTACGTATCCACCGAGGAAGACAACTGATTCCCCAAAAAAGCAAAGCGTACAGATGCGGAAGCTGCATCTGTACGCTTTTTTCTTTTGCCGGAAAACGACTTTACTTCAGCTGCTCTGCAAAAAAGTCTGTCCTATCCAGAAGATCCGCCCTTCCGGAATAATAGATATATACGACTTTCGTCCCGCTCCGCAGATAAAGGGTCTGGGGGCCGGAGGGCAGAGGCTCTTCCCCGTCATAGCGCTCATCCAGGAAGGCGGCATAGCCGCAGCCGGGGACGCCGATCGTGACTGGTCCCGGCCCCTGGGCATACTTCAGGTCCTGTCTGACCTGTTCTTCCAGCATCTGGGCCGCCTTTTCCTCAGACCGGAAATCATAGTAGATACTGAAATAGACAGGAAGACCGGAGTCGTCAAAATCCTCCATCTCGGTTTCCGGAATAATGCTTCTTAAGGTGACCTCCTCGCAAAAGCCCTCCTTCAGGATCCGGTTGGACGTTTTCCGCATACAAAAGTCATACAGGATGCTGACCCTTCCTCCTGCGGTGTCAATGCAGGCGCCGCCGCTCTCCCCATCCTTTACGATCCCTTCCTTTACAAAGGCCCAGTCCCCGGGGAAGGCTTCCCGCATCAGGGCGGGATGGGCCCCTTCCCAGGTAAGAGCATCGTCCATGCTGATCTTTGTGGAATCAAAGTAGGTCCAGACCAGCATAAGACACAGAATCAGGGTCAGAAAAATACTGCCGCAGCCGTTAAAGATCCTGATGCCTCTGTACCTTAGAGGTTCGGAGGGAGACTTTCTCAAAAGGACCGTTCTGCGGCATCTGATATAGGAAAAGAAGCTGTAGAAGACGGCTCCCAGCACAAAGACGGCAAAAGCCTCCACGCCCAGTTCCAGAAAGCGGCTCTGCTCTGCCAGAAGAAGGAAGCTGCCGTTTCCTGACAGACGGGAGCGCAGCTTGTAAAGATTAAAAAGATTCATAAGAAGGACCAGGACCGTACCGCCGGCCTGCAGCAGGAGTCTTCCCAGACATCTGGAAAAATATTCCTGATAGGACTCCATGTCGGTAAAGAGCTCTTCCGCTTCCGGGTCCTCCGTATACAGATAGGTCTTTTCATTATGAGAACATGTGACCTTCCAGCCGGAACTTTCAAAAAGATCCATCTCTTCTTCCGAGATCTTATCCCTCTTTCTGGGAATGATCCTGCACCGAAGACCTGTTTTGCCGGTCTTCTCAAAGGTATAAAGAAAAAAGATCTCTTTCAGTATAAGTCCCCTCTCTGCCAGGTCGTTCAGCCAGCTTTCCTCATAGGGAAAGTCACTTATGCCGAAAAAGGCCATTTTTTTAACGCTTCTGTCATTCTTCATGGTCTGTCACCCTGTCCGCGTCCGCAAGACACTTTCTCATTCTATCCACTTCCTCCTGAAAGAGTCTTTCCCCCTTTTCCGTGATCCGGTAGCTGATCCGCCTTCCTTCGGATCCTGTCTTTTCAATGACATTCTCCGCCTGAAAGGCCCCCAGGATGGTATAGAGGGTCCCGGGACCCAGTCCCACTCTTCCACTCGTCAGTTTTTTTACATAGTCACTGATCTCTGTCCCTGACATGACCCCTCTGTGAAAACACAAAAGCACATAGAACATGGGCTCTGTCAGGGGATATAGAGGTTTCTTAGCCACTGCCTTCTCCTTCCGCTTAAACGGCTTCCAACAAATATCGATAAACGATATTTCTGCTTATACAATAATATCGTTTATCGATATTGTCAACAAAGGTTCTCTGCCCGCAGAGTCTGACCGGCCGCACCCCTGTCCGTTTTCCCTGTCTGCATACAGCAAAAAGGGACCCGGTGCCGCGTTTTGCTGCCGCAGCAGGTCCCTTTGCATCTGTTTTTTTTCAATTCCGGCTTTTTACAGGGATGACCGCAGTATCTGCCTTTCTATGAGCCGGCACCTTTCCGTCCCCCTGTGCAGCTCCCCTTATTTCTTACCGCAGCACTTCTTATACTTCTTTCCCGAACCGCAGGGGCAGGGATCGTTGGGATAGATCTTTTTCTCGGCCTTAACTACGGGCGTCTGTTTAAACAGTCTGTCAAAGAAGGCATCGTCCGGATCGGACGATTCGCCGAATTCAGACAGGTTCCCCAGGGAAGCGAATTTCTTTTCCTTCTCAATGTCGCCTTTCGCCCGGTAAAATTCCTCCGCCCGGTAGTAAAGATCCACATATTTATAATCGGCAGGCAGCTCCTCCGGGATACACTCCAGAAGGATCCTCTCTGCCTTTTCCATATTTCCCCGTTCCATCAGGATCATGACGTAATAGTTGGCACAGTCGGGATCTTTGGGGCTTGACGAGAACCAGTCCTCGAACCATCTGTCCGCTTCTTCTTTCCGGTCCAGCCACTCCAGGCATTCGCCGACAGATCCCTTTATGGAAGCCCCTTCTCCCGGATCCCACCTGAAAGTATCCAGTATCTCTTTAAGTACCTTGATACCTTCCTCATAGCGCTTGCTGTTCATGAAAGCCATATCCGCGTCCATAACAGAATTGAAAAGTTCCATACCGGATCCCAGTCTTCTGTCAATCTCCCCCAGAGAGTACTTCTCCGTCCCCTGGTCTGTTTCCCGGGTATAGTTGTCATTTATAAAGGTCTTCAGCATGGGCCAGATCTCCATAAAAAGATCCGCGGCCCTCTTCTCTTTGCCAGGAGTCTGTACTGATTCTTCAAAATCATACAGCAGCTCCGCAATCGTATGCTCCCTTCCTGTCACCAGATCGGCCAGACTGCTTTCGTCTGCCTCTTCCTGGACAGCTTCCTCCACAAAGGAAGCATACCGGGTCTCGCTGTAGGAACTGCCATATTTTATGATCTCAAAAAGCTCACGGATCAGGGCCAGGGCCAGCTTCACCTTGGCCAGTTTCTTAATATATCCTTTCTTCTGCAGACTTACATAGGCTTTTCCCACAAAAGCAGGATCTCCTGCCGAGATCTGATGCTCTATGATTCGCAGCATGATCCTTCCAAGACGCGGGTTGAAGTCTTCTCCGTCCGGACCTGTTCTGCCGGAATCATCGTCGAAATATTCCTCAGACAGATCCTCCTCGTCCCAGCCGCTCAGAAATCCTTTTATCATGCCAGGCCACGGATCCACGCCGGCAGGTGCAGAATCTTCCTGCTCTTCCGGTGCTTCTTCGTCCTCCTCAGCATCAAAGTCTTCCTCCCAATCCGGATACTGCTCGGCTGTGCCCACTGATTCCAGGACCTCCGGGCGGATATTTCCGGAGACATTCTCTGCCGAAAGGACTTCCATCTGGAAGGTCCAGTCATCACCGAAATCATAGATAAACAAAAACTTCTGGCCGGACTTCAGTCCCAGCTTGTAAAGCTTCGTATTGGTAGAGGGCTTCCCTCTCCTGTCCTGGCCGGAAACATAGGCACTCCGGGAATAGGGACGGTTGTCCATGCAGAACTGGTACATATGGTCCCTGTCAAAAGCCAGGGAATCCAGCATGACCCTGCAGAGATCATCCAGCGTTGCGGATCCTCCGATCCGAACCGTACGCAGGACCTCTTCTTCCGGCATATGCAGTGCACGGACCAGAGTGCTCTTTATAGTATAGATCATTATCGAAATCCTCCTCTTTACTGCTCAAAAAAACGCGCAGATATTATATATATGATTATAGCATAAGGTCCATACCGTAGACACGCTCATGACAGCTGCACGGAAAAAAAAAGCAGACCACCGAAACGTGGTCTGCTCCCTGGCATACAGATCCTGACTGCGCGTGCGGGCGGACTTTCCGCCCGCACGCCTCTTTTCAGAAGTCTGTCACAATATTTATTCTGTTTTCCGCCTTTTTAACAGGCTGCGGGGGAAAGATCATTCTCTTCCGTCCCAGCAGTAGGTGCACAGACGCTCTCTGTCCACGCCGATGGCTTCGATCATATCGTCCAGTCTCTGGTAGCGGATGGAGGTGAACTTCATTCTCTTTCCGATCTCCTCCTGCATCTTCTGATAGCGCTCCGTATCGGGATCGGCATACTCGGCCAGGACCTCGGGAGATACGTCGCCGCCCTCCAGGTCACGGATGACCCTTCTGGCAATCAGCTCCATGTCGGAGTTGGATCTGGAAAAGTTGATATACTTGCAGCCGTAGAGGATGGGCGGGCAGGCGGGTCTTACGTGGACTTCCTTTGCGCCGCTGTCAAACAGGTACTCCGTGGTCTCCCGCAGCTGGGTGCCGCGGACGATGGAATCGTCGATCAGAAGGATGTTCTTGCCCTCGATCAGGTCGTGGACCGGGATCATCTTCATCTTGGCAATCAGGTTTCTCTTTTCCTGGATGGTAGGCATGAAGGACCTGGGCCAGGTAGGCGTATACTTGATAAAAGGCCTGGAGAAAGGCTTGCCGGATTCATTGGCATAACCGATGGCATGGGCCGTTCCGGAATCCGGAACGCCGGCCACGATGTCGATATCGATGTCCATGCCCTTATCCCTTTTTGCCAGGGCCTTGCCGCAGTAGTAGCGCATCTTTTCCACGGACACGCCTTCATACTTGGAGGAAGGATAGCCGTAGTAGACCCAGAGGAAGGTGCAGATCCGCATCCTGCTGCCGGGTTTCACCAGGGTCTTTACCCCGTTCTGGTCGAAGACCACGATCTCGCCGGGGCCAAGCTCTCTTAAATCTCTGTAGCCCAGGTTCAGGTAGGCGAAGGATTCAAAGGAAGCACAGAAGCCTGTTTCCTTCTGTCCCAGGACAACGGGCGTTCTGCCCATCTTGTCTCTGGCGGCATAAATGCCCTTAGGGGTCAGGATCAGGATGGTCATGGACCCGTCGATCCGCTCCTGAGCGTACTGAATGCCTTCGATGAAATTTTCCTTATGGTTGATCAGAGCCGCTGTCAGCTCTGTGCAGTTGATCACGTCGTGGGACTGGACAAAGAAGTGGGTGCTGCCCTCGTTCATGATCTCGTCCGTCAGCTCTTTGACGTTGTTGATCTTTCCCACCGTCATGATGGCATAGGAGCCGTGGCGGGAACGGACCAGCAGAGGCTGGGGATCGTAGTCGGAAATACAGCCGATGCCGAGATTTCCCTTCATATCATTTGCTTCTTTGTCGAACTTTGTGCGGAAGGGTGAGTTCTCAATGTTGTGGATGGCTCTGTTGAAGCCCTCCCTGGGATCGTAGGTGACCATGCCGGCCCTTCTGGTGCCCAGATGGGAATGATAGTCTGTCCCGAAGAACAGGTCAAAGATACAAGCCTCTCTGGATGCTGCTGCAAAAAATCCGCCCATCAATTCTCCTTTCGTTCTGATGCCGCTAAATTTCAGTCCCCTACATTATACAGATATACCCGTTGAAAAATATCCGTATTTATCCCCAAATAAATGCAGAAATCACTTTCCTGACAGGCAAAAATTGACAAATCTTTGTCAGGTCCCCTTATTCTTCGGACGTCCTGGGAATAAAGACCCGGCTGTCCTTTGCCGTCTGCAGAACTTTGGCCGCCTGTACGGCCTCTTCGCCGAAGACCTTCTGGGAGTTGATCAGATCCTTGCCCCGCTTGTCCACCTTCTCGTAGGTCCCGTCGGCCTTCATGAGATGGGCTTTGAGGGTATCCTCCAGTTCGATCTCCAGGATGGAGATGGCTCTTTCGCGGATGGCGTCGTCTTCCAGGGGGAACATGATCTCCACACGTCTGTCCAGGTTCCTGGGCATCCAGTCGGCGCTGGCCGCATAGACCTCCGGCCTTCCTCCGTTCTCGAAGCAGTAGATCCGGCTGTGCTCCAGATAGTTGCCCACGATGGAGCGGACCCGGATGTTCTCGGAAATGCCGGGAATGCCCACCTTCAGACAGCAGATACCTCTGACGATCAGGTCGATCTGAACGCCGGCGGCGCTGGCCGCATAGAGAGCGGCAATGATGTCGGGATCGCACAGAGCGTTCATCTTGGCCCGGATATGGGCACTCTCTCCCTGGAGGGCATGACGCTTCTCCCGGTCGATCATGTAAAGGAAGCGGTTCTTGAGCCACAAAGGGGCGCAGACCAGTTTGTTCCAGCTTCTGGGTTCGGAATAGCCCGAGAGCATGTTGAAGACTGCGGTGGCGTCCTCGCCTATCTGCTCGCTGCAGGTCATGAGGCCCACGTCGGTATAGAGCTTGGCCGTGGAATCGTTGTAGTTGCCTGTGCCCAGATGGACATAGCGGCGGATGCCGTCTTCTTCCTTCCTTACCACCAGGGTGATCTTGGAGTGGGTCTTGAGGCCCACCAGACCATAGATGACATGGCAGCCGGCCTTTTCAAGCATCCTTGCCCACTCGATGTTGTGCTCCTCGTCGAATCTGGCCTTCAGTTCCACCAGGACCATGACCTGCTTGTTGTTCTCGGCCGCCCTGGCCAGGGCCGCCACGATGGGGGAGTTGCCGCTGACGCGGTAGAGGGTCTGCTTGATGGCCAGGACCTGGGGATCCACGGCTGCCTGCTTTACGAAATCCACTACGGGCTGGAAGCTCTGGTAGGGATGATGCATAAAGATATCCCGCTTCTTGATCTCCTCGAAGATATCGCAGCCTTCGGGCAGCTCCGGAACGCTCTGGGGCCCCGGATAACCGTGCTCCCTGAGCTCGTCGTGGCCGACGCAGCCGTAGACCTTCATAAGGAAGGTCAGATCGATGGGACCGTCGATGGGGAAGATATAGGGTTCACTGATGTCCATTTCCCCGGTCAGGAAGGAAAGGAGCCTCTGGTCGGCGCCTTCCTCGATCTCCAGACGGATGGCCTGGCCTCTCTGGCGCTTTTTCAGCTTGTTCTCGATCTCCTTGAGCAGGTCTTCCACTTCGTCCTCATCCACGCCCAGGTCGGCGTTTCTCATGATCCTGAAGGGATAGGCGCAGACCACGTCATAGTTGAGGAAAAGCTTTGCCATATTGGCCCGGATGATCTCCTCCAGGAGGATGATCCGGATCACCCCTTCCTCGCTCTCGGGCAGAAGGATCACTCTGGGAAGAACGCTGGGCACCTGAACGGTGGCGTATTCATAGGCCTGCTTCTGGGCCTTTTCTTCCTTCTTTTTCTTCTTTTCCCGGTTCAGGATGCCGGGGCCGGCGTTGACCTTTCTGGTCAGAATTGCGCCTATGTTCAGGCTCTTGTTGCGGATCAGGGGGAAGGGCCTGGTGGAGTCGATGGCCATGGGAGTCAGGACCGGATAGACGTCGCTTTCAAAATACCGGTCCGTATAGGCTCTTTCCTTTTCCGTCAGCTCCTCAAAGCTGCCCAGGACAAAAATGTTGTTTTCCCGAAGGCCCGGCAGGAGCTGGTGGTTGAGGGTCCAGTACTGCTGCTGCATGAAAAGATGGGCGTCCTTCAAGATGGCCGTCAGCTGCTCGCCCGCCGTCATGCCGGCAATG
>DETN01000173.1 GCA_002362155.1 Lachnospiraceae bacterium UBA3287 | reverse complement strand
TCGTGGGCCCTGAGGGGCTCCCGCATGGTCTCTCCTATGGTCTTTCTGGGATTCAGGGCGCTTAAGGGGTCCTGAAAAACAGCCTGGATATGCCTGGTGAATTCCTTCCGGTCCGTATCTTTATGGCGGTGTCCCGCCACCTCAATGGTCCCCTCGAAGGGGATCAGGCCCAGGATGGCGTTGGCCAGGGTGGACTTGCCGCAGCCCGACTCCCCTACCAGACCGAAGAACTCATCGTTTCCTATGGTCAGGCTCACATCGTGCAGGACCTGGTTCCTTTCGGCCTTTTTCAGGATCCCCAGTCCTCCCTTTGAATAATAGTTGTTTACATGTTCCACCCGCAGGATATCCCCGGATGCATTGTGTTTTTTATCCATATGTTCATCCTTCTCTGTCAGCAGAGATGACAGCAGGCGGTATGATCCTCGTCGATCCGGACGCTGGGCGGAGCTTCTTTATGGCAGATCTCCAGAGCTCTCTGGCAGCGGGGGGCGAAGGGGCAGGGCTCCCTGGGATCCTCCACAGAGGGGACTCTGCCCGGAATGCAGGGCAGTTCCTCCCCTTTCCGGTCTCTGGTGGGAATGGACCGGATCAGGCCCCGGGTGTATTCGTGGCAGGGCGCGTCCAGGATATCCCGGCAGGTGCCGGTCTCCACGATCTTTCCCGCGTACATGACGATGACCCTGTCGCAGATCCGGTTGATGACCCCCAGGTCATGGGAAATAAAGACGATGGTGGCCCCGTATTCCCGGTTGATCCTCTTTAAAAGGTCCAGCACATGGGCCTGGGTTGTCACGTCCAGAGCCGTGGTGGGCTCGTCCGCCAGCAGGATCCTGGGGGAGCAGATGCTGGCCATGGCGATCATGACACGCTGGCGCATGCCGCCGGAGAGCTGGTGGGGATAGGCCTTCAGACAGGCCTCCGGGTCCTGGATCCCCACTTCCGTCAGAAGGTCCAGGGCTTTCTGGTGCATTTCCTCCTTTGTGACCTTCCCGTGCAGCTTCAGGGGCTCTGCCACCTGCTTTTCGATCTTCATCAGAGGATTGAGGCTGGTCATGGGCTCCTGGTAGATGATGGACATATCCTTTCCGCTGATCTCCCGCCTTCTTTTCGGGCTGATCTTCAAAAGGTCCTCTCCCTGAAAGAGGATCTGTCCGTCCGTGGCCTTTACGTCGTCTCTGAGGAGCCCCATCAGGGCCATGACGGTCAGGGACTTGCCGCATCCCGATTCCCCTACGATGCCCAGGATCTCGCCCTCCCGGACGTCGAAGCTGATATGGTCCACTGCCGTGGCCATGGACCCGTCCCTTTCTGCAACGCTCAGAGTCAGGTCCCTGATCTGTAAGATATTTCCGGTCATGGGTCCTCCCTTCTACAGATAGAGCTTGCGCAGGCCTTCGCCGATGCAGTTGAGGCCTACGATGGTCACTACGATCATAATGCCGGGGCAGACGGCCGCCCAGGGCGTCGTATAGACGATGGTCTGGGCCTCCTGCAGCATGCGGCCCCAGCTGGGAATGGGAGGCTGAATGCCCAGGCCCAGGTAGGACATGGCCGCTTCCGCCAGGATGGCGTTGGAAAGGCCGATGACGATGGTGGAAAGCAGCAGGGGAAAGGTGTTGGGGAAGATATGGACCAGAAGGATCCGCATGTCGGATACGCCGAAGACCCTCAGGTTCTTTACGAACTCCGCGTTCTTGTACTGGAGGGTGGCGGTCCGGACGATCCTGGTAAAGCTGGGCACGAAGGTGATGCAGAGGGCCGCCACGATGGTGAACTGGCCCAGATTCAGGACCGTGACCACCATCAGGGCGATCAGGATATCCGGGAAGGAGCTGATGGCGTCGATGATCCGCATGATGACTTCATCCAGGATGCCTCCCACATAGCCCGACACAAGGCCCAGGACAGAAGCGATGACCGTACAGGAACCCACAGTGGACAGAGCCACCAGAAGGGTATAGCGGGAACCGAAGATGGCCCGGCTGAATATATCCCTTCCGTAGGAATCCGTTCCGAAAAGGTGCTTTAAGGAAGGGGCCAGAGACCTGGCCGCCTTGTCCATGGCATTGTAGTCGTAGGGTGTGTAAAAAAGGCTGATCAGGGCCAGTCCCAGGATGATTCCCGTCAGGACAAGGCCGATCCGCAGTTCTTTTTTTCCGTCTCTCATAACAGGGCCTCCCTTCTCAGGACTTGCCGCTTAAGCGGATACGGGGATCGATCAGCTGGATCGCGATGTCCACCAGGAAGTTGGTTATAACAATAAGGACCGTGATATAGATGACCAGGGTCTGGGTCAGGGGGAAATCACGGGAGGTAACGGCTCCGATCAGGAGCTTGCCCATGCCGGGAATGCCGTAGACCTGCTCTATGATAATGGAACCGGACAGGACGCTGGCTACGATCATGCCGATCAGAGGGACCACCGCCACGATGGCATTTTTAAGGACGTGAAGATAAAGGATCCAGGTCTCTCCCGCTCCCTTGCCCCTGGCCGTGCGGACATAGTCCTCGCCCAGCTCCTCCAGCATGGCAGTCCTGATATACTTGGTCAGGATGGCCGTCTGGGGAATGGCGATGGAAATGGCCGGCCAGAAGAGGGACCTGAAAAACCCCGGAAGGTTCTTCGTATAGCTGATGTATTCTCCCGGAGTGAAGAAGTGCAGGACCATGCCGAAGATCCACATCAGCAGGATGCAGAGGAAGAAGTTGGGCACGGAGATTCCCAGGATGGTCAGGAAATGGATGACCTTTTCCACCCAGGTCCCCCGCATTCTGGCGGCCAGGATGCCCAGGGGAATGCCCAGAAGAAGGATGATGGCCAGGGAGATCAGGCCCAGGGCCAGGGTCACCGGAAGTCTTCCCTTCAGAAGCGCGCTGACCGGCATCCGGTAGCGGATGGAGGAGCCGAAATCTCCCTTTACAAAGCCCGAGATCCAGCTGCTGTACTGCTCTGACAGGGGACGGTTGGTCCCCAGCTGCTCCCGCAGGGCCTCCAGCTGTTCCTCTGTGGCGTTGGTGCCCAGGATCAGACCGGCGGGATCGCCCGGAATGATGTGGAATGCAATAAAGGTAAAGACCGAGATCAGAAAGACGGTCAGGACCAGGATCAGGGTTTTGCGAAGGAAATATTTCACGATGGCCTCCCGTTTTAAGGCATGGCATAAGGAAACTTTGTCTGCAGAGGAAAAAGGCGCGGATCCGCCGGACAGATCCGCGCCCCTTATTTTTATTCGGCTTTGTGAACAGCAGTGAAATCCATGGCTGTCAGAGGATAGGAATTGTAGCCTTCGAACTGCTTGGTATAGACCGTCAGAGATCCGATGTCTTCGATGAAAACGCCGGGGCACTCATCCGCCAGGATCTGCTGGACTGCCTTGAAGGCTTCGACCTGGGATGCCTCATCGGTGGCGCTCAGAGCTTCCGCATAGGCTTCGTCATAAACGTCGGATTTGAAGTTCATGAAGTTGCTCTTACTGTCGGAGACGTAGCGGGCCAGGAAGGCTGTGGGGGAGATGGTGGCGCCGTCCACGGAGATCAGGGTCGCCTCATAGTCTCTTCCCTTGTAGACCTTTTCAAGCCAGGTGCCCCAGTCGACCTGTTCGATCTTCATGTCAATACCCACCTCGGCCAGCTGGCTGACGATCTTCTCAGCGCAGTGGACATGGACGGGATAGTTGCTGGGAACACGGACTGTGAAGGAGAAGCCGTCGGGATAGCCTGCGTCCTTTAAAAGTTCAAGGGCCGCATCATTGTCCTTTGCGTACTGGTCTTCCAGTTCGGGCATGTAATACTTGGTCAGGGCCGGAGGCACGGGGGAGCCCACTACCTGGCCGATGCCATAGTTGATGGTATCCAGCACGTCGTGGGAATCCACGGCCAGGGCAACTGCCTGTCTGACTCTCACGTCATCGAAGGGCTCTACTGCGTTGTTGAGGGCCAGGACCTGGGACATGTTGGAAAGGGTCTGGGTAATGGTGGCGTTCTCTTCATTGATCTGCTCGCCCATTTCGCCGTAGCCGCCGAAGCCGTCGATGGCGCCGGACTGGAAGCTGGTCAGCTGGGCGTTCTGGTCGGACAGGAACTTGACGACGATCTCGTCGATGCTGCCGCCTTCTCCCCAGTACTCGTCGAACTTCTTCAGAGTCACCTGCTGGGCCACTTCATATTCGCCGAACATGTAGGGGCCTGTGCCGATGGGGGCAAGGAGCATTTCGCCGTTGTCGTCGGAGTCTGCGGGAATGACGGCCTGGGTGAAATAATCCAGAAAGCCCGCGTCTGTTTTATTCAGAGTGACCACCAGAGTCTTTTCGTCTGCCGCTTCGAAGGAAGCGATCTCATTGTAGCCGGCCAGACCGGCGTCCACTGCCTTCTGCACAGAATAAAGGACGTCGTCCATGGTCACTTCGCTGCCGTTATGGAACTTGACACCGTCGCGCAGGGTAAAGGTATAAACGGTGGCGTCTTCGTTCACATCCACGTTCTGGGCCACTGCAGGCTTTACCGTACCGTCCGTGGAGACCTTTACGAGGCCTTCGAAGATGTTGAAGGTAATGTACCTGGAGTTGGCCGTGCCGCCGGAGGAGAAGGGATCAAAGTCCGTGATCTCGCCGGCCATGCCGTAGATGAAGCTGTCGGACTCAGTGCCGCTCCCTTCGCCGCCTCCGCAGGCCGCCAGGGATACAGCCATCACCGCCGTAATAAGCATTGCAAGGATCTTCTTTTTCATTTTCTTCCTTTCTGCCGGCCATAAAGCCCGGCACAAAAATATTCTTTTCCGTCTTTCTCCCGGATCGTTTTCAGAACACCAAAAAAACTCTGTACAGTCCCCCTGTCAGGGAGAATGGACAAAGTATGAAAGTTCCGATGTATTAAATACGTTTCAGTGGGAAAGCACAGAAATACAGATATGCGGAGATATCAGCCACGCTGTCTCCTCCTGCTGCTGTTTCGGGTCCGGCCCAAATATAGCGCATGTTTATTATGGCATTGCAGGCTCCTTTTGGCAATACAGGGCCTGTTAAAAATTTGTTCAGGATTGCATACAGAAAAGCGCGGTAATAAGAAAAAGGCCGAGCCTCAGATCCTGTCTGAGTGCCCGGCGTAGTAGACCCTGCCTGTTTCCAGGCACAGGGCCGCCAGTTTTCCTCCGTAGACGCAGCCGCAGTCCAGGGCTATGTGGCCCGGGGCCTCATAAATGAGGGACTGCCTGTCCGGCCGGATCAGAAAGGTGGGGGTATGGCCGGTGACAAGGACCGTGTCCGGATCTTCGAACAGGGGCCTGTCATAATCGGTCCTGTAAAAGATCAGGTCCGATGCGGGGACCTCCTTCAGATCCATGCCCTCCTTATAGCCCCTGATCCCGGCGTGGACCAGGACAAAGGTCTTTTTTCCGGCCTCCACCCTCTCGAAGGCGGAAAAGGTCTCCATGTAGGACAGTGCAGCCTCCCTCTCTTCTGGAGAGAGCTCTCTGTATTCGTCGAAGGTGGTGTAGCCTCCGTCCTTGTACCAGTAGGCAAAGTCCAGACGCTCTTCCTTTGGCAGGGCCTTCCTGAAGTCGGGCCTGTCCACCGCCTCCCCCAGATTCCGCAGGTTCTTCAGGGCGGTATAGTCATGGTTTCCCATGACCGGTCTTATGCCGGGCCTTTTCATCATATCCTGCAGGACTCTCAATGGGTAGGGCCCCTTGTCGCAGACGTCCCCCAGGATATAGACAGTGTCCTCCTCTCCGGGATCTATGGCAGCGATCAGGTCAAGATATTCCTCCAGACAGCCGTGGATGTCAGATATGACGTAGTGCATCTATTCCTCCCCGGCCCCGTCTTCCTCCAGGTCCCGCAGGCAGGGAAGCTCCCCGGCCAGCTTTTTGATAATGGAATCCGAATCGATCCCCAGTACGCTCCGAAGCAGAGTCACATCCCCGTGCTCCACATAGGCGTCGGGCAGTGTGATGCAGACCACTCTGACCTCCGGATGATGCTGCTCCATATATGCAAGGACCTGTTCGCCGAAGCCGCCCCGCAGGACATTTTCCTCCAGGGTAACGATAAAGCGGTGGTTTGCTGCCAGACGGTCCAGCATGTCCGTATCCACGGGCTTGATAAAGCGCCCGTTGACCAGTGTGCAGGATCTGCCGGTCTTTTTGAGTTTTTCACGGATATGCTCCGCCGTGGAGACCATGGAGCCCACGGCCACCAGGGCCAGGGTGTCCTCTTCAAAGAGCATCTCGCTCTTTCCGTATTCCACAGGGGCAAGGAAATCCTCCAGGCCCTGATAGGCCTTTCCCCTGGGGTAGCGGATGGCCAGAGGCAGGTCATAGGAGGCCGAAAAGCGCAGCATCTCCTCCAGCTCCCACATGTTTTTGGGGGCCATGACGGTCATGCCGGGAATGGCGGTCATATAGGTCAGGTCCAGGATCCCCTGATGGGTCTCCCCGTCGCTTCCCACAAGGCCGGCCCTGTCAACGCAGAAGACCACCGGCAGCTGCTGCAGGCAGACATCCATCATGATCTGGTCGAAGGCCCTCTGCAGGAAGGAGGAGTAGACGGCCACGTAGGGTCTGAGGCCTCCTGCCGCCATGCCGGCCGCCGAAGTGACGGCGTGCTGCTCCGCTATGCCCACATCAAAGAAGCGGTCCGGATAAGCCTTTGCAAAAGCGGAAAGGCCTGTGCCGCCGGGCATGGCGGCCGTAACGCCCACGATCCTGGGATCTTCCTCCGCCATGGCACAGATGGTCCTGGAAAAGACATCCGTATAGCTGGGGCCTCCCCCGCCGCCCAGAGGCTTCCCTGTCACGATATCGAAAGGACCCACCCCGTGGAATACATCGGGATGCTTTTCCGCAGGTCCGTAGCCCCTGCCCTTTTGGGTCTTCACATGGATCAGGACCGAGCGGTTGATCTTGGAAGCCTCCCTGAGGATGGTCACAAGGGACCGGATGTCATGGCCGTCCACAGGGCCCAGATAGGTGATGCCCATGTTTTCGAACAGCATGCCGGGAATGACCAGCTGCTTGATGGAGTTCTTGGTCCTGGTGATCTTTTCCACCATGCCGCTGCCCACCACGGGGATCCGGTTCAGGGCCTCCTTGGTGTTCTCCTTGAGGGCGTTGTAGCTCTCGGCCGCCCTCAGCTGGGACAGATAGGTATGGACCCCGCCCACGTTGCGGGAGATGGACATGTTGTTGTCGTTCAGAATAATGATAAAGTTCGTCTTCCGGTTTCCGGCGTTGTTGAGGGCCTCGTAGGCCATGCCTCCTGTCAGGGCCCCGTCGCCGATGACGGAAATGACCTTATAGTCCTCTCCCAAAAGGTCCCTGGCCTGTACCAGGCCCAGGCCCGCCGAAACGGAGGTGGAACTGTGGCCGGTATCGAAGGCGTCGTATTCCGACTCCCTTCTCTTGGGAAAGCCGCTGATGCCCCCGTACTGGCGCAGATCGTCAAAGCCGCCTTTTCGTCCGCTCAGGATCTTGTGGGTATAGGACTGGTGCCCCACGTCCCAGATCAGTTTGTCTTTGGGAAAGTCGAAGACCCGGTACATGGCGATGGTCAGCTCCACCACTCCCAGGTTCGAGGCCAGGTGTCCGCCGTGCTTACTGGTCTTTTCGATCAGAAATCTGCGGATCTCCGCCGCCAGAAGCTCCAGCTGGCCGTAGGTCAGCTTTCTGACGTCCGCCGGCCCGTTTATCTTATCAAGGATCATATTTTCCTCTCTTTCAGCTTCTGCAGTTGGCCTCGATGAAGGCGTAGGTCTCCCTCTCCGCCTGCAGGATCTGGTCCACATCCGGGTCTTCCACCACCCTGTGGGCCTTCATGGCAGCTTCGATGATCTCCGTGATCTGCAGATAGCCGATCTCTTTTTTCAGGAACATGGCCACGGCCCGCTCGTTGGCGGCGTTGAAGACAGTGGGAAGGGAACCGCCCCTCTTTCCTGCCTGCATGGCCAGGGCAAGGCCCGGGAAGTTGACGGGATCGGGATCCTCAAAGGTGATGCTGCCAAGGGCTGCGAAATCCAGCCTGCTGCCCGGAAGGTATCTTCTCTCGGGATAGTAGAGGGCATACTGGATGGGCAGCTTCATATCGGGCGTGCCCAGCTGGGCGATCACGGCGCCGTCGTCGAACTGGACCATGGAGTGGATCACGCTCTGGGGCTGAACCACCACCTGGATCCGGTCGATGTCCACGTCAAAGAGCCATCTGGCCTCCATGACTTCCAGGCCCTTGTTGACCATGGTGGAGGAATCGATGGTGATCTTGTGGCCCATGACCCAGTTGGGGTGCTTTAAGGCGTCTTCCAGCCGGATATCCTTCATCTGGTCCCTGGTGCGTCCCCGGAAGGGGCCGCCGGAAGCGGTCAGAAGGATCTTGTCGATATGGTTCATCCGCTCTCCGTTCAGGCTCTGGAAGATGGCCGAATGCTCGGAGTCCACGGGCAGGATCCTGACCCCCTTTTCCTTTGCCAGGGGGATGATGATGTGGCCCGCGGTGACCAGGGTCTCCTTGTTGGCCAGGGCAATGTCCTTCCCCGCCTCGATGGCGGCGATGGTGGGGCGGATGCCGATCATGCCCACCACGGCGGTCACGACGATCTCTGCGCCCGGGACCGTGGCCGCTTCGATCAGGCCGTCCATGCCGAAGGCTACCCGGACGTCCAGATCCTTTACTCTCTCTTTCAGTTCCTCAGCCTTTTTTTCGTCCCAGAGAACGGCCAGGGACGGCCTGAATTCACGGATCTGGGCTTCCAGCTTATCCACGCTGGACCCCGCTGCCAGGGCTGCCACCTTTATATCTTTATTATTCCTTGCGACCTCCAGGGTCTGCGTGCCGATGGATCCGGTGGATCCCAGGACGGAAATGGTTTTCATTGGATTCCCCTTTTGTCATTTTTATATATTTTTTTGTCTTTTTGTATTATTTTCCCGTCAGGCCGGGGCCCGTCCGGCCCTCATTTCTTCTCTATCTGACCGGCAGGCCTTCCTGCATGGGATATCATACATTTTTACTATCATATCATATCATATTACGGAAGATGTTAATCATAAAGTCTCTCTAAACATTCCCGGAGGGGGCCTCCGGGCCGGATCCTTTCCGCAGGGCGTCCTCCCCGTAGCGGCTCCGGACCTTTTTCATCATATCCTCCAGCCGCTGTTTCCTTTCCTCCTGCGGGGAAGGCGGCGAAGGCGCCGGATCCGGAGGGGATGGTTCCGGAGGCGTTTCGGACGCCGCGGTCCCGGAAGGAAGGGGAGAAAGGAAGGGGAAGGGCATCTCCTCCTCTTTCTCCCCGGCTTCGCCGGCTCCGGCTGCTCCCTGCTCCTCCAGAAGATCGAACAGGCTCATCTGTTCAAAGGGACTGTCGTCCAGGCCGGAGGCGGACAATCCCACAAGGCGCAGGGTCTCCCCCGCGGCAAAAAGGCCCTCCGGCCCCTTAAGGAGGTCTTCCATAAGGCCCCTGGCCGCCCTTTCGATGGGATCCTTTGCGTTCACGGCCCTCTCCAGCGTGACCTGCCTGGTATGGCGGTGAAAGCTGCCGGTCTTGACGATGACCCCTATGGTGGCGGCCCGCACATGGTCCTTTTTAAGGCGCCCCGAGACCTTGTCCGAAAGATAGTCCAGGATCTCGGGCATACGGCCTTCATAATTATCTTCGGTGATGTCCTCGGCCAGGGTCCTTTCGTTGGAGTAGGACTTGGCCCTGTCCCTCTCTGCCCGGACGGGAGAGGTGCTGATGCCGTTGGCGCTGCGGTGGATATAGGCTCCCGCCGCTTCTCCCAGAACGGATTTTAAGAGTTCCTCGTCAAAGGCCGCCGCGTCCCCGATGGTCAGGATGCCCAGGGAATAAAGTCTTGCCGCCGTGGCGCCGCCGCAGCCGTGCAGGTCCCGGATGGGCAGGGGCCACATTTTGGAGGGCACCTCCTCGGGATAGAGGGTATGGGTCCTGTCCGGCTTTTCGAAGTCCGAGGCCATCTTGGCCAGAAGCTTGTTGGTGGAAATGCCCACGTTGACGGTAAAGCCCAGACTGGTCCGGATCTCGTCCCGGATGACCCTGGCCGCGCACAGGGGAAAGGGCTCTCCCCCGGCACTCTCTTTCCGGAACAGGTGCTCCGTTCCCGTCATATCCAGATAGGCTTCGTCGATGGAGACCTGCTCTATGACCGGGGCGTACTTTTCCAGGATCCTTATAAAGGCCCTGGAATAAGCCCGGTAGGTCTCGAAATCCGAGGGGATCAGGACAAGGTCCGGGCACTTGGCCAGAGCCTTTACCACAGGCTCCCCTGTTTTCACCCCCATGCGGCCGGCCGGTATGGATTTGGCCGTAATGATCCCGTGCCGGGTCTTTACATCTCCGCCCACAGCGGAGGGAATGGTCCGAAGGTCCAGGGCAGAGGGGTCTTCCTTCAGTTTTTTGACGGCGCTCCAGGAAAGGAAGGCCGAGTTCACGTCCACGTGAAAAATGCATCGCTTCATGAGACCATTCTACCACTAAGGAGGAGAAAAATCTTTCTTGTAAGAAATTCCGCCAGATGGTAAAACTGTAATGCGGCCTTTTGGGGCCTGCAGAAAGGAATCATATGGATAAGAAAGCGATTGCCGAGATCAGAAAGCTCCTGTCCCCCAAGCACTGCACCATCGACAGGCTCAGGGGCATTTATGTGGACGATAACCGCGAGATCCTCATGGAAATGAAGGAGACCTTCCTGGCCATGCAGGAGGAAAACGCGGAAAAATACTGTGATATCTTCAAAAAGACCCTTTCCGGAAAGCTGGGAAGGAACCTCTTCAACCTGGAGTTCCCTCTGGAGGAGGAAAAGGAGGGGGGCCGCCAGGAATTCCTCTACAGGCTCCAGCAGAGCGAGCTGAAAGACGAGGACCTGGTCTCCGAATTCTTTGAAAAGGTAGTGGAGACCTACGAAGCGCCGGGCAAGTACCTGGTCCTTCTGGTCCACGGCATGTACGACATTCCCGCCAGGACCTCGGACGGGAACGATCTGGAGGACGGGTCGGACTATGTCTACTCCTTCCTTCTGTGCTCCTTCTGTCCCGTCACAGAGCGCCGGGACGGCCTCTGCTACGATTCGGACTCCGGCATGTTCATCGACAAAAGAGGGGAATGGATGGTCCAGAAGCCAGACCAGGGCTTCCTCTTCCCGGCCTACAACGACCGCATGCCCGATCTCCACAGCGCCCTTTATTACGCCCGCAAGGAGGAGGAACGCCACAGCGAGCTGACCGACGGTCTTCTGGGGGCGTCTCTTCCCATGAAGCAGTCCGATCAGGCCTCTCTTTTCTCTTCCCTGGTGGAGGAGACTCTGGGCCGGGACTGCGATTACGACAACGTGGTCTCCGTACAGGAGGCTGTCAGTCAGATGATCGAGGAGCATAAGGACGATCCCGAGCCCCTGCAGCTGGAAAAGGCCGACCTGAGAAGGGTCCTTTCCGAAAACGGAGCCTCCCAGGAGGTCATGGAGACCTTCGACGAGAACTTCGACGAAGCCGTGGGCGAAGGCGGCACCCTTATGGCCGAGAGCCTGGTCCCTTCCGGCAATCTGGTGGTCAAATCCCCCAGCGTCAGGATCAGCATCAAGTCCGACATGAAGGACATGCTGCAGACCCGGGTCCTGGACGGACGGGAATACCTGGTGATCCCCATCCAGGACGAGATCGAGGTCAACGGGATCCGGATCCTGCCCAAAAAGCAGGGCCGGGAGGATGCCGCCGGAGAAGAGGAAGTCCCCTTCTGATACAGTCCATCCCCAAAAACCGGTATTTTCCCGGGCAGAACTTCATAAATTCCTTCTTGACAAAAAGGATCTGAAAGACGATAAATATTACAGAATCTTTACGAATAATTAAAAAGATGTACTTGCATTACTTTATAGTCTGTAAGTTCTCCTTATATACGCTTCGTCCCGCGGTCCGCGGAAGAAAGGAATAAATATGATGGAACTGACCCAGGCGATCCGGGAGCGCCACTCTGTGCGCTCCTATACGGATCGGAAAATAGAAGGCCCCGTAAGGGATAAGCTGCGGCTCATGGCAGACCAGTGCAGCAGGGAAAGCGGCCTGCACATCCAGCTGGTCCTGGATGAGCCCGATGCCTTCGGCGGACGGATGGGAGGCTACGGCCATTTCAAAAATGTCCGCAACTACATCGCCCTGGTGGGAAAAAAGAGAAAGGGCCTGGAAGAGGACTGCGGCTACTACGGCGAAAAGATCGTTCTCTACGCCCAGCAGCTGGGACTGAATACCTGCTGGGT
>DETN01000102.1:14073-14400 GCA_002362155.1 Lachnospiraceae bacterium UBA3287 | reverse complement strand
CGGCGTACAGCAGCTTTACCGTAAAAGGATGATGACAGATGATCTGCGCCATCCCGGACTTTAAGAGCTTCCTTATCTTTTTGATGTTGAAGGTCGGCATCCCCGGCCTTCCGTACTTATCTACTGTAAATGTGACCACCAGGATGCCTCCTTTCCGCGGTCTCTGCAGGCCGGCACCAGAACGCGCTTCCGGCGCAGTCTGCAGGGTGTAAAGTTTGCAGTATCAGTTTTTTACATATAAAAAAATGGCTTATGCCTCCCGCAGCCTTGCAAGAGCGTGGGCCCTTACGCACCTGCGGATACTGCCCCGAAGGGCGTTCTCACCTC
>DETN01000102.1:11224-14014 GCA_002362155.1 Lachnospiraceae bacterium UBA3287 | reverse complement strand
AGGAATGGGTGGGGTGATTGACAATGAAAAATTTCCCTCATACATACGCCACAAATCCCGGCAGGCATGTCTGCCCGCCGGGAAAGGCTTTACTTCTCCCAGAATTTCTTCCGTTTGTTTTCTTTGGGCGGCTCTTCGCCGTCTGTTCTGCCGGCCTGGTGCAGGCTGTCGCCGGACGCCTCGTCGAACTTGCGCAGCAGATCCCTGGCCTCTCTGCTCAGTTTTGTGGGCACGTCCACCACCCAGGTGATATAGTGGTCGCCGCGGACATTTTTATTGCGCAGGGAAGGAACGCCCTTGCCCTTGAGGCGCAGTCTCGTATCGGTCTGGGTGCCGGGCCTGACCTCGCAGACCACCTTGCCGTCCACCGTATCCACGGCCACGGATCCGCCCAGGGCCGCGATGGCAAAGGAGATCCTGACGGTGGAGAAGATGTTGTTGTCCTGTCTGACGAAGGTGGGATGGTCCTGGACCATGACTTCCACCAGCAGGTCGCCCCTGGGGCCTCCGTTCACGCCGGGCTCGCCCTTTTCGCGGATCCGGATGCTCTGTCCGTTGTCGATGCCTGCGGGGATGGAGACCTGGATGGTCTTCCTAGAGGTGATATAGCCGCTGCCGCCGCACTCCGTGCACTTGTCCTCGATGATCTGGCCGGAGCCGGAGCAGTCGGGACAGGTCTGGACATTCCTCACCGTACCAAAGAAGGACTGCTGGGTATAGACCACCTGGCCCTTGCCGCCGCACTTGGGGCACATCTTGGGGCTGGTGCCGGGCTTGGCGCCGCTGCCGCCGCAGGTAGGGCAGGGATCCTTCAGGTTCAGGGTGATCTCCTTGTCCACGCCGAATACAGCTTCCAGGAAGGTGATGCGGACGCTGGTGCGGACGTTCTGGCCCTTCATGGGACCGTTGCTGCGGCCGCCCCTGGGCCCGCTGCCGAACATGCCTCCGAAAAGATCTCCGAAAATATCCTCGAAGCCGCCTCCGTTAAAATCGAATCCTCCGAAGCCGCCGGTTCCGTCAAAGGCCGAAAAGCCGTAGGTATCATACTGCTGGCGTTTCTCGGAATCGCTCAGGATGGCATAGGCCTCGGACGCCTCCTTGAACTTGGCTTCCGCTTCCTTGTCTCCGGGATTGGCGTCGGGATGATATTTCTTGGCCAGCTTCCGGTATGCCCTCTTGATGTCCTCTTCCGAGGCGTTCTTATCAACGCCTAGTACCTCGTAGTAATCTCTTTTCTGTTGATCTGCCATAAGTATTCCTTCGTGCTGATACTTTCTGTTTACAATGCATTTGCCCAGACTGCCTGCGCAGTCTGGGCACTGCTATTCAAAAGTCGTTCACTTACAATATCATGAAGCTTCCCATCTGTAAAGACAGGGGTGGTGTTGGCCTGCCGGCGGCAAGGCGCCAGCTGCGCTGGCGGTATTTATACTTCGCGGTAGTCGCCGTCTACTACGTCGTCGTCGCCGCTCTGGCCGCCGCCGTACTGTGCGCCGCCCATGTCGGGGCCTGCCTGGCCCTGGGCGCCCTGGTACATCTGTGCGAACAGCTGCTGTGCGTCGTTCATGAGCTTCTCTTTGCCGTTCTTAAGAGCGTCGATGTCGCTGTCGGAGATATCCAGCTGGTTCTGGGTCCTGTCGATGACAGCCTTGAGCTCAGCGATATCGGCTTCCACAGTGGCCTTGGCGGATGCGTCGATCTTGTCGCCCACTTCCTTCAGGGCCTTCTCGGTCTGGAATACGAAAGAGTCTGCGTCGTTCCTTGCGTCAACGCCTTCCTTGCGCTTCTTGTCCTGGGCCTCGAACTCTGCCGCTTCCTTGACAGCTCTCTCGATGTCGGCGTCGGACATGTTGGAGCCGGCTGTGATGGTGATGTGCTGCTCCTTGCCTGTGCCCAGGTCCTTAGCGGATACGTTAACGATACCGTTGGCGTCGATGTCGAAGGTGACTTCGATCTGCGGTACGCCGCGCATTGCGGGCGGGATGCCGTCCAGTCTGAACTGGCCGAGGGACTTGTTGTCTCTTGCGAACTTACGCTCGCCCTGCAGGACGTTGATGTCGACAGCGGTCTGGTTGTCGGCTGCGGTGGAGAATACCTGGCTCTTCCTGGTGGGGATGGTGGTATTTCTCTCGATCAGAGGGGTAGCGATGCCGCCCATGGTCTCGATGGACAGGGTCAGAGGGGTAACGTCCAGAAGAAGGATGTCGCCTGCGCCGGCGTCGCCTGCCAGCTTGCCGCCCTGGATGGCAGCGCCGATGGCTACGCACTCGTCGGGGTTCAGGGTCTTGCTGGGCTCATGGCCTGTCAGCTGCTGGACCTTTTCCTGTACGCAGGGAACACGGGTGGATCCGCCTACCAGAAGGACCTTGCTCAGGTCTGCGTTGGTCAGGCCGGCGTCTCTCATGGCGTTCTGTACGGGGATGGCTGTTCTTTCCACCAGGTCGCTGACCAGCTCTTCGAACTTGGCTCTTGTCAGGTTCATGTCGAAGTGCTTGGGGCCTTCTGCGGTGGCTGTGATGAAAGGCAGGTTGATGTTGGTGGTGGTGGCGGAGGAAAGTTCCTTCTTGGCCTTCTCGGCGGCTTCCTTCAGTCTCTGCAGAGCCATCTTGTCGCCGGAAAGGTCTACGCCTTCCTGTCTCCTGAACTCGGAGATCATCCAGTTCATGATCTTCTGGTCGAAGTCGTCGCCGCCCAGATGTGTGTCGCCGTTGGTGGCCAGAACTTCGATAACGCCGTCGCCGATTTCGATGATGGATACATCGAAAGTGCCGCCGCCCAGGTCGTAGACCA
>DETN01000102.1:927-11183 GCA_002362155.1 Lachnospiraceae bacterium UBA3287 | reverse complement strand
TAGACCATGATCTTCTGCTCTTTCTCGTTGTCAAGGCCGTAAGCCAGAGCCGCTGCTGTGGGCTCGTTGATGATACGCTTGACATCCAGGCCGGCGATCTTGCCTGCGTCCTTGGTAGCCTGACGCTGTGCGTCGTTGAAGTATGCGGGAACTGTGATAACAGCCTCTGTGACCTTCTCGCCCAGGTAGGACTCTGCGTCGGCTTTCAGCTTCTGCAGGATCATAGCGGAGATCTGCTGAGGGGAATATTTCTTGCCGTCGATGGTGCGGCCGCGGTCTGTGCCCATGTCTCTCTTGATGGAGGCGATGGTCTTGTCTGCGTTTGTGACAGCCTGTCTCTTTGCAGGCTCGCCGACCAGTCTCTCACCGGTCTTTGTGAATGCCACGACAGAGGGGGTCGTTCTGGCGCCTTCTGTGTTGGCGATGACGGTGGGCTTGCCGCCCTCCATAACTGCTACGCAGCTGTTGGTTGTTCCGAGGTCAATACCGATAATCTTGCTCATATGTACTCCTTTCGTCTTTGTGACGAGTCATTTCATTTTTATTTTTTTGGATTTTATTTTATTTCCACGGGCCGGCGGCCCGGAATTTTTATTTTGCTACGGTCACCATGCTGTGGCGCAGGACCGTGTCTTTATACATATATCCCTTCTGGAATTCCTGTACGACCACGCCTTCTTCGTATTCTTCGCTCTCCACCTGCATGACTGCGTTGTGGTAGGCGGGATCGAATTCCTTTCCCACGGCTTCGATGGGCTTTACGCCCAGATCTTCCAGCTGTTTCACGAACTGCTTGAGGATCTTGTCCATGCCGTCTGCGAAGGAGCCCCCCTTTTCCTCTTCGGGTACGGCCGCCAGGCCTCTTTCGAAGTTGTCCAGGATGGGAAGCATCTTTTCGATGACGCTCCTCTCACCCATGGAGAACATGGACTCTTTTTCCTTGTCCGTTCTCTTGCGGTAGTTGTCGAACTCCGCCATCTGGCGCCTGACCCTGTCCTCCAGGGCTGCCACCTGTTCCTTCAGGGCTGCTTTTTCCTTGTCGCCCTTCTTTTTGAAGAAGCCTTTGAAGCCTTCGCTTCCCTTTTCCTCTTCGGTCTCTTCTTCGGGGGCCTTTTCTTCGGATTCCTGTTCCCCGGCGGCTGCTTCCTCAGTCTCTTCGGGAGTCTCTTCCACAGCCTCTTCCTCTGCGGGGGCTTCTTCCTTCAGAATTTCCTCCTCCTTCATTTCTTCGGGAGTCTTTGTGTTTTCGTTTTCTGCCATAGCGTTCCTTTCCGCTTTTATTTCGCCTTCCTGTATGTCTTTCCCGCGACAGGGCCGCTAGCTCTTTTTATAGAGCTCATCCAGCTGACGCATGATGTCTCTGACGACGCCCACGACCTTTTCGTAATCCATACGCTTGGGTCCGACGATGCCGACCATTCCCTTGATCCCGTCGCCCAGGTCGTAGTTGGCTGTGACGACGCTGCAGTCCTGCATGCCGGCCACCGGCATTTCCTTTCCGATGTAGACCTGGATGCCGCTCTCCGACGTATCGGAAAGCCTCTCCCGGACGATGGTTCCCAGCACCTGCTTTTCCTCAAAGTCCGAAATGATCTCGCTGGCCTTTTCGTTGTCCGCCAGTTCAGGATACTTGAAAATGTTGTTGGCCCCGCTGGTATAGATCTGCAGGTCCTCTTCCTTATGAACGATCTGTGCCGCCGCGTCGATCACGTTGCCGATGATCTCGGTGTGGATGCCCGCGTTGCGCTTGATCTGTTCGATCAGGCCCAGGGTGATGTCCGCCACCGCCAGTCCGCACAGGTTGGTGTTCAGAAGAAGATTCAGCTTCAGGAGCTGCTCCTGATTCAGTTCCTGTCCCACAGGGATCAGGGTGTTGCGGATCAGGTTTCCTTCGATCACGATGACTGCCAGGAGGTTGGCCGGATCCACCTGAGAAAGCTGAATAAATTTGATCTTGTTCTGTCTGACCGAAGGGGTGGAAACGATGGAGGCGTACTGGGTGTTGCTGGCCAGGAGCCTGGCGATCTGCTTGAGCTGCGCGTCCAGCTTGTCCTGCTTTTCCA
Source organism: Lachnospiraceae bacterium UBA3287 (assembly GCA_002362155.1). GTDB lineage: Bacteria > Bacillota > Clostridia > Lachnospirales > Lachnospiraceae > CAG-791. The sequence goes on along the minus strand of DETN01000102.1, from coordinate 9,120 downwards.
GGAGCACACTTTTCATCTCCTCGACCTCGTGTCTCTCTTCCGAAAGCATGTGGTCGACGTACACACGGTAGCCCGCATCCGTGGGGATCCGGCCCGCCGAGGTATGGGGCTGCTTGATCAGGCCCATCTCCTCCAGGTCCGACATTTCGTTACGGATCGTTGCGCTGCTCAGGTGCAGATCCGTATACTTGGAAATTGTCCTGCTTCCTACCGGTTCTCCGGTCTCCAGATAATTACGAACGATGGCCTGCAATATTTTCATCTTACGACCTTGCAGTTCCATATGGTTCCTCCTTATCCAGATTTTTTATTAGCACTCATTTGTGTTGAGTGCTAACATCTTTCGAACTCTAAAATACCACCGCCGCATAGGGTTGTCAACTGTTCCTTTTCCAAAATGTGTGAAAAATATATGAAATAAAAAAGCCTCTCCGGAGCTCCGGAAAGGCTTTTCGATCCGCTACAGCAGGCCCCTTTCCTTACGGGAAAGGAGCGGTCCGGGCAGGAGCCCGGTCCTAAGTCCGCATCCCTGCGGACACGGGTATATTACAGTTCTACAGCGCCTGTTACGTCGCCGTTTACAACGTAGTATGCCTTGCCTTCTTCGGGCTTGACATAAACGTCAACGGTCTTTAAGGGAGCTTCGCCGGTGTATGCGGCCTTGACGCTCTCAACGATGTCAGCGGTCTTGAACTCTCTGCCTGCGAACTGAACGGTCACTGTGGACTTCACTGCGGGCTTTCTGGTGGTCTTCTTTGCGGGTGCTGCTGCCTTGGTCTCAACTGCCTTGGTCTCTGCTGCCTTGGTTGTCTTCTTTGTTGCCATTTTGATTTGTTCTCCTTTCAGAATCATGCGGTCCGGCCGGGCCAAGCCCTGCCATACACTTATAAAAAAGCGGACCCTTTGTTCCGGGCCGTGCCGGTTTATGCATTAAAAAGTGTTTGTTTTATCCAAACTACAATCATCTTTATTAGCACAATTCAAATTGTCTGTCAACATTTTTTGAAAGACTTTCCTGCGAAAAAGGGCGAAAATACGCGGTTTTCCTGCTTTCGGGGCGCTGCCGGGACCCCTTCCGGGGCATCCGGGGGGTATTTTACGCTCTGTCAGGATATTCCGTATTTACAAATCTGCGCAGGGCTTCCAGGGACCGTTTCACCTTTTCCGTATCGATGCAGTAGGCCATGCGGAAGTAGCCGGGAGCGTGGAAGGAGTCTGCGGGGACCAGGATCAGGTCATACTTTTTGGCCTTCTCGCAGAAGTCTTTGGAGCTTTCCTCCAGAGCCTTGGGCATGATGTAGAAGGTCCCGCCGGGCCTGGTCACGGTAAAGCCCAGCTCCTTTAAGCAGTCGTAGATCAGGTTCATGTTGGTCTCGTAGACGGACAGATCGGAGGTATCGTCGCAGGTCTCCCCCATGGCGATGGTCACCAGGGAGGAAGGGCAGTTGTGGCCGATGCCTCTGGAGATCTGGCCGAACATGGGGACCAGCTTATCCGCGTCCTCACAGGCGGGATTTACGGCCACGTAGCCGACACGCTCGCCGGGGATGGACAGGGACTTGGAGAAGGAATAGCAGGTCAGGGTGTGCTCATAGAAGCTGGCCACATAGGGGACCTTCTTTCCGTCGAAGACGATCTCCCGGTAGGGCTCGTCGGAGATCAGGAAGATGTTCTTATCGAATTCTTTCGATTTCCTGCGCAGGACCTCCGAGAGCCTTGTCAGGGTCTCTTCCGTATAGACGGCGCCGGAGGGATTGTTGGGGGTATTGATCAGAAGGGCCGCCACGTCCTTTGTCAGCTTCTTTTCCAGGTCTTCGAAGTTGATCTGGAAGGCCTCTGTATCCGCTTCCACGATCTTGATCCTGGCTCCCGTCTCATTAATATAGGGATAGTATTCGGGGAAGAAGGGGGCGAAGACAATGACCTCGTCTCCGGGCTGCGTCACTGCCCGCAGGGCATGGGCGATGGCGCCGGCCGCTCCGGCCGTGGGGAAGATATGGCAGGGCTCGTAGTTCATGCCGAATCGCTTATTTAAGGAATCTGCCAGCTGCTTCTTGACCGTGTCGTTGCCGTTGGTGGGGGTATAGCCGTGGAGCTTCATGGGATCCATCTTTTCAAGAAGCTCCATGGCAGCCTTTTTATAGCTTTCCGGAGCCGGAACGGAGGGATTGCCCAGGCTGAAGTCAAAGACGTTCTCGTAGCCGATCTCATTTCCGCGCTTTGTGGCAAATTCGGACAGCTCGCGGATCACGGATTTGTTGTCCAGCATATCTCGGTATTTTTTGTTGATCATCGTTGTTCCTCCTGATCATTTCTTTATTAAAGCGGATGCGCTTATATACAGTATGTGCAGGTCCCGGCGGATCTGCCGGGGCTCTCCTTCAATGGGCCGGCCTTCCTATGCTTTCCGGGAAAAAAGGATTTTTCCGTCTTCCTCCAGAACGCTTTCAAAGCCCAGCTTTTCCAGCAGGCGGACCGACGCTGTATTGCCGGCGTCCGCCTCCGCCCCCACTCTTTCAAAAAGAAGGGCGTTCTTCCCGTAGGCCAGAAGGGCCCGGGTGACTTCCAGGGTAAGGCCCTGGCCCCTGGCTTCTTTTGCCGTCAGGTAGCCCAGCATGGCGTCGGCTCCCAGGATCTCCTTTTCCCTGGCCGCAGGAAGGGAAAAGCCCATCCGGCCGATGAGACGCCCGCTTTCTTTCGAAAGGACTGCCCAGTGGCCGAAGCCGAAAAGGCCGTAGATCCTTCCTATATAATCTCTGAGGATCTGCCGCTCCCTTTCTGTGTCCGGCCCCGGCGGTTCAAGATACCGCCTTGCTTCCTCGTCGTAGAGGCCGTATATATCCTCCAGGTCCTCCGGGACGAACTCCCGCACCAGGGTCCTTTCCGTCTCCAGGATCTTCCAGGGATTTCCCGTAAGCCGCTGGTAGATCTTGTTAAGGGAGTCGTCGTCCACCCAGGCCGGCTCCTCCAGCACGTAGGAGGCGCCGGGAAAACGGTCCTCCCTGTTCCCCGGGTGGGACCAGGCGGCAGCTGCAAAGCCCCGCTCCTGAAGGGCGCGCCGGATGGCCGTATCCCCCGCCAGAAAGAGCCTCCCCTCCGGGGATGTTCCCTCAAGGGCCTTTAAAAGCTGCTCCGGGGTCTCCGCTTCCATAAATAAAGCGCTCCAGCCTCTTTTCCCAAGCAGGTCCAGGGCCTCTCTCAGCTCCTCCTCCGCCTCCGGAGGAAGGCCTTTTCCGGCCGCAAATACAATTTCGTATGGTTTTGCTTCTGTAAACGTGCTTATTTCGTTAAACATGGGACCATCATACAACGGGCCCGTTCCGATTGCAAAAAAAATTTTCGCCGTTCATGATTTGTTCATATTTTGTTAAGAGAATGTTAAACCCCATCTCAATTTCTGTCCAAAGAGAAAAGGTATGATACTTCCATAGCAGACAGGTACAATCAGATTATCTTTTTCATAATATGCCAGGTGCTCCCGCAAGGGGTGCCTGGCCCTCCTTTTTTTATGCGCAGCTGCCAGGAATACGGCAAAAAGCGGCCATGCGGGTATGGAAATCCCCTGCACGGCCGCTTTTCTTACGTCAGTGATCAGTTTATTCTGTTTTCGTAATCCTGCAGCTCATGGAACACATTATCCACATAGACGGTATTTCCCTCGATTCGATAAAGCATAAAATACCTGTGTGACATAAAGTTGATTCGATGATATCCCAGCGCTCTCAGCCTTGGATTATCGCACAATTTAAGGCTTCCTGCCGTTCTCGACAAAATGTCCGTCGTCTGATCAAAATCATCCAGGATACTGCGTGCTGCCTGCGGATTCTGCTTCTCATGCAGGATGTATGAGACAAAGGCTTCCAGGTCCTCTTTGGCATTTTCTGTCAGAACAATGTCATAGTTCATATTTTGCCCTCAGGTCCTCAGAAACTTTTCCGGCAGATCTCACTTTTCCTTCATCGGCCTGTCTTCTGGAGGATGCAAGCTTACCCATAACAGCATCTTCTGACAGTGCACCAAACGGATTATAAGTATGCCTTTTTATCTCAAACGGGAAACCATTCTGGGAAATCGCCTGTGTCAGAAATATCCTGATCGCTGTCGTTGTGTCAGTTCCAAGTTCCTTAAACAGTTCATCCGATTTTGCCTTTAGCTCATCATCTACCCTGACCTGTATTGTAACTGCCATAAAATCACCTCTCTTCTATCCTTATGATACTGCAAATGTATTGCCTGCGCAATACATTTGCATCTGTTTATAATACCTTGCTGCGGATCCGGAATTCAGGTCAGCGCATGGACGCCTCCTTACCGGACTGCTTTTCCTTTTGTATGTCAGAAATTCATTTCTGTTTTATTCCGGTGAGGGAATTCAGAAAAACAAACCGAAATATACATTCCGGGAGAGGATGCCCGGATGTTTATGACCGGGGCGTTAAATAAGGGCCCGGAACCGGCTCGTCCCGGGAAAACCGGCCTGAAAAAAATGAGCCGGGGACGCGCCCCGGCTCATCTTAACTTTCACGTATTCGGAAATTCAGTTCTTGGCTGCTGTCAGGAAGACTTCGATCTCGCTGACCGCATCCGCTTCATCAGCGCCCTCTGCTGAGATGGTGATCATCTCATCTCTTGCGGGTTCCAGGGACATCATGCCCATAATGCTCTTGGCATTTACGCGCTTGGTCTCTGTTTCCATGTAGATCCTGCTGTCATACTTGCTTGCTACCTGGACCAGCTTGGCAAATGTTCTTGCCTCAAGCCCGTCTGCCCTTGAAATCCTAACTGATTTTTTTAGCATAGCCGTCTCCTCATCTGGTTATTCGCCGCCGCCCGCAGGCTGCGGTTTATGATCTGCCGACCGTTCCTTCTCAGCAATTTCAGACAGTTTCTTCAGCCGGTGGTTGACACCGGACTTGCTGACGGGAGGCTGAAGCATCTGTCCCAGTTCTCCCAGCGGCAGTTCCGGATAGTCCGTTCTGAGCTCCGCCATTTCGCGGAGCTTTTCCGGAAGGACCTTTAATATCCCCCGTTCTTCCAGAAAACGGATGTCCCTGATCTGCTGCTGCGCGGCCCCTACCGTCCGCTTTGCGTTGGCTGTGTCACAGTTGACGCGGCGGTTGACGGTATTGACGACATCCTTCCGGATCCTCTGGTTCTCCATATCCATCATGGAGATATGGGCTCCCATAAGACCCAGCAGATCGATGATGTCCTGGGAATCCTTCAGGTAAACAATGAAGCGCGATTTTCTTTCCGTAAATCCTGCGGATTTGCCCAGCATGTAGAGAAGGGCCAGGATCTGTTTCGCATGCGCGAGGCTTCTGCAGTTGAACTCCAGGTGGTAATCCTTCCCGGGGTCGCTGACCGAACCTACGCACAGAAACGTATCCATCAGATAAGCCCTGGCACATTTTTCGCTGCGGATGAGTCCGGGGCTGACTCCGCCGGTCTCTTCCCACATATGCATGCCGAAGGTGTCCAGAAGCTTTTTCCTGTCGCTCTCTGTCAGGTCCGGAAGGCCCCCTCCCCCTTTGCGGGAAGATCCCCCGGCACCCAAAGCGCCGTCTCTGTTCTGTCCTTGCGAGTCAGTACGCAATCTGCTGTCTATATTAAGGCCTTTCTTCAGCAAAGTAAAGCACTTTCTGAGGGCCTTTTCCGGACCGTCCGCAAAAACGATATCGAAATCGCAAGAATCTCTGATTTCCACTCTGGACAGGTTGAAGAGCAGAGCGGCTAGGGAGGAAAGGCGCTCCTGCCTGCCCCTGGGGATGTGCCCTGCGATCTCTTCCTTTACCCCCGCGGAAAATGACATATTAGAATTCTCCAAGATAAATGACTTCCCTTTCCAGCCGGATGCCGCTGTCCTCGAAGACCCTTTCCCTCACGTCTTCGATCACGCGGCGGATCTGGGCGGCGCTTGCGCCTCCCCGGTTGATGACAAAGCCGCAGTGCTTTTCGGAGACCTGGGCGTCGCCGCAGGCGTAGCCCCGAAGGCCCGCGTCCTGTATGAGACGGCCCGCGTATACGCCGGGGATGGCCGGCCGCTTGAAGGTGGATCCGGCGGAGGCGTATTCCAGAGGCTGCTTTTCCCTTCTCTTTACGGCCAGCTCTCTGATCCTGGCGGTAATGGCCGCGGGGTCGCCCTCCTTCAGGTCCATGACGGCTCCCAGGACCACCGCCTCATGGGACTTCATATAGGAGGTGCGGTAGCCGAACTGCATCTCTTCCCCCGAAAGGGTCCTGACCTCTCCGTCCTCCAGAAGGGTCACCTCTCTGACCACCTGCTTCATTTCCCCGTCGTAGGCGCCGGCGTTCATGACGATGCCCCCGCCCAAAGATCCGGGAATGCCCGCCGCGAATTCCAGGCCGGCAAGGCCGCATCTGGCGGCGGTCAGGGCTATGCTCTGGAGGGTCGCCCCGGCCCCGGCGGCAAGGGTCGTCCCCTCGACGCGGATCTGCCTGAGGGGCTCCTCCTCCCCGCTTTTCTTTCCGGCTTCTGTATTCGTCTCCGGCCCGCCCCCGGCATCGGTCATGGTGATGACCGCTCCCCGGTAGCCCTTATCGCCGATCAGCAGATTGGTGCCCCGGCCCAGAAGAAAGGTCTCCCTGCCTTCTGCCTTTAAGAGGGCAAGGACCTGCCTCAGCCGGTCCCTGGTGCCCACCCGGACAAAGAAGTCGGCAGGGCCGCCCGTCCGGAAGGAGCAGTGCCGCAGAAGGGGCTCGTCACAAAGGACCTTTCCCCTTCCTGCTATATTTTCCAGTTCACTTATCAAATTCTGTCTGTTCAATATCAGTCCTCATCCAAATCCTGAGGGTTCTTCCACTTGGCGTTGACCCTCTCGTACAGTTCTTCCGCGGCGTTGTAGCCCATGAGCTTCTGCCTGTGGTTGGCGGCGGCCGCCTCGCAGATAATGGCCAGGTTGCGGCCGGGCCTTATGGGCAGCTTGTGGCAGACCACCCGGTTGCCCAGGTATTCCTTGTAATTGTCCGCCACTCCCAGACGGTCGTATTCCTTGTCCTTGTCCCAGTCCTCCAGCTCGATGACCAGATCGATGTTCTGGGTGTCCCGGACGCTGGATACGCCGAACAGGCTCTTGACATTGATGATGCCGATGCCCCTGAGCTCTATGAAGTGCTTGGTGATCTCCGGAGCCGTGCCGATCAGGGTATCCTCGGAGACCCTGCGGATCTCCACCACGTCGTCCGAGATCAGGCGGTGGCCCCTCTTGATCAGCTCCAGGGCCGCCTCGGACTTGCCGATGCCGCTCTCTCCGGTGATCAGAAGGCCGATGCCGTAGACGTCCACCAGGACCCCGTGGACCGTGATGAAGGGAGCCAGCCGCACGTTGAGCCAGCGGATGGTCTCCGCCATGAAGGAAGAGGTGGCCTGACGGGTGATCAGGACCGGTATGCCGCTTCCCCTGGCGATCTCCAGAAAGGTCTGGTCCGGCTCCAGGTTGCGGCAGAAGATCACCGCCGGGATGGGGAAGGAGAGCAGGTGGGAATAGATCTCCCGCTTCCTGGCCTCTTCCATGCCGTCCATGTAGGCGTGCTCCACCAGACCGCAGATCTGCAGACGCTCCCCGGCGAAATGCTCGAAGTAGCCGGTCAGCTGGATGGCGGGCCGGTTGATGTCGGGCTGGCGGATCTTGATCCTGGAGGGATCGATCTCCGGCGTCAGGTTGGTCAGTCTCATTTTTTCCATCAGTTCATTCAAACGTACCACAGACATGTCTCAAGTCTCCCTGTGAAAATAATTCCATATTTCCTGCGCCTGCTTTCCGCTGATGCCCGGAACGGAAGCCAGGGTCTCTTCGTCCGCCTCCATGATCTCCTGGATCGAGGCGAACTGCTTCATAAGTGCCTTCTTTCTGGCAGGTCCCACCCCCGGGATCTCGTCCAGACGGGACGTGACCTGGGATTTGCTGCGCAGGGACCGGTGATACTCGATGGCAAAGCGGTGGGCCTCGTCCTGGACTCTGGTGATGAGCTTGAAGGCCTCGCTGTGCCGGTCAATGGGGATTTCTATATTATTATAATATAATCCTCTGGTTCTGTGGTTATCGTCTTTGACCATTCCGCATACGGGAATGGAAAGGCCCAGCTCCTTCAGGACCTCCAGGGCTATGTTGACCTGGCCCCGGCCGCCGTCCATCATCAGAAGGTCCGGGAAGCGGGTAAAGGAGCCCAGCG
>DETN01000102.1:0-758 GCA_002362155.1 Lachnospiraceae bacterium UBA3287 | reverse complement strand
GTAATCGCTGCGCTTGGGCTTTCCCTTTTCGTAGACGATCATGGAGCCCACGTTGGCGAAGCCGCTGATGTTGGAGATATCGTAGGCCTCCATGCGCTGGCAGGAGGAAAGGCCCAGCAGCTCTTCCAGCTCCCGGACGGCCCCTATGGTCCTGCCCTCTTCTCTCTTCATCCTCTCCCTGTCCCCCTTCAGGATCAGGGCCGCGTTCTCCACGGCCAGGTCCACCAGACGGGACTTCTGCCCTTTTTTTGGAATGACCAGGGAGACTTTGCTGCCCTTCCTCAGGGTCAGCCATTCCTCCAGAAGCCCTCGCCCCACGGGCTCCTCCGGCAGCATGATCTCTCTGGGGATGAAGGGGGTGCCCGCGTAGAACTGCTGGATAAAGTCCGCCATCAGCTCCGCCTCGGACTTGCCTCCCACATGGGCCATATAGAAGTGCTCCCTGCCGATGAGCCGCCCGTCCCGGATAAAGAAGGTCTGGATGACGCCGTCCGCATCGGCATTTTCCTTTTCCACGGCAGCGCCGATGATATCCCGGTTCTCTCCCGGGGCGTCGGACATCTTCTGCTTCTGGGAAACGCTCTTTACGCTCTGCAGAAGGTCCCGGAAGCGGATGGCGTCCTCAAAGCGCATCTCCTCCGAAGCCCTGTTCATCTGCTCTGTCAGGTCCCTGACCACCGGTCCGTAGCTGCCGGATAGGAACTCCAGGGCCGCATCGGCCTTTTTCCGGTATTCCTCCCTTGAGATCTCTCCCGTGC
>DETN01000060.1 GCA_002362155.1 Lachnospiraceae bacterium UBA3287 | reverse complement strand
CTCGTACCGATAAATCTTTTCACACTGTGCCATGCGGCGCCGTGCGCTTATGCGGTATTACCAGCCGTTTCCAGCTGCTATTCCCCAGTACGAGGCAGGTTATCCACGCGTTACTCACCCGTCCGCCACTATGGTGAAAATCCATCCGAAAATTTCAAATCACCACCGTTCGACTTGCATGTGTTAGGCACGCCGCCAGCGTTCATCCTGAGCCAGGATCAAACTCTCATGTTAAAAAAACATCTCAGCTTCGCTGAGCTGTAAGACCTTCGCGTTCCGCTCAGGTCTGAAGATCAAGTTCAATACTGGTCAGATGACCTGGCATTCATTTCCTAAGAAATCTGCTTCGTTCATCTTTCCGTAATTTGCTTGGTTTGGTTCGTTCAAACTTTTTCTCTGAAGTTTATTTTAAACTTTTTCTTTTCAGATGCGGTGTTTGAAACCGCTTCTTCATTAGATCTAAAAGAAATCTTCAGGGTTGCATTTCTGTTAAGTTGTCATATATTCGATTTTAAAGGTGCTCTGTGAGTCCGCCTGGCGGATCTCATCTTCTCTCTGAAAGCGCGGCTCTCAGGAGCGAACTTTAACATGATAGCGCTCTTCGTTATTTCTGTCAAGCTTTATTTTCATCTTTTTTTGAAGATGTTTTTACGGGGATTTTTGTCCCCATAAAACGGAGAAAGCGGGATTTGAACCCGCGCGCCGCTCTCGCGACCTACACCCTTAGCAGGGGCGCCTCTTCAGCCTCTTGAGTATTTCTCCTGGTCTGAAAACCTCTACCAATTATGTAATTGGGCGCGCCCCTCATTTGTGACGCACTGATTATTATACATAAGTATGCAGGCCTTGTCAAACAGAATTTTCAGGTTTTTCCATTTTCTTTCAGCATTTCTTTCGAAAAATTTGCGCAGAGAAAAAGGTCCGGACGGCGTCTGCCCCGCAGGGAGCAGGCACCATCCGGACAGGCCGGGGCATGCCTCAGTTCATGCCTCCGTATTCTGCTTTTAAAGTCTTTTCTCCGCTTCTATGATGACCTCATCCTGGTTGAATCTGACAGTGATCTCATCTGCCAGATTAGCAATAATGGATGTCTCTATTTCCTGCAGAGCCTTTTCCCTTTCTTCGACAGGTCCCGGGAATTCCTTATCGCTGACGCTGTTTATATATTCCTTCATGCTCCAGACCCGGCCTTCCAAACGATTGTCGGATGACAGAAGCTTGGCCGCGATCGATGTCAGCTTGCTGATAATGCCTCCGTTCGAACCTGCACCGGACTCCTTTCCCTTTTCCGCAAGAGCATTGATCTTTTCCCTAAGTGCTCCGTCCAGTTCGGAGTCTATCCTTGTACGGATCTTGCAGACTCTGCCTTTTTCCGTATATGTCATTTCCAGCCTGGATCTGGAGGTCGTATTTTTAACCAGCTCCAGGAGTTCCTCGGCCAGAAGACGCAGCTGCAGATTTTCTTTCTGGGTGCATCCCATCCGCCAGCTGAAATGCTCTACTCCGTCCAGCACCTCATCGGCATTCTCTCCTGTAAACAGAGCCTGATATTTTTCGGTACGGAAAAGGCTGTCGCTGCTGGCCTCTCTGTTCTTTTCCTCAAACTCCCTGAATTCCCGGGTATTAACGATCTTCCCGATCTCTTCTTTCCTCTGGCTTCTGTCAATATTGTGAATATCCATCTGGGGATAAGGAACGCTGATCCCGGCCTCCTCCATTCCCAGCAGAATAGACCGGAGGGTATCACGCCGCACCTGTCTCCGGTAGAGAGGGTCCGAACGCACCTCCACGTAATAATAAATGCAGGAATCTCCCAGATCGGTGATGCCGAGATATCTGGCGCTGTCCACGTGCTCGTTTTTGCGGATGCGCCTGACGATATCCCTTACGATCTTTTCCGCCTGGAATACCGTCAGATCATAAGGCATTGGGATTTTTTCTTATAGAAAGAGGATACGATTTCCGCCTCTTCAAAGTGACGATTGGATATGGTGTGGATATTCTGGGTATAAAGGGATCTTATCTTGGTCGAAAGAAGTCCCAGGGATATGACTTCTCCCTCCATATCCTTATAGCGCACGATATCTCCGACCTGGAAATAGGAATCTCCGATGATGCTGACGCCGCGGATGATATCCTTCAGTACGTCCTGGACCGCAAGACCCACCACGACGCTGGCAAGGCCAAGACCTGCCATCAGTGACTGGATATTGAATCCAACCACCTTCAGAATGCACAGCTGCGAGATTACAACGGTCAAAGCACGCAGAATGCTGATGACCAGCCGGTTGAAGGTCCGGGTCCTGTGGTCCAGCTCCCTTTCCCCGTTTTTATTCTCGTTTTTGTACAATATATATTTGAGGATCTTGTAGCACAGGATCGACACGAAAATAATCGCCGCTATTTTCAGGATCTTGATATGCCATCCCGCAAGGAACATTTTATCCAGCACTGTTGAGCCCTCCGTTTACCGAGCTTCCAGCCCCCTGCTGCCGGACCGGATTCCGCGCAGCACCTGTTTTTTGAATTATAACATCCCGCTCTGTTGAATGGTGATTTTCCTTTTCGGCTTAAGTAAAATTCCTGTCAAAATTCGACTGACCGAAAAGTTTCCGGCCTGCAGAATCTGAAGTGACGGCAGCCGTTCCTCTCAGCAAAAAATCTGCCGGACCCGATAGGCCGGCAGATTTTTGTCTGACGCATTTCTTCTATATATTGATACGCTTATAACGATCAGTCATGATCCACTTTGCAGACGATCATACGGAGCTTTCCGTTCTCATCCGGCGGAATGGAATTCATCCATTCGAACTCGAAATTGAAAGGCCTCTTGAAGATCTTGTTCAGATTCGTGGTCAGATACTCTTCCAGTTCGGCTTCGCTCATTCTGGCCTTATCGTCCCGGACGATCTGGACATGGATCAGATCATAGGTCTCCTCGATGAAACGGATCTGCAGGATATCGGGGCAGTGGGCGATGACAGGAGTCACTTCAAAGAAGCTGGTCACTCTGCCGTCTTCATAATAGAAGTAGTCGTTCATGCGGCCCTGAATGCTGGTGATAAAGCGCACGCCCTTCTTGTATCTGCAGGTCGCCTTGTCGCCGATGGCATAGTTGATCAGAGGAAGGTCTGTCTTGTAAAGAGGAGTAATGACCAGGCCGCCCTCCTTTGCGAGCTTTCCTTCGTCATCGATCACGTTGACGACAAAGGAATCGTGATGGATGATGTAGTAGTCCTTACCGGGAAGACGGATCATGCAGGCACCTGTCTCCGCGCTGCCGTAGGAGTCGATGATGCCGGGGCCCAGTTCCTTGATAAAGAGCTTGCGGTTGTTCTCATCGGTCTTTTCACTGATGGGATCGTAGAACTTGGGATGATAGATCTTCTTGCCGGTCTTGTTGGCATAGAGGACCAGTCTCATAAGCTCTGTCTTGTTCATGTAAAGCCAGTCGGGCTCATAGGCGTTGATCACGTCGATGGCCTCTTCCTCGGGAGCGTACTGGTCGACGAACTCATGGCGCAGGATGCCAAGCTTCTGCAGGAAGGTATCCCTGCCGCCGGGATTTTCGTCATGCATGTTGATGCGGCTCATCATCTTTCCCCTGATGGGATCATAGCCGGCTACATTCATAACACGGTACCAGTTGGCCTTCATATAAGCCTTCTCCTTGGGAGAGAAGATGATGGAAAGGGGCTTTCCCGTAGATCCGCTGGTGGTGTCGATGATCCAGTCTTTGTATTTGGGATTTTCGACTTCCTTCGCCATCCATTCACGCAGTTCATCCTTTGTCAGGATCGGGAACTTGGCCAGGTCATCGCCTGTCTTGAAATCTTCGGGCTTCATGCCCACTCTGTCGAATCTTTCCCTGTAGAAGGGGATCTCATAGGCGATCTTCATCAGCTTCTGAAGACGCTTGTTCTGCATTGCGATCGCATCGGAAAAATCGTTGGTGTAATGCCGTTTCATCCTGGTCAGGTCTGCTGCCAGATAAACGTTCATCATTTTTTTCTCCAGTTTAGGATCCATTGTATCCTCCTTGTCCCTTTTTTATTCTACTTCTATGGTGATCCCTGCCATGGCGCGGTCCAGCACAGCCTTTGCCTCTTCCAGGGTCTTTCCCTTTGTCACCACATGGCCGATCCTGTGCGGTCCGATATGGAACTTATGCACCTTATCTCCGGGGCCGTAGTCAAACTGTATCTCACAGATATCGGGGTCGGGTCCGTTATTGTTGATGATGGACCGGATCACGCCGTCCTTATCGCTCATCAGCAGATGGCTTGCATTGGGCGTACTTCCCTCCAGCGGGAAGACCGGATCCTCGCCCAGGGCCGCCTGTATGATCTTCTCATAGTAGTTGAAGCCGTAGTAAATGCCCACCAGCTCCACGAGGCAGGTGGCGCCGGCTCTGCCGCCCAGCTCCAGCACATAGGTCTTTCCGTCCTTCAGGATAAAGTCCGCATTGACGGCGCAGTTGTCCAGCTTCATGGCATGGATCGCCTTTTCACACTGCTCTGTCGCGTCCCGGACCACTTCTTCCGGAAGATCGTAGGGTGCGAAATGTCCTACCGGAACGCCGGTGTCTCCTACGAATACGTAGTCCCCGTGGGGAAGAACGAACTGGACCTTTCCATTATATACAAAGGCCTGGGCTCCGAATTCCTCGCCGGTAATGAACTCCTCAACGATATAGTAGTCCTTGTGGGTCACGTCGCGGACTGCCTCAATGGCCGCCGCCATGTTCTCGGGGGCGTTGACTCTGGTAATGCCGCGGCTTCCCGAGGAGTCCACCGCTTTTACGATCAGGGGATATTCCAGATCCTTTACCGCCTCAAACACATCCTCCGAAAAGCCCACCTTGCGGAAACGGGCCGTTCTGACGCCGCCCTTCTCATAGCATTCCTTCATCAGCATCTTGTCGGATGCGATCCTGGCCGCTTCGAAGGAAAGTCCCTTCAGGCCCAGGGCGTCGCATACCCGGCCGATGGTAATGACCGCCACATCGGTGCCGGCCGTCACGATTCCGTCTACCTGTTTTTCCTTTGCGACCTTCAGGACCGCTTCGTAATCAATGGTATTTGTATAGCTGACTTCATCCGCATACTGAAATCCGGGATAGTTTCCGGGAATGCTGACCGCGATGGTATAGATTCCCATTTCCTTTGCTTTTTTGATCAGCGGCACCTGGTATATGCCGGCGCCCATAATCATAAGCTTCTTCATATGTCATTCCTTTCCTGGTCACTGACGTGTTTTTTGCAATTATAATACACGTTTGTGGATTATATTAATATATTATGGCATGCAAAACAAGGACTTTCTGGAAGAAAGCCCCTGCCTTAAGTCAGCTTCTCAGCCGTTGATCGTATCTTTGATGGCGTCCAGCTCCGCATCGGACAGATCCAGGTGCTTCCAGAGAAGCATGGCTTTGTCGTCCACGTATCTGGGTATGATGTGCATATGGAAATGCATGACGGTCTGGCCGGCGGCCTCGCCGTTGTTCTGGACAAGATTCAGTCCCGCCGTTCCCAGTTTATCCTTCATGACAAGGGCGACCCTTTTCGCTACCCTGACAGCGCCTGCCGCCACGTCTTCCGGGATCTCGTAAAGATTCTCATAATGGTCCTTGGGAATGACCAGGGCATGGCCTCTGGTGGCGGGAGAAGCATCCATGATGACGCGGTAATCCTGGTCCTCGTAAAGAGTCCTGGTGGGAATATCACCATTTGCGAGTTTGCAAAAGATACAATTGTCGTTTTTCATAAATAAAAAATCCTTTCGGCAGGAGCTTCCTGCTTTCTTATATATTTATGAAAGCAATTATATCACTTTTTGTCATGCGAGGCTATTACCTGCAGCAGAACTCCGCCTCTCCGAACCGGATCACGTCTCCCTTTCCCACCGGGACGCTTTCCTCCGGCTGCAGTCGGATCCCGTTGATCCAGGTCCCGTTGGTGGAATTAAGATCCGTCAGCAGAGGATTTCCGCTCCGGTCCTCCGATATCCTGGCATGCATGCGGCTGACGGACCTGTCGTCGATCAGGATATCCGCAAAGTCCGGCGAGGTCCCCACCGTATGGGGCAGGGCATCCAGTTCGATGGTACGGCCCCTGGCGCTTCCGTTCCCGTAAAGTCTGAGCGCCTCCTTTTCAGATATTCCGGGCACAAAGACCGTCTGCACGGGCCCGGTGTCATTTCCGCCTTCCTTCTGCCACAGGTCAAACTCTCCCGGCGGAAGAAGAGACATCTCGGGCTCCTCTTTTTCCGGGGCCTTATCCTTCTTTCCTCTTCTGATCCCTTTTATCCTCTCTGCCAGGACAAGAACAAGAAGCAGCAGGGCCGCTGCCCCCGCAGCCAGGGCTCCCGCCGTAAAAAGCCTTAAGGTCCTGACCGGCAGATCCAGAAACCGGCCTGCGGCGGCCAGAATGCCGGCAGCCAGAAGGAGTCCTGCGGGAAGCAGATATTTTACAGATAAGGTCCTCTTTGCCGGAACCTCTCCCCCGCCCGGGCCTTCCTTTTCCTTCTCCGAAGGCTCAGACGGCGTCATGAAGGCATCCTCCATGGCGCCCGCAGAGTAAAAGCCGCTGCTCCAGTCCCTTCCTTCTTCCAGAGGGACGCTTTCCTCTCCCGGAGGCGGGTCCTCCGGAAGCTGCATCCTGTCTCCGAACAGCTCTTTCAGGATCTTTTCCGTAAAGACAAACTCCGGCATCTCGGACATGGCGTCCAGCTGAAAGGCGGCCGAAGCCGCCTCCCTGTCGCCGGCATCGATCCTTTCGGCCAGAAAAACATAGAGGCCCCGGTTTCCCCCAGCCCCTGCCGTTTCCGAAAGCCCCGGACAGAAGGTAAAGTAATAACGGTTCTCCGAAAAGTCATAGTAGACCTTGTCCGCATCCAGGATCAGGTCCGCCGCATCCAGAAGATAGGCGGACAGCTCCTTTCCGGCGGAGGCCAGCTCTGACAGGATCCTCTGCAGGTCCGAGGCATCCAGCATTCTGTCGGCGTACATATGGGAAAGCTTCTGACGGGCCGTGATCTCGTAATAGAGATAAATACTGTCGTCGATCATGCGCAGGGAGCAGGGCAGGATCCCGTCTATGTGATTGGCCGACGCCATCCGGAAACGGTAATCCGACTCCTTTGCCCCCTCCGGGCACCGTATGGTCATATAGGATTTCAGGCAGTCCCTGTAATAGCCGGTTTCAAGTTCCATCGCCGTCCTCCTTATCGTCTTCCTCTCCCTGTCCGGCGCCCGAAAGGAGCTTTCCTGCCAGGCAGGTCAGTCTTCTGTACTTTCTGAATCTGGCCGGGGGATCATGGTCCGGCGTGCTGACCGTGCATGTAAATCCCATTCCCCTGCCCCGGGTCAGAAAATACCCGGACATGGGGGAGATCCTCATCTGCCCGGATACGGTCACATCCCTTCCTCCCCGGCCTGAAAGAGAAGCTGAGACCGATGAGAAGAAAGGATACTTCTCTCTTTTCAGTCCGTACTCTCCCCGGATCCTGTTTTCGGAAAGGGGGGATTTCTGCGAACTTTCCCGGATGGAAAGGATCAAGGCATCCTGGACCATCCGGCACCGCCCCCAGGCAAAAAAGGTCATATAGATCGTCAGCACCAGGACCGCCAGGGCCATGGGCACGATAAAGGCCGCTTCCACCGTAAAATATCCGTCCGTTTCATTATTTCTCTTCAAATCCTGCCTCCTTTCAGATACAGAAGGGCCGCAGCCGCAAAAAGAAAGGGCACAAAGGGGATCCTTGTATTCAGATCCGCCCTTTTTGCGGCCAGCATCAGCCCCGCGCAGACAGCGCAGGCAAGCTGGGCCGCCGCTGTGATCAGAACGGTATCGGAAAGCCCCGCAAAAAGTCCCAGGATCAGGATGGTCAGTCCGTCCCCCTGTCCGATCCGTCCCCCCGAAATAAGACCCATCAGCAGATAAAAAAGACCTGGGATCAGGGACAGGAGCAGGGAAAAAGCTGTTTCGCGCCCCGACAGGATCCCGCAAAGATCCAGCACAAGGGCCGTAAGAAACCCTGCTGCAAGAAGAGGGCAGGGAATGGTCCTGGCCCTCATGTCCCTGAAGGCTGCCAGAGCCAGAAAAAACAGCAGGAGGGGAAGGCGGCCTTCCTCATACAGGATGGCAGGAGCGTTTTCTAGCTGCATTTGGAGCAAGGCCGCATCCTCCCTTCCACGCTTTTCAGGGGAACCTCCCGGACATTTCTGTGAATGGCGCTGCAGGAAGCGCTGCTGTGATAGCGGTTTCCGTAGTTCGTTATAAAAACGCATCCCGCCTCCGAAGGGCGGCAGTACTCACATGGATAATAGACGGCTCCTCCAAGACTCCTCTCCCCGGCGACCAGGGCTCCCTGAACGCTGCGGACGGAGGGGCGCAGGTAGGTGCAGGCCCGGTCCCTGTGATAGACAGAGCCCCTGTCCGTTATATATACGATCTCATCTTCCTCTTCCTTCTGCTCTCCGGGCAGTTCCGACAGCCGGTATCCGGTCCAGGCATGGCCCGCATAGGTGCTCTGGAGGGTAAGGGCCGGAATACCGGGCAGGGAGAAGGAAGGCGACGCCTTATAGGAGGCTGTAAGACAGATTTCCCCGCTGTCAGTAAGGATCTCCGACCCCAGCAGGGAAATGCCGCCCGAAAGCACATCTCCCGCGGGATTTTCCTTTCGTACCAGTTCCTCGGTCCTGCCGCTCACCCAGGCCAGGGACAGTCCCGCTGCCGCCGCTCTGGCCGGGAGGCTGTCTTTTCCCGGCGCCGCCCCGCCTTCTTCGCTGTCCAGAGCATAGCGGGCATACCAGGCATATTGGGCAGCCTCCCTTCCGGCCCGGAAGAGAGATGCGCTGACCCTGCTCTGCAGAAGGACCATGTCATATACCGACAGGATCCCCAGCATAAAGAAGAGAAAAAGCGGCAGGATCAGCGCCGCTTCCAGGGTCATGCTGGCAGGGGGAGGGGAAGACAATGCCCGTAAAAGAGGCCTGTCTTTTTTCCGGAGACCATCTCTTCTGCTTTTCCCATCTGCAGTTATGTTGCTGGGCCGCTTCAACAAAGGCATTGTCCTCCCTTCCCCCTGTCAGTTATAGGTTTCGTTTCTTATGACGGTATAGGCAAAGCCCAGAGCGTCAAAGGCCGCGGCCTCCATGGAAAAGGCGTCTACGCATCCGTCCATGCAAAAGAGGCTGTTTCCCGGAGTCCTGCGAAGATCCATCTCCATGACGTCCATAAGCCTGCTGCAGCGAAGAGAAGTCCCTTCCATAAATAAAAGAATCTGCAGATACTCGCCGTAGGTCATGCCGGTTCCCGGGCTTTCTTCGGGGGCTCCTTCCGTCTCCCCATGGAGCAGGCCTTCTATTCCCGTCTTCCAGGTCTCTCCTGTCTTTATAAGAGGAACCCTTTCCCCTTTCATCAGCGCCTTCAGGTCGCGGATGCTCTCCAGATAGGACCAGGCACCCAAAAGGACGGCCTTCAGGGCCGGCTCGAATTCCGGAATGAGAAGGGTCAGGGACAGAGATGCCGCCGCGCTCTCCAGCTCCGCCTGCTTTCCGGGATCCTGAAGAAGATAAAGGCTGTTCAGGGCCAGACGGACCAGAAGAAGCTCCTCCAGGGTCTTTTCCAGGTTGGCCCGGTCCGAATCCCGGCCGTGCAGAATGTATTCCAGCTGATACTGCAGAAGGCTTCCTTCCCTGACATTTCCCCGGCAGCCGCATTTTTCCGCTATATAAAGGTCCAGCATCAGCGAGGAGGCCGGCAGTGTGCCGTGGGAATTTTCCGTATACAGGCCCGTCCCTCCGGAAATGCTTCTGTGAGAGAAAAAGCCGGACAGGTCTGCCTGAACCTCCGAAACTTCCGCTCCTTCTCCCAGGACCTGTGTCAGAAGAGGCTGCCTTAGGAGTTCCGCAAGGCCCTCCAGCGTATTTTCCGCTTCGCCCTCTCCCGTCTCTTCGCCTTCCGCGTCCCCTTCTTCCCGGGTATCTTCCTTTCTGTCCCTGCTTTTTTTCATCAGGTCTTCCATCTGCTTCTTTGTCCCTTCCATTCCCGAAGACAGGGCCTGTGTATCCACAGGAAGGCCCTGCCACAGATCCAGGATCCTCGTCACTTCCGAGAGGGCCGCTCCTGCGGGATCGGCCGTCATATAGGCGCCGATCTGCTCCCGGAGAGGAAGAAAGCCCGCGTCCTGGGCATGCCGGGTCCCGGTCAGAAAAACGCCTGCTCCTGACAGTCCCGTAAAGGATCCGGCTCCGAAAACGGAAAGGACCGGGGCGGGTGCAAGGTTTTTTCCGAAATAATAATTCAGCCTCTCTTCCAGGGCCGCATCGGAAGGACTTCCGGATCCGTAGGAGGTATCAATAAAGAAGAGATCGTAACGGGAAAAAAGAGCCGCGGAAAATTCGGCCATGACTGCATCGGTGGAGGCATCCGCCGCACAGGTCACCTCCAGCCTGGAGGCGTTCATGCGGGCTCCCTGCAGAAGAGCGAAGTACAGGCTCAGGATCAGGGGCAGGACCAGAGCCATAAAGACCGTCAGGTATCCGTCCCTCCTATCCCAGGATCGAGCTGCTGTCCGCATTGATCTGACTGAAGATCCTGGTCACAAGGTCATTGAGCTGTTTTCGGAAGATGACCACGAGACCCACCAGCACCACGATAATGAGGATGATCTCCACGGTCCCCATCCCCTCTTCGCGGCAGAAAAATGTTTTCAGTTCTTTCATAACAAACTCCTTTCTTACATAAAACCGAAGCAGGCCGGGACGATGATGATCAGCATGGTCACAGCCAGCATCATGGCCATGGGAAGGAGCAGCTTTGTGCCGGCCTCCTCTCCCAGCTTCTTTGCCGTAGTCCTGCGGTCCTGGGCTGCCGCCGCCGCTTCCTCCTGCAGGGAAGAAAGCAGAGCCTTGTTCCCCTTTTTGAGGTTCTGTCCCAGAAGGGAAGAGAGCCTGACATACTGCTGCAGACGGCAGCGTTTTCCCCAGTGCTCATAGGCATCCTTTTCGGAAACGCCGCTTTCCAGTTCATGGCAGATGAGAAGGATCTCCTCTCCCGCATAGCGCATCTCCTCTCCCTCTGACCTTTCCGTTTCGTACTCCTGTCCCATGCGGAAAAAGACATTTCTGACGCTCATGCCCGCTCCCAGATAAAGAGCAAAGCGGCTGGCAAGGCCCGGATAATCCAGGATCAGCTGACGGTTCCTTTCCTCCAGCTTCTTTTTCAGGTCCCGGTCTCCCAGGAAAAAGCCTGCGATACCTGCAAGAGACACTGCCAGAAAGACCACAGCAGACCTGTCTTTTGTCTTTTCCCTCCAGACCAGGCGCTTTCCTTCAAAGGTATCTGCAAGGACCATCTCTGTTCCCGAAAGGGACCGGGCCTCTTCTTTTTCCAGCAGCTCCTCCAGAGCATCCCTGCGGGAGAGGGGCTCCGTTTCCGGGGGCTTTACGACCCGGAGCGGAATGTCTTTTTCGAAAGTCCACGGTGCATAGGTCAGCACCGCCGTAAGGGTCACATCTTCTCCGTCGGGATCTGAAAGATTCTCCCAGAACACCCTGCCGTCTGTATCAAGGAGGCCGTAGAAGCTGCTCTTCCAGCTGATCCGGAAGGGACTGCCCTCCAGGGCCCCGGGCAGATACAGATCCTTCCAGACCCGGTCCGGCCCTTCATTGCCTCCCAGGATCAGAGCGGGAAGCTTCTCCATGACTTCCTCTGCCATGGCTTCCGTTTCCTCCTTTGTATAGCGTCTTGCCTGTACCTTCAGATGATAGTCCCCAAGGTGCTCCGTCACCTTTTCCCCCGGTACGGCCAGGTCTGCCTCCAGATCCACTTCCTTGTCGGCGCCTCCGTAGGTATTCCTTTCGATGACGCCCCCTTCCCGGACCTGCCTGCTTTGGACCGCGCTCAGATGGACCGCAGCGGCGATCAGATCAGCCGCCAGGAAAAAGAGGAGCAGGATCCTGATCTTGCCTGTATACCACTGCCTGGTCCTTTCCTCCGCTCCCATGGGCGCATCCAGAAGGATCTGGGCCCTGTATACATCCCTTTCCCCGGGAAAGGGCCCTCTTTTCCGCAGGATCCCGTACAGAAAGGCCGCAGCCCGGTCCAGACCTCTGCAGGGCTCCCCTGCCTCCTCATATTTCTTTCCTGCCAGGATCAGAGCCGCCAGCAGAACAGGGCAGACCAGATACAGGCCCCACTGAAGGTTTTCCATTCGTGCATCTCTTTTCTTCTAAAGACGGATATCGGCAATCTTCTCACCCAGCGCGCAGGCGGCCAGATAGAGGGCCAGGCAGACGGTCATAAAAGCCGCCCCCGCCAGGTTGTGGTAGAGGGGATCGAAAAAGCCCCTGTTGGTCAGGCTGATGTAGAGAATAATGGCAAAGGGCACTGCCTCCATGATCCTCAGCTCCAGCTGCCTGCTGCTTACCAGCAGGCGGATCTCTCTTTCCACCTCCAGCCGCTCCTGCAGCAGGATTCCGGTCTGCTCCATGACCTGGATCATATTTCCTCCGCTTCGGGAGGCGATCAGGAACACCTGGGCAAAGTCCCGGATCTCCGGGATCCCGGACCGGACGGCAAATTCGTCCAGCAGCCGGTTCAGAGGAATGCGGTTGTCCAGGCCCGCTGTGATCAGGACAAGCTCTCTGGTCATTTCCGCCCCGCTGCCGAAGCGGAAGGCCATGTCCCTGGCAGTTTCCCGGAAAGCGTTCTCCGGGGAGTAGCCTGCCCGCATGCCTGTAACGACCCCGGCAAGGGCTTCCCCGAATTCCTCCGACAGTCTGTCCTTTCGTTTCTTTTCCGCCCTGTCCTCCAGGATCCTCATAATGGGAATGCAAAGAGGCAGGAGGGCTGCCATGGCAAGCCAGGACCGGTAGAAGAGAAAGGCGGTCATGCCTGTCAGGCCAAGGGCCGTCAGCAGATGCCGGGGCCGGATCCTAGGGAAGACGGATCCCCGCCGCCTCCAGCTTGTGCCTGTCCAGAAGGGGCTCTTTCCGCTGCCAGGCTCCGATGATCCTTCCTTCTTTTTCTCCTTCTTCCACAAACTCATACAGACTCCTTAATAAGATCCGGCCGTCCCGGATCCCTTCCACCTCCCGGATCTCCAGAAGCCTGCGGGACCTGTCCCTTAACCGGCCCAGATGCACGATGATATCGATGGCGCTGGCGATCTGGGAACGGATCGCGGAAACGGGCAGATCCAGGCTGGACATGAGGACCATGGTCTCCAGACGGGACAGGGCATCCCCGGCGCTGTTGGCATGTCCCGTACTCAGGGACCCGTCGTG
>DETN01000216.1 GCA_002362155.1 Lachnospiraceae bacterium UBA3287 | reverse complement strand
TTGCAAGTATCGAGGTGAATTGAAAAAATGATAGTAACAGCCGTGAACTGCCTTATTCCGTTGAACATCCAGGAAATATAGTCGGAAGAAGCGATAAAGAGAAAAATCGAAGTCACATAACTGATGGAATATTTTCTGTAAACGCTCACCAGGATCAGACCCTGAAGCGCAGCTATGATCATGAAATAGACCATTTTGTTATTGCCGATCGCCACTTTAATCAGACAAGCAAGAGCATAATAGGCCCAGTCCTTTCCGGAAGGGTCCAGATACCTCAAAAAGCCGGAAATGGTTTCCGGCATTTGAGCAAATGTATTTACATAAGTAAAACTGTCTCCAATGCAGCCTCTGTGCCCCGCCATCCAGATGACAGGAAAGAAGGTCGTCAGCGCAAATAACAGGTCGGATCGGATCTCCATCCGGCCGCTAATCCATTCCATATGGTCTGTTTTAATGAATCTGGGCACTATAGCCATAGCTCCGATCCAGAACAGAATCAGCACAAATTCCGATCTCAGCAAAGTATCTCCCCCGCGCAGGCTCTCTGTTTCCGGCAAGCCTTTCTGACCATGGCATCAAAGTCCCATGACATCCAGCGCCTCTCGGACCACAGACTGCCTGTCGAATTCTCTTTCCATTTTTCTCCGCCCGGCAAGCCCCATTTCTTCCCTCTCCGCAGGGGCTTTGTCCAGCATTTTCTGCATGGCCGGGACAAAGTCTTCCGTGTTCCCCTTCCTGCAGAGTATCCCGGTAACTCTATCCTCCACTGCCTCCCGGCGCCCAGGAATGTCCGATGTAATTACAGGCCTGCCGGAAGATGCGGCCTCCAGGTTGACGTTGCTCATGCCTTCGTGATAGCTTGGCATGACCACGCAGTCCGCCATGGCGTAGAAAGGACGGGGATCTTTCTGAAAACCGTGGAATACGGCCATGCCCTCCTCTTCCATCTGCCGGACCTGGTCTTCATAGCTCTCTTCAAAAAAGACGACAAGGTCCAGGACAAAATCGCCCTTCAGGCGCCGGACGGCGGCAAATAGTTCGTCCATGCCCTTCTCCCGCATGATCCGCCCCAGGTAAAGGAAATGGAACTTCTCGTTCCGGGGATAAGGCAAAATAATCCAGATTCACGCCGGCTCCGTGCAGAATGACCTGCCTTTCCTTTTCGGCGATGCCCCTTTGTGCAAATTCTTCGGCATTGGCCCGGTTTTCAAAAAGACCTTTTCCGCTCCCTTCAGGCCCCTTTTATAGAGAAAGGTCACGGCTCTGGCCATCTGTCTGGACTGAAAGGCCGTTCCCAGCCCCTGCACGTTGGCGAAGTAGCGAATGCCTGCCATACGGCAGGCCAAGCCTCCGTATATATTGGGTTTGATGGAATAGGTCAGGACCAGGTCCGGACGGACCTGTTTAAGGATCTTCCGGTAGCTTCCGAGAAGCCGCAGGTCCCGGAAGGGATTTTTTCTCTCCTTTCCAGGTCTGCCGGAATACACTCCGCTCCCATGGCTGCAAAGTCATCTTCATGACCTACGAAAGGCATGCAGAGAAAGACCCGGTGCTTCTCCAGAAGAGTGCCGATCAGCTCCCTCCGGAACTGCCAGAGCATATAGGAATGATTTGTCAGTATCAGAATGGTCATTTTTTATCTTCTCCGGCAACGCCTTCCGCCCGGATCACAGCTTTGATCGTACGCAGGAAACATTTCAGGTCCATGGCAAAGCTGAGATGACTGACATACTCTCCGTCCAGTCTTGCCTTCTCTTCGATATCCAGCTCATCCCGGCCGTTGACCTGAGCCCAGCCCGTAAGACCCGGGGTAACGTCATTGGCTCCGTATTTATCCCTTTCCTCGATCAGGTCATACTGGTTCCAGAGGGCGGGCCTGGGCCCCACTATGGACATATCCCCCTTCAGGATGTTGAAAATCTGGGGAAGCTCGTCGATGGATGTCCTCCGAAGGAAGCGTCCCGTACGGGTCAGCCACCTGGAAGGATCCTTCATCAGGTGGGTCGGTACATCTTTGGGACTGTCCGAGCGCATGGTGCGGAATTTAAGGATCTCAAAGTAAGTCTTGTGCTTCCCGACCCTTTTCTGCCGGAACATAACAGGTCCGGGAGAGTCCAGCCGGACGGCCAGGGCCGCCAGGAGAAGGACCGGCGATAAGATCACTGCCCCGGCGGCTGCCAGCAGAAGGTCCAGTATTCTTTTTATATATCTGTCATAAATGTGCATTCTTTATTCTCCGTAGAAAGTGAGAATTCACGATGACTGAAAAAAGGCTGTCTGACTGGATCAAAGCTCACTTTTATCTAACGTTTCTGACTCTTCCGGGTCTGTTTCCCCGGATTCCTCACTGCTTCCGTAGCTGTAGCCGTAGCCATAGCCTCCGTAGCCGTAGCGGCCTCCGTAGCCGTAGCGGCCATAGCCGTAGTTGCCGTAACCGTAGCTGCTTCCGGTAATGCCGGCCACCGTATTGTTCAGGGCGGCGCCGATCATGTGGACTCCTGTGCCAGCATGCATTTCCATACCGTCCCGGAGCACATCCTCGGCGGCATAGTCCTGGCGGACCACATAGATGCCCGCATCCATCATTCTGGCGACGGAGGCGGCATCCGATACAATGGCACTGGGCGGGGTGTCAAAGATCACAAAGTCGAACTGATCCCTGAGAGTCTTCACCAGGGTCCGGAACCTTTCACTGTTCAGGTATTCTCCCGGATTCGAGATGCTCTCTCCGCCGGGGATCACCGTAAGATGCCTGCTCTTCCGGTAAGGCATCAGGATGTTGGGGATCTGGACCTTTCCCTGCAGATAGCCGGACATGCCCAGACCCCTGCCATCCAGAGCCAGCAGGTCTGCGGCGGAGGGATTACGCAGGTCGCAGTCCACCAGACAGACATTCTTCTCTTTATGGGCCAGGGAAACAGCCAGGTTGGCAGCCACGGTGGACTTGCCTTCCGAAGGCATGGCACTGGTCACCATGATCGTCTTAAAACCTTTTTCCTGACAGATCTTTTCCGTTCTGTTCCGCATGGTGCGGAAGGACTCCTGGAAATAGGCAGGCGCTCCCTTGGCGTCTACCATGATCCTTTTATCCCGGCCCTGCATGTTGTTCCTGCGCTTGATCTGCATCCTGGGGATGGAACCCAGACAGGGCATGTTGAAGACACGCTTCAGGTCATCTTCCGTATTAATGGTCTTCCGGGCCAGGGCATAGAAGAGGAGGAAGAGAAGGCATAAGGCTGCCGCCCCGGCGCCTCCCATCATGGCCGCCGTCCTGGGACTGAACCGGTTGGAAGGGCTCTGCGGGACTCCGCTCTCGTCCAGAAGGCGCAGTGTCACTTCGCCGATGACGGGATTGCTGATCTCAGGATAGTTGCGGATCACCGACTGCAGGATATCATAGGCCTTCTGTCCGTCATCCGCTGTGACTGTCAGCGTGATCATGTTGGTATTTTCCAGGGCCGAGGCAGAGATATTTCCGTCCACTCTGGAAACGCCCAGGTCCTGGGCCACCTTGGATGTCAGGACGCCGTTGGTCAGAAGATAGGGGAAGACACTGCCCAGCTGGGCGGCTGTGGCCATGTTGTAGTTTTCCTCGTCGTATCCGTAGACACTGACGGCTTTGACGGTAAAGGTGGAATAGGCTGTATACTGGGGCACGTAGGAGTGCCCGGCGTAGAAATAGGCCGCAGAAGCAAAACAGCTTATGGCCACCAGAATGATCCACCAGAATCTGAGGAAGGCCTTCCACATCCCGTCTATTGTCTCACGTATATCGATCCTGGTATCCTCCTGGATCTGCCAGGGTTCAGGATGTCTTTCCATAATGGCCTCCGTATCCATAATTTCCGTAGCCGTAGCCATAACCATAGCCGCGTCCGGAGCCCGGAAGGGGCAGACCGGAGTGGACGTTGTTGAATATGCAGCCGATCACATGATCTTTATTCCCGTTAAGGGCATCCAGGGCGTCATTGATATCTCTGGCTTCCACCGTATGCTGGCGGATCACCATGGCACAGGCGTCTGCCACAGGAGCCATTTCCTCGGCGTCTGCCACCAGCTGCATGGGCGGGGTATCCACTATGATATAGTCATACTCCCGGCGGAAAATATCCAGAAGTTCCACGAAGCGGCTGGAAGAAAACATTTCCATGGACTGAGGTGCCCCTGTTCTGTTCAGTACTGCCTTAAGGGCAGTTCCCGGCACGGGAACACACAGGTCTTCCTGTCTGATATCTGCCGGATCCTCGGCCCGGAGGACTTTTGTCAGAGAAACAAATTCCTGATCCTGCATTTTCAGGATCTTATAAAGGGAAGGCTTGCGCAGGTCCGCATCCACTAAAAGGACCTTCCTGCCCTCGTCCGCGATGGCCAGGGCAATATTGGCGGCCACGGTGGACTTGCCTTCGTTTTCCAGAACGCTGGTCAGCATAAGGACCTTTGCCTTCCGGCTGTTCATCCTGGATACGATCCTGGCAGCCATTCTCTTGACCGACTCGGTGTAGCGGAAGCTGGTGACCGGGTCTGTGATCAGGATACTGGTCTTTCTTCGCCAGTTGCGGATCCGGGAAAAGATATTTCTGTATTTCTGCTCGTGGTAAAGGGTGGCCAGAATGTGGGTATCCAGCTTCTGCTCCACATCCGCAGGGGTACGGACCGTATCCCGAAGATAGGACAGAAGGCCCAGGCCAGCTATAACGGCTGCCCCTGCCATGGCCATGATCTGCAGAATCCTCTTGATGTCAGAAATGGGATTGCCGGGATTTTCCGGCACGGCAGGCGATTGCAGCATGATCAGGTTGATATCGCCCAGAAGGTCTTCCGAAAAGGTCTTATAGTTGCGAAGGATAGACTTCATCTCATGGAAAGCCATGCCGGGAGAATCTGCCGTTACGGTCAGTTCCAGCAGGTTGGAGTTCTCCAGATTCCTGGCGCTGCAGCTGCCGTTGAAGGCCGGGATATCCAGATCCTTGGCCACCACCTTCTGCATGGCGGAGCTGTTAAGCAGCTGGGCAAAACGCTCTGCGGAGCTGGCGGCCGAACGGAGATTGCCATAAACATTGTTGTCTACGCCGGTCCTTGTAATGACCATGGTCGCTTTGGTGGTATAGGTAGGATGATAATTCACATGAAGATATACATAGGTCAGCATTCCCACCGTGACCATGATCAGACAGATGGCCAGCCAGTTGCGCAGGATGTCTGTCACTATGGTATAGAGACTTACGTCCCCTTTTTCATAGGATATGTTTTTGCTCTGTTCTGCCATAAAACTCACTCTCTTACAATAACGATCAGGGGGCATGTCCCGGTCTGGGTCTCCTGGTTCCACATATCGACGGAAATGGTATAGCGAACGGTATAGCTGCCCGGCGTATCGGTCCTTACGGGATTATCGATCTGCACCATATCGGTCCCCACAAAGCGTTCGGTCCCCTGGGGCAGGTTCTCGGCGTAATAATTTCCCGCTCCTCTTACGATATCATAATCTCTGCCGCCGATCCGGACACTCTTCAGGAAAGCTGCCGGGTCAAAGGCTGCTCCTTTGTCCACATAGACCAGGTAGTCGCTTAAGGTAAACTCAGGCCCCCGTCCCTGGCTGCTTTCATAAATCTCCACCTGGGTGGAAAAGGACTGCAGATCGCCGGCGCTGTTGGATACCTGGAAGGTCACATCGTAAAGGCCTGTTTTTTCCACCGTAAAGTCTTCTTCCGGAACGACCTTGATCAGAGAGGTTATATCTCCGTCCAGGCAGTCCCAGGCAGTAAGACCATCCATGACATCGTTATAATTCAGCCGGAAGACCAGGGGCGACTCCAGGGTAAAGCGGGGACTGGTATAGTCCGTATAGATCAGCTTCCTGGAGGCGTGGGATACATGGTTGTCCGAGTCAAAGGCCGCATAGCTGACAAGCCTTGTGTTCCTGCTGACAAAGGGAGAAAGACTTTCCACCAGAAGGCTTTCCGTCACGTCCCCGTCCTTCCGGTCCCGGGCGGTGATGCCCTCCAGCAGGGCCTCTTCCGGATCCTGAACGCTGACGGATATCTCCTCTTCCCCGATGGCAATCTCCGGGGCGCTGCCGTCCACAGTCCGTGAAAGATGGTAGCGGTAAGCGCCGAAAATAATGGAGCCGATAATAAAGAAGAGTACGGAGAACCGGGTCAGACGGTTCTGTCGCTCCCAGATCCCTGGCCGCATGACCTTATTTTTTTTCTTTTTCCTGCTGCTTGCATTCTTCATGTATATATTACCTGTAATTGAGATAGTGTCTGAAAGGTCACATGGCCTGCATCAGAAATCTATGGCCAGTTCTGCTGCCTCTTCCCTTGTCAGTTCTCTGACCGAGGTGTCCATGACCTTGTAGACCCTTGTACACATGGTAAGGACCGTAGGCCTGTGGGTGGTAAGGATCACGGTCCTGGTTGGATCCCCGTTCATGATATTAGAAAGGACCCGGCGCTCTGTCGCCACATCCAGGGCAGAAGTGGCCTCATCCATCAGGATTACCGGGGCGTCCCGCAGGATGGCCCTGGCAATGGCGATGCGCTGGGCCTGGCCTTCCGAAAGGCCTCTGCCCCGCTCGCCCACACTGGCGTTTATCCCCTCCGGGAGCTTACTGACAAAGTCCCAGGCACAGGCTGTCTTCAGGGCTTCAATGACCTCTTCGTCCGTTGCGTCCTCCCGGACGCTCCGAAGGTTTTCCGCGATGGTGCCTGTCAGGATGGTATTGCCCTGGGGCACATAGGTCATAAGATGGCGGAGAGAGGCGTTCATCCGGGTGATCCTGCCGCCCGCTTTTATTACGACGCTGCCTTCCCCGGGCTGCATCATGCCCAGAATGAGGCGGACCAAGGTGGTCTTGCCCTCGCCGGAGGGACCCACCAGGGCAACGATCTCTCCGGGGGCTGCCCGGAAAGCGGAATCTCTTATGACGCTGTCTCCTTCCCTGTAGGCGAAGGTCACATCCTGCATCTCCACCGTAAATCCCCCGGCCGTATGGACGTCCGGCCCGGCAGTGCTCAGACGGACTTCTCTCGGAAGGTCCACCAGCTCCCGCACCCTGTGGGCGGAGACAGAGCTGTTCAGAAAGGAAGGGATCAGTCCCACCAGTGTCCCGAAAGCGCCGGACAGAGCCGACCGCTGCTGCAGGAAGAGGGTCATGGTCCCGTAGGTAATGGATCCGTTCCACAGAAGGAAGAGGCAGTAGATCATAGCCGCAAACTCTACCCCCATGCCCACCAGAGACATAAAGATACTGGTCTTTATGGAAAAAAGGTTATAGTCCATGTAGAGGGAACGGTACCTCTGCTGCCACTCCCGGAGCTTGCCGGAGAAATGGCCCGTTATGCCCAGGGCCTTAATGGTATCCATGCTCTGAAATGTCTCCATCTCAAAGTGCATGACCCTGGAATTCATCTGCTTTGTCTTTTTCCCGTACTCCCGCTGCCTGCCGATGACGATTTTGGAAGCCATGAGCAGAAAAGGCGCAGAGGCCAGAGAGATCAGGGCCATGACCCTGTCATAGTGCAGAATCAGAAAAAAGGTAGCCAGGAACTGGTAGATACTGATCACGATCCTGGGAAGCCAGCTGATGGCATTGCCGGAAATGGTCCCTATATCATTGCCGAAGCGGTTTAATATATCCCCTGTGGAGTACCGGCTCAGAGAAAGCCAGTCCGCATCGATGATGTGATCAAAGATCTCGCCCTGAATATCATGGTTGATGTCAATGTCCAGTCTGGCTGAGATCCTGCTGATGATACTGTTAAAGACGATCCCGGTCAGGCCCGATCCCGCGAAAACGGCGATCAGGAGGGGGAGTTTCCCCGTATCCCTTCCTATGATGATATCGATCATGTACTTGGTGACCACGCTGGAGACCAGGCCCAGAGAGGTGGAAAGCAATCCCAGGACCAGGTAAAAGATGACAGCCCCCTTATAGCGGACTGTATAGGACATGATCCACTTCCAATCGTCCAGGATTTCCTTATAAGTCCCGTCCTTCAGACTGGCAAAAAGAGCAGAAAGAGAATAGAATAGCTGTCTGTCCTGTTCCCGGTTATCTGACTCCATTCTTTCTTCTCCTTTTATACACGCAAATAAACCGGGTGCCTTTCCCCTTTTTATCGGCCCCCCAGTTCTTTTTCTGTCAATATCCCCGTTTGCCGCTGCGGCCGGTCCCGAAAGCCCACAATACTCCCGGTCATGCATCCTGCATGCATCGCGGCAGTTATATCTGCCGCCCGAACCTGCACTTCCATTATATGTAACCCTAAATGCTCTGATAACTGTACAAAAGGGCAGTCACCCGTCCAGTGCATTATGTCCGCCTGTTCATACACAGGTCCGGGGCTGGTCCTGTGCTTCCGGTCCGTCCCCAGCGTACGTTTTATCGAACATCTTTCATTATAATCCGCGGGATAC
>DETN01000138.1:2305-2766 GCA_002362155.1 Lachnospiraceae bacterium UBA3287 | reverse complement strand
AAATATATCCGTGAATTTAGGATAAATTTTGACATATTGCACAAAATCAGGTCCCTATTTTTGCAAGGCAAAACCTTGCATTTATGGCTGTATTCTGCTTAAATTAACTTAAACGATTACGTAAAATATTTTGTGTATTTTCGCCAATACCCATCCTTTTGCAAAAAATCGTTTTCGTAAAAGCCGGGTATTGAAAGACGCATAAGGATCATGCCGTCCATGATCAGGAAGGGGACCTGTATGAAATTCGGATATTTTGATGACGACAGACGCGAATATGTCATTACGACGCCCAGGACGCCGCTGCCCTGGATCAATTACCTGGGAAACAGAGATTTTTTCAGCCTGATCTCCAATACCTGCGGAGGCTATTCCTTTTATAAGGATGCAAAGCTCCTCAGGATCACCAGATACCGCTATAATGACCAGCCCTATGATGCCAACGGCAAATATATCTATAT
>DETN01000138.1:0-2147 GCA_002362155.1 Lachnospiraceae bacterium UBA3287 | reverse complement strand
TGCGAGATCATGCGCCTTCGCCTGACCAACGAAGGGAAGAGTCCCAGGGACATTCAGATCTTCCCCTATGTGGAATGGTGCCTGTGGGATGCGGACGACGATCAGAAGAATTTCCAGAGAAATCTTTCCACCGGCGAAGTGGAGATCGAATCCAATCTGGGCTATGAGATCAGCGGCCTGAAAAAACCGGAAAGGACATCCGTATCCGATTACTCCGGCCTGGACTATGCCGCCGTCTACCACAAAACGGAGTACAGAGAAAGAAGGAACATGTACGCTGTCTTCTCCGTAAACAGCAAAGTGGATGGATTTGACAGCGACAGAGAGACCTTTATAGGCGCCTATGAAAGCCCCGCTTCTCCCCTGGCCGTCCGCGAGGGCAGATGCCGCGGATCCGTCGCATCCGGCTGGTCTCCCTGCGCCGCCTTCCAGATCGGGCTCAGCCTCCTGCCCGGGGAGACAAAGGAACTGGTCTTCCTGCTTTCCTACGTGGAGAATGCTGTCGAAGACAAATGGGAGTCCCACGGCGTGATCAATAAGGAAAAGGCAAGGGCCCTGATCCGCAGGTACAGGACCCCGGAAGACGTGGACAGGGCATTCGGCGCCCTTCGTTCCTACTGGGACGACCTGCTGGGACGCTTTCATGTTTCCTCAGACCACCCCTGGATCGACCGCATGGTCAATATCTGGAACCAGTATCAGTGCATGATCACCTTCAACATGTCCCGGTCCGCGTCCTATTATGAGTCGGGTATCGGAAGAGGTATGGGATTTCGGGATTCCTGCCAGGATCTTCTGGGCTTTGTCCATCTGATCCCGGAAAGAGCCAGGGAGAGGATCATTGACATAGCCTCCACCCAGTTCCCGGACGGTTCTGCCTACCACCAGTATCAGCCTCTGACCAAGAAGGGCAACGCGGATATCGGTTCGGGCTTCAACGACGATCCCCTCTGGCTGGTGGCGGCTGTCAGCGCCTATATCCGGGAGACCGGGGATCTTTCCATCCTGGACGAGGAAGTCCCCTTCAATAATGATGCGTCGCTGTCAAAGCCCCTTATGGAGCACCTGAGAAGATCGGTCGGCTTTACCATGAGCCATAAGGGCCCTCACGGCCTTCCTCTGATCGGCAGGGCCGACTGGAACGACTGTCTCAACCTCAACTGCTTCTCGGAGCACTCGGGAGAGTCCTTCCAGACATCCGGTCCTTCCGAAGGTCCTGTGGCCGAATCCGTCTTCATCGGCGGCATGTTCGTGAAATATGCGGGAGAGTATGCGGATCTGTGCGATCTGAAAGGCATGAAGGAAGAGGCGGAAAATATCCGGAAAGAACAGGCTGCCATGGAAGAAACCGTTCTTAAGGAAGGCTGGGACGGAAAGTGGTTTATAAGAGCCTATGACGCATACAGCCATAAGGTCGGGTCCCATGAATGCGAGGAAGGGCAGATCTACATCGAGCCCCAGGGCTTCTGCGTTATGGCAGGCATAGGCCTTGAGAGCGGCCAGGCCAGGACCGCCCTTGATTCTGTAAAGGAAAGACTGGATACGAAATACGGGATCTGCCTCCATGCTCCCGCCTATACCAGATATCACGTGGAACTGGGAGAGGTCTCTTCCTATCCTCCGGGATATAAGGAGAACGGAGGAATCTTCTGCCATAACAATCCCTGGGTCTCCATTGCGGAAACCGTGGTGGGACGGGGCAGCAGAGCCATGGAGATCTACAAAAAGACATGTCCTTCCTTTACGGAAGAATTCTCCGAGATCCACAGGACAGAGCCTTATGTATACTCCCAGATGGTGGCCGGCATCGAGGCCCCCAATTTCGGCGAGGGAAAGAACTCCTGGCTGACCGGAACGGCGGCCTGGACCTTTGCCGATATCTCCCAGTACATCCTGGGTATCTATCCCACTCTGGAAGGCCTTTCCGTAAATCCCTGCATCCCGGGAGATTTCGGAGGCTTCACCATAGAGCGTTTTTACCGGGGCACCAGATATCATATCCTGGTGGAAAATCCGGACCGCGTGGAGAAGGGAGTACAGTATCTGGAGGTGGACGGACAGCGCATGAAGGGCTGCGTCATTCCTTATGAGGAAGGCAGAAAGGAATGCCATGTGAGAGTGGTGATGGGATGAACGCATCCTGAGGC
>DETN01000062.1:6596-13498 GCA_002362155.1 Lachnospiraceae bacterium UBA3287 | reverse complement strand
GTATCCCGCGGATTATAATGAAATGGAACTGGCACATGAGAAGGAACTTGCCAGAAAGGAAGGCAGAAAGGAAGGAATAAAGGAAGGAATAAAGGAAGGAATAAAGGAAGGCGCCAGAATGATGCTGATCAGTCAGGTTGAAGCGGGAATCGGTAAAGGTCTGGACTCTGCAGCCATTGCAGACCGCCTTATGACGAAAGAGGACAGTATCCGTCCGATCTATGACCTGATCCTTGCCAATCCGGAAGCTGCTCCGGAGGAAATCCTGCAGGCTCTGAAACAGCAGGATTAAGTACCGAAAGAATGGTACTTTCCTGATGGGATTTTTATTTTCTGACAAAAGCCGTGTTTTTTACTGCCTGTCCGCCCTCTGCCGCCTGGATCTCAGGCATATTTCCGTGCATTCCGGGCCCAGGTTCCGCCCCGGGGAAAAGGATTGCCCCTTCGCCCTGACCGGACCCTTTTGCGGGACCTTATTCTTAACAGGATTGCTGTTACCTGCAGGGCATGGAGTGCTATACTGGGGAAAAGGCAGAACACAGATGCCCTGTCTGTAAGGAAGGCGCAGACGCCCCTGCAGCACGGTTTTGCACAGAAAGGAACAGTGTCATGAGCGATCGTTTTGCATGCGGCATAGCGGAACAGATGATTCCCCGCTATGCAAGAGGCGGATGTACAGACGCGGAAAAGAGATTTCTGGAAAAGCACTGTGCGGAGTGTATCGAATGCTCCGTAAGGCTGATCCATGAAAAGAATAAGCAGGAGGCCAGGGAGAACAGTCAGTTTGAGAGGGACTACCGGGCGGAAAGCCGGGACCATGCAGATGCCGCCGTACATGTATATGACGCAGGGCAGGAAGAAATGCTCCCCGAGAGCACTGCTGGACCCAGAGACAGGCTTTTCGAAGAAACAGAGTCTCTGATGAGAAGGCCTTACAGAAGAGGACTGGATGCCAGAGCCATAATCGCTGTCACGGTTCTCATTATTGGTATGGCTGTGGGGATCATCGCAGCGGTCTTCGTTACTGTCACAAACGATATGGCCCTGCATTTCAGACTGGAAGATATGCTGGATGGTCTGGAGGAAGATGACTTTGATGATTACGATGAACTGTCCGACTACAGCGGCCCGATCGTTTTGACTGAGGATCATGTCATAGACTGGAAGGACCCGGTGCTGGAAGAGAGAGTGCGCGAGATCACCGGGATCGAAGAGGAAGACATCATGTACAGCGATGTGCTTTCCATCACCTGGATCGATCTTTCCGCAGATTTTGAAGAGGAAGACGAAAAAATCACGGACATCAGTGCTCTGGCGGAATTCAGAAACCTGGAGGGCCTGTATATTTCCGGCAATGAAATCGAAGACATTACGCCCCTTCGGGACCTGACAGACCTGAGCACTCTCTCCATGTCCGATAATCGTATCCGGGATATAGATGCCCTGAAAAACCTGGAAAATCTGGAATATCTGAGTCTTTACGGCAATCAGATCTCCGACATCAGTCCTCTGGAGGATCTGGACAGTCTGACGCTCCTGGACCTGGGCGGCAACCGGATCTCCGATATCAGTCCTTTGCGGAAGCTGGTAAATCTGGAGGTACTGTACCTGCCCGGCAACAGCATCACGGACATTACTCCCCTGCAGGATCTGGAAGCGCTGAACTTTCTGGATCTGTCGGAAAATGAGATCAGAGAGGTGGATGTACTGGAAGAGCTGCCGTCCTTGGAAGAACTGGACATCTGGGACAACCCCATAGAGGACGATGCCGTCCTTTCCGGGCTGGATGCGGAAGTGAATTACTGAGACAGCGGAACAAGGTCCCGGTGAGCGGAAGAGCTGAAAAAATTTTATGGTGCAGGTACTGCAGCAGGGGCAGGGCAGATTTTCTGTCAGGCCCCTGCTTTTGTTTATGGCCGCCCTCCCGCATGGAATGCCGGAATCAAAAAGGATCTGACACTGGCAGAGCAGCATATCATAAGAGGAATGCCATGACCTGCAGAGGAAAGAGTGCTATACTTTAGGAGGCAAACAAAAAAGCAAATCTGTAAGGAGCGCCATCCCGGCCCGCCGTGCAGAGCTGCTTTCAGAAAGGTATATTGACATGAACGATCGTCTCTCCTGCGGCATGGCAGAACAAATGATTTCCCTCTATGGAAAGGGCGGATGCACGGACGAGGAAAAGGCACTGCTGGAAAAGCACTGCCTGGTGTGTGTCGACTGCGCAATAAAACTGATCCGTGAAAAGAGCAGGGTAAGAACCGCAGCTGAGGAGCGGTCCGGCCGGGAGAGCCGTCCGGCCTCTCATAAAGGCCACCCTGTGATCCTTGTTTACGGCTCTGTGCAGGAAGAAGCGCCAAAGGCAGGAAGAGAAAGAATCAGAGAGGATGTTTCTGTAAAAGCACAGGAGATATCTTTCTACAGAGAACTGGCTGCGGGAGCCGCTGCCATTGTTGTGTTCATTTTAATAAGCATTGCTGCCGCGAATATCTTTTCGGCCTTCTACAGTCCTGCCGCAGGCAGCATTTACGGACTTAACGGCAATGCTGCTGTAAACTGTATCGCCGATGATTACTTTACGGAAGGATATTTGGAAGAGGGCAGTGACTGGCAGGCTGATGATCCTGCCGATTACTGAAGAAAGGCCGGATATGAAAGGCACGGCCTGCAGGGACGGGCAAAAGAGCGGCTTTTTAAGGAAAAAATAAAAAAAAAGACAGAAAGAAAAAAGAATATTATCCGAAACTGCATATTGAATATCACTTTGATCCCGAAGATTTTCCATGGTAAGAGAATGTGCTGCTGCAGGCAGGAAAAATACAGTTGAAAGACCGGATGATTCTCTGAGGAAAACCGGAAATCAAATGAAGAAAGATTCCGGAAGATTCCGGAACAGAAGACGGATGCACATCGATCACCGGAGGGTCTCCGGGCATGCGGTGTGCATCCGTCTTCTGATTTGCCGTATGTACGGACTGTGATGCAGAGACGTCATGAGGCCGGATTGGAATGCTTGCATCCGGCCCTGTGTGATGCTATGATAAACGCATAAACATTGCACACAATTTAAACGCGGACAATTAAAATATCGCGGGCGCATGGAATCCCTGCAGGGCCTCCCGGCACCGGAAATGAAAGGAGAAACGAAAAATGAAACAGACCATCAGAGCCATTATCGAATGCTTCCTTATTATGACAGCCGTATTTCTGATCATCCACAGACATGTATTTTCGGCCCTGTTCACAGGCTCCCCCATGCCGGAAGCGCCCGAGTGGCATAAAAAGTGCCTGGGAAAGTGCGCTGAGTAAGAGCCTCCCGCAGCGGAAGGAAAGGCGCGGACAATAAAAGATCCCCGGGAAAACAGGCCCTGTTTAAAGGACTGTTTCCGCCGGGGATCTGCCTGAATAAGAACATCGAAATTCTGTAAAGAAAGAAGGAGTTTGTCTATGAAAACACTGGTAGCATATTTCAGCGCGGAAAGCGGAAGAACGAGAGGGGTGGCTGAGAGCCTGGCGTCAGCTATGGGAGCGGACCTTTTTGAGATCCGTCCTGAGAAGCCCTACACGGCAGCCGACCTCAACTACATCAATCCTCTTTCCCGCTGCAACAGAGAGAAATTCGGAAAAAAGAAAGTTCCCTTTGCGGGCGATGTGGAAAACTTTGAAAGCTATGATACGGTCCTGGTCGGCTTTCCCATCTGGTACGGCGGCGCTCCCGGCGTAGTGAACGACTTCTGCCAGGCCCATGACTTTACCGGCAAGAAGGTGGCTGCCTTTGCCACATCCGGCGGAAGCGGGATCGGCAAAACGGCCCAGAAGCTCCAGCCCTTTGTCAAAGGGGCACCCGTAGCGGATGCTAAACTCTTTCAGAGCGCGGATCCCGGCCCCCTGAAGGCCTGGGCGCAGAGTCTGTAAGAACCGTCCGGAGAAAGGACTGTCTTCGGAGCAGGGAATAACGACATCCGCGGTCACATATGCATCTTCCTATACGGCCGGCTAAACGGTTACAACTGCGTGTCTGTCTTATCCTCCCGGACTTTTTTCCTGTATTCGGCAGGGGTAAGGCCTGTGACTTCCCGGAAGTTCTGGATAAAGTAGCCCGGCGTATTGAAGGCCAGGGCCTCGGCGATCTCCTTTACGGACAGGTCCCCGGACCGGAGCATGAGTTTTGCCCGTTCCACTCTGGCCGCCCGTACATAGCTGCTGACGGACATGCCGGTCTCCTTTTTGAATTTGACTGTCAGATAGTATTCCGTATATCCCACCAGGGCTGCCAGGTCCGAGGCCCGGATTCTGGCGCCCAGGTTCATTTCTATATAGTCGCAGCACTTCTGGATGGCGTGGGACATGCCGGGACTTACGTGGAGCTGATGGACCTTATGGATGAAATCGTGATACATTGCGTGGGCCAGGGCGCTCAGCTCGCCCGAATCCCTGCAGTCCTCGCAGGCCTGGATATAGGAATCTCCCAGAGAGTAGGCGACCTCCGGAGAGAGGCCTCCTTCCATGGCAGCCCTGCAGACCAGGGAGGTGAAGACGATCACGCTGGTCCTGGCCTGGCGGAGAGGGTCCTTTCCATGGACAGGAACCCCGGGACTTAAGGCTGCGGAGTTCTGGAAGACTCCCTGATAGTTGATGTTGCCCTCCCTGACCATCTGCAGCATGGCTTTTTCCGCCCGGTAGATCTGACTGCGGTCTCTTACGTCCGCCGGACTTGCCTGTACATCCTTATCCGTAAGGCCTCTGTCAAGGTCTGTTATGCTCAGCTGCTGCTCGTTCACGGTATTGTGGACCATGATGGCATATCTGCTGAAGATGGCATAGGAAAGGACCGGGAGATCCGGAAGAGCCTGCATGAATCCGCGGATAAATCCCCTTCCGTCCATCCGGTCGCTGAAGGATGACAGGGCTCCAAGGATCCTGTTCCTGTCGGGAGAAACGTAAAACACAGGACCAAGTAAGAGGACAACGCTTCCGGTCCTTCCCTGGTCCATGACGGCAGCCCACTGCATGTCTATGGCAGATCCTATGATGACTGGCATGGTCCTTTTCGGATCCGAGCCGTAGGCCTGCATTTTTTCAAAGGCTCCCAGGATATGAAGGGCGCGGTCCAGAGTCTGCCTGTATTCTTCCGGGCAGGAGGTGCCCAGGAACTTTCCTTCCTGGTCGTAGCACCACATATAGAATCTTTCGTTGGCGGGAAGAAGGGAAGTGAGGAGGGAGAGATTCTGTTCTCCCTTTGTAATAACCGAAGCCATTTCTTTTCTCCTAGCGATATGTTCTTCTCTTAAAATCTGATCCAGTGCTTTTGAATGCTTCCCTTTCAGGGGAAGCTTTTTTTATTATAGCAGAAGCTTCCCCTGCCCTGCAGATGAGTAACAGAAATTCCATATCGGAAAGCCGGGCAGGGATATCGGAAAAACGTTTATAAACAACATGAATTTATGATATATGACAGAGAAGGCTGTGAGGCACCTTTTCTGTATTTTTATGCCCCTGTCTGCCGCTGCTTCCGGCCTGTTTGAGGAAGATCCCGGCAGAAGACGAAGGACCCTGCAAGGCGGCAGATGTTGAAAAATACCAGTTAACAACACGAATAAGTGTAACTGGCCGCGGAATATTGGCTTTCTGTCAGAAAGGTCTGTTTCTATAATAATGACAGAAACTGAGGGAGGAATCCCATTTAAATTCAGAAAGAGAGGACAGGAGAAGATGGCGAAACAGAAAGTTACCCAGAGCGAGATCGACGGCGTGCAGTACAGGCGCGCCAAGTTATGGCAGATCATTCTTTATGCGACCAACGCCCTCTGCGGCATGACCGTCTACACACTGATGAACACCTATGCCAGCTACATCGCGGGACTGGGCTTTGCCATTTCCGCTCTGGCAGCCGGCGCGATCCTGACTTCCTCAAGGATCCTGGACGCGGTCACCGACCCTCTGCTGGCCCTGGTCTACGACAAGGTGGATACCAGATTCGGCAAGCTCCGTATCCTGCTGATCGGCGGCTTTGTCCTGGAAGCTGCGGCCCTGCTGCTTATGTATGACGGCATAGGAAGGATGGGTCTTACCGGCGCCGCAGGCCTTACCGCCTACTGCGTCCTTTACGTAGTCTATATCCTGGGCTACACGGCCCAGAACATGACGGCCCAGACCCTGCCCGCCATCATGTCCAATGATCCCAGACAGCGCCCCACCATCGGTGTCTGGGTCACGGCCTTCAACTACCTGGTCCCCATGGTACTGGCCATCGTATCCAACAACATCATGCTGCCCAGGTTCGGCGGACAGGTCAATCTGGAATTTATGGCGGCTCTGGCAAAACTTTTCATGCTGCTGGGCTTCATCGGCGTGATTCTGGTCTCCATTGGCATTTCCGAGTATGACAGGCCCGAGTACTACAGAGGCGCTGCCGCGTCGGAAAAGCTGAAGATCAAAGACATGATCGAGGTCCTGGTCCACAATAAGGCCCTGCAGAGCTATATTGCGGCCCAGTCCTCCGACAAGATCGCCCAGGTTACGGCTTCCCAGGGCATTATCTCCATCATGCTCTCCGGTATCCTGATCGGAAACATGGGCATGGCCACCATCCTCAACCTGATCGCCATGGCACCCTCCATCGTATTTGCCGTATTCGGGGCCAGATACGCCGGTAAGCACGGCTCCAAAAAGGCCATCGTGACCTGGTCCCGGGTCTGTATCGTTATCTCTCTGGTGGCAGTCGCCTTCTTCGCGGCCGTCAACTACAGCGGCATCGGCACCCACAGCATCGCTTCCATGGGGCCCACGATGATCCTTTACGTCCTCATCTACCTGGCCCTTAACGGCGCCAAGATGTGCGTTACCACAGCCTCCACTTCCTTCATGGCCGACGTCATCGACGCGGAGCTGGACAGAAGCGG
>DETN01000062.1:0-6475 GCA_002362155.1 Lachnospiraceae bacterium UBA3287 | reverse complement strand
AGCCGGCTATCACGGAACGGCCCGTCCCCAGCCCGGCGACCCTGCTACCGGCGCTATCTTCTGGGTGACCATGGCGGTCATGTATGTAGTGCCCATCCTGGGCTGGATCGTGACCCTGATCGCCATGAAGAACTGCACTCTGGACAGAGAGGAAATGATCCGGGTCCAGAAGAGGATCGCAGCCGCCAGGGAAGCTGCCGCAGCTGAGAAACAGTAAGATGACAGATACCCCATTCTGGTCCCGGCATGATATGGGAGATTGGAGAATTCTATGAGAAAAACAGTGCTTTTTAACGAAGGATGGATCTTTGAAAAGGAAGGAGCATCCTGCCCGGTCACCCTTCCCCACACATGGAATGCACAGGACGGCCAGACCGGCCCGGCCATGTATTACAGGGGAGAGTGCAGCTATAAAAAGACCTTTGAAAGACCTGAAATGAAGGAAGGACAGAGGGTATACCTGGAGTTTCGGGGCGTAAATTCCTCGGCCAGGGTCATCCTGAACGGAAAGACCTGCGCAGTCCACGACGGGGGCTATTCCACCTTCCGGGCGGACATTACGGACCTTCTGCAGGATAATAATCAGCTGGAAGTCCTGGCGGACAATTCCCCCAATGAAAGAGTCTATCCCCAGAAAGCGGACTTTACCTTTTACGGCGGCATCTACCGGGACGTATACATGATCGTGACCGAGGCTTCCCACTTCGATCTGGACTATTATGGCGGGAGCGGCTTTAAGATCACCCCCCGTCTTAAGGGAAAGGACGCGGAGATCGTGTTCGAGACCTATTCCGCGGGAAAGGCCGACCGGATCACCGTATCCGTGGAGGGAATCGGGGAAACGGAGCTTTCCCTGACCAAAAAGGACGGAAAGGTTTACGGCAGCGGCTCCCTTACGATCAAAGGCGTACACAGATGGGACGGCCTGAGAGACCCTTATCTTTACCGGGCAGAGGCAGTCCTTTATGCAGACGGAGAGGAAGCGGACCGGGTTTTCGACCGCTTCGGCTGCAGGGAGTATTCCTTTGACCCCGAAAAGGGATTTTTCCTGAACGGAAGGTCCTATCCCCTGCACGGCGTATCCCGCCACCAGGACCGTCTGGGAGTGGGCAACGCCCTTACAAAAGAGATGCACGATGAGGACATGGACCTGATCCTCTCCGTGGGGGCCAACTCCATCCGCCTCGCCCACTATCAGCATGACCAGTACTTCTATGACCTGTGCGACGAAAAGGGCATGGTGGTCTGGGCCGAGATCCCCTATATCACGGTCCACATGGAGGGTGGCAGGGAGAACACCATCAGCCAGATGAAGGAGCTGATCACCCAGAATTACAACCATGCCTCCGTGATCTGCTGGGCCCTTTCCAACGAGATCACCTTAAACGGCGTGACAGAGGACCTGATGGAGAACCACCGGATCCTCAATGACCTGGTCCATACCATGGATCCCGGCCGCGTATCCGCCATGGCCAACCTTTTCCTGCTGGAGACCGACAGCCCCCTGGTGCAGCTGCCCGATATCCGGGGCTACAACCTCTACTACGGCTGGTATGTGGGAGATATGACGGACAACGAGGTCTGGCTGGACGATTTCCATGCAAAGCATCCGGACACCGTCATCGGCCTTACCGAGTACGGAGCGGATTCCTCCATTGCCCTCCAGTCTCCAAAGCCCGAGAAGGGAGACTTTACAGAGACCTACCAGGCCCTCTACCACGAGCACATGCTGGAGATCTTTTCAAAACGCCCCTATCTCTGGGGCACCTACTGCTGGAACATGTTTGAGTTCGCGGCCGCCGGCAGGGACGAAGCGGGAGATCCCGGAAAGAACCACAAGGGCCTCATTACCTTCGACAGAAAGCAGAAGAAGGACGCCTACTACATCTACAAGGCCTGGTGGTCCGGCGAGAAGTTCGTCCATCTCTGCGGAAGCCGCTATCATGACAGGATCGAGCCTGTGACGGAGATCAAAGTCTATTCCAACATGGACAGGGTCACTCTCTTCGTGGACGGCAGAGAGTTTGAGACCAAAGAAGGAAGCCATGTCTTTACCTTCAGCGTTCCCATCACCGGGACCCACAGGATTGAGGCCGTATCAGGCAGCTGCAGGGACCAAATGGAGATCTGCCGCGTGGATACCCCCAATCCCGCCTACTTTGCATCTGCAGACCAGGTGCGCAACTGGTTCGACGAGCCCGAAAAGGATCCCATGGACAGGGAGGGCTTCCTTTCTGTCAACTCCACCATGGGAGAGATCGGAAGGACCGAAAAGGGCGCGGCCTTCCTGGCAGGCCTTATGAGCAGAAGGCCCGGAGGCGATGCAAAGGTTCCGGACAATCCGGCCGTACAGGCTATGGTGGCCAGGCAGAGCCTGAAAAAGCTCCTGCAGCAGGGCGGCTTTAAGCTGGATGAAAAGCAGCTTGCGGAAATCAATGCCGTGCTCAATCAGATCCCGGCAGAGGGGAACTGAAAGATTCTAAAGGCGGGGAATCCCGAAGAAGAAGCCTTCTTTATAAAAAAGCTGTCTCCATAACATATGCACCAATATAAAGACAGGAAGGGCTGCCTGCCGCGATCCGCGGCAGGCGGCTCTTTCTGTCAGGCCTTTTTCGGGGAATTCCTTTCTGCTGCTTACATATTGCATGTATTCCCTGGACAAAAGAAACGTTGTCCTGGAAAAAATGTGTACATTTTTCTGAAAACTGCAGAAAATATAAACAGACTATGTTAGTGCAGGAGGAAAGCCATGAGATAAAATATGATCAGGTAAGAGGGGCCGTAAATGGCCTCCGGGTTCCCAAGCGGACCCCCGGTCCTGACCCTGCAGGGCAGGTCCGGAAAGCTACTATACGGACCCCGGGAAGTTCCCGGATCCGTTCACAGGCTGCGAAAGAAAAAAGGAGGCAGATATGGACTTCATCAAGCGGCACCTTAATCATTTTTATATCGGCGTCATACTGATCTGTGCTGCCCTTTCCCTGATCCTCTGCGTAAGCTTTGTGACGAAAAAAGGGCAGACGCCGGAACCTGCAAAGACAGTCACGGAAAAGCCCGAGAAGGAGAAAAAGGACAGGGTCCTGATCTCCACCAGCTCGGAGATGATCCGGGAAGGCCTGTCGGACATGGGGGTTCTGATCACCCAGGAATACTACTTCACCCAGGTGGAGACCTATACCAAGGAAAAGAAGATCTTTTACTTCATACCCACCACTTCGGGATTCGTCTACAGCTATGACGGGTCTGTCATGGCCGGCGTGGATTTCACGAAAGTCCGCGTGGAGACCGACGAGGACAGGCAGGTCATTACTGTGGCCCTTCCCCCTTCGGAGATCCAGTTCGTCAGAATTGACAGAGACACCTTCCAGATCTATTCGGAAAAGGATTCCCTGTGGAATCCCATGGGCCTGGAGGACTACAACATCTCAATGACCGAGTTCGAGAACACGGCAAGGGAAAAAGCTCTGGCAAGCGGTATCCTGGACAGGTCCGACGCCCAGGCGAAAAATCTGGTCACCAAGTTTATCGGAAGCCTGCCGAATGCATCCGAATACAGGATCGAGTTTAAATAAGGGAGGGTATCATGGGATTCATCAATCTGAGAAAACTGACCGTCATCGCCGTATTTGTACTTCT
Source organism: Lachnospiraceae bacterium UBA3287 (assembly GCA_002362155.1). Lineage (GTDB taxonomy): Bacteria > Bacillota > Clostridia > Lachnospirales > Lachnospiraceae > CAG-791. The sequence goes on along the minus strand of DETN01000062.1, from coordinate 2,839 downwards.
GGCAGCCTTTTCCGTTACCGTAGTATCTCCCTGGCTTGCCAATCCCGAAAACCACAAACATACCATTGAGCAGACGGATGAGAAGATCAAGACGGTCATGGCATTGTCCGGCGGCGCCGCCGCCACGTCGGCCACCCTGTCTCTTCTGCCGGGAGATATGTGCACCCCTCTGGCAGACCAGTTGGCGGAGCTGGCCAAATATTTCCTTCTGATTCTCTCGGCCCTCTATCTGGAGAAGTTTCTGGTCGGCTTTTCGGGATTTTTCTCCTTTACGATTCTTGTTCCCATAGCTCTGGCGGTCCTGGCTTTCGCTGTCCTTACGGGCAGAGAATCGTATTTTAAAAATGCCTTTAAGATAGCCTTTGTTGCCGTGATCATCGTAATGATCGTTCCCGCCAGCGTCATTTTATCGGACATGGTCTACCAGACCCAGGCATACAAGGTCGATACCGCCCTGGAGGAGTACAGCGAGCTTGAGATCGAGGGAGATTCGGAGAGCGGCTTCTTTAACGAATTCAGTACAGTGACGACGGAGACTGTGGACAAGATCACATCTTACCTGGACAGCACCCTGGAATCTCTGGCTGTCATGCTGGTCACATCCTGCCTGATCCCTCTTCTGGTATTCGTTTTCCTGATCTGGCTGGCCAAGGTCATCTTCCCCTCCAACGTCCTTTTCCTGGACCCGGCATCCTCGGAAGCCATCATGGGAAAGATCAGATAGGGAAGGACCGGAACCCATAAAAACCATAGAGCCCTGTGCCGGACTGATGACCGGCGCAGGGCTCTTTCAGTACTGTGTAAGTGCAGCTGACAGGGAGGCATGATCCCGGCCGGCTGCACTTGTTTTTATTTATATCTGCCGGAGACCGCTCTTTCCAGGGCCGATATATAGGGAGCAAAGGTCTCCCCGGCCCGGGAGAGAGCGGCGCTGAATCCTTCTGTTCCTCTTTCCGTTCTGAAATCCTGTCTTTTCCATGCTGCGGGTCTTTACAGATATTTTTTCGCCCAGGCCCGCACAACAGATCTTTCTTCTCCCGAAAAAGTGAAACAACACTAATTTCTGTAATCCGTCACCAGTTTTTGATTTTACAGGCTCTCCGGCCTTTACTAAAATAATTGTAAGTACGCGGGAAAGGGGGCTTTATGCCTGTCCCGGCTGCAGAAGCACTGCATTGAAAACGCTGGAGGAGACTGATATGAAAAAAGGCGTACAGCAGATCATGCTGGGAACGGTAACATCCACCGAAAAAAAGGCCCTGGAAACCCTGAAGGCCGTAAAAAGATCCGGCTACGACGGACTGGAGCTCAACCGCTTCATGATCCACGAAAGCTCTCTTATGGTAAGGCTCCTGACCCGGGCGGCCGGCATGCCCACGGGCAGGGGAGGGAAACTGGACTGGCACGGCCTTCTGAAGGAGACAGGCCTGGAGGTCATAAGCCTCCATGTGGATCTGGGCTCTCTGGAGAGGGAAGGTGAAGTAATCGCAAGGGAAGCAGAGAGCTTTGGTACGGACAAAGTCGTTATTACGGGCATGTACCGGTTTGATTATGGAAGCGAAGAGGCGGTGGAAGACCTGGCCCTTCGTCTGAACAGGGCGGGAGAGAGGCTGAAAGAGGCCGGGATCTCCCTTCTTTACCACAACCACAACGCAGAGCTTACCCAGGTAAGGCCCGGCGTACGGGCCATGGATCTTCTTCTTTCGGAGACGGATCCGGAGCTTGTGAATTTTGAATTCGACTCCTACTGGTTCACGGAGGGCGGGGCCGACGCGAAGATGTGGATGAAAAAGCTGGGAAGCCGCATGAAGCTCTGGCATGTAACAGACAGAGGAAGCAGACTCTCAGGCCCTGCCATGACCCCCATCCTGAAGTCCGACTCAGTGGAACTGGGTACGGGAAACATGGACCTGGAGGGGCTTCTGGAGACCGGAAAAGCCTGCGGCCTGGAAGGGGTGGTCCTGGAGAGCCATAAGAACTGGATCAAAAAGGACCCCGTAAAGAGTCTTGAGATGAGCGCGCTCTGGCTGAAGGAGAGGTGCTGACATGGAAGAAAATCAAAGGAATCTGACAGGACTTCCTTCTGCCTGGAAGGCCGTCTGGATCGATCCGGAGCTGCCAGGAGAGGAGAACTGCGAAAACGAAAAAAGACCCGCCTCCGTTCTCAGAAAGAGATTTACCCTGGAGAAGGCGGGAGAGGGTATTCTTTATATTACCTGCCACGGCCTCTATACGGCCTTCCTGAACGGAAAACGGGTGGGAGACTTTGTCCTGGCCCCCGGTACGGGAGACTATCACAAGAGGCTCTGCGTCCAGGCATATGAGGTTTCGGACCTTCTGGTCCCGGGAGAGAACGAACTGACAGTGACCCTGGGAGACGGCTGGTACCGGGGAAGCGTGGGGATCGACGGGCTTACGAATTACTACGGAAAGGACCTTGCCCTTCTCTGCCAGCTGGAAGCAGGCGGGGAGATAGTCCTTGCAAGCGACGGGACCTGGGAGGCTTCCCAGGAAGGACCCGTCCGGGAAAATGACCTGCAGCGGGGGGAGGCATATGATGCCCGCAGGGAAGTGATCACGTCCTGGCACGGGGTCAGGGAGTGCGGCTTCGGCTATGAGAACCTTGCCCCCACGGACAGCGTCCCCGTGACGGAAAACGAACGTTTTGAAGGAAAGCTTTTACGGACGCCGTCCGGGGAAAGGGTCATCGACTTCGGCCAGAACCTGGCAGGGTATACCCAGATCCGGGTCAGGGCCCATGCGGGAGATGTCATTACCCTTTGGCACGGAGAGACCCTGGACAAAAACGGAAATTTTACGCAAAGGAACTTTGATCCCG
>DETN01000037.1:3076-22416 GCA_002362155.1 Lachnospiraceae bacterium UBA3287 | reverse complement strand
GAATATGAAACGGCCATAGACATCGCCCTGGGCGGCAGCATCCAGAACATCGTTACAGAGGATGAAGAGACCGCCAGGAAGATGATCGGGATGCTTAAGAAGGATAAGGCCGGCCGGGCCACCTTCCTTCCCCTGACTGCCATTAAAAATGCCCAGACCCTTTCCAGGAAAGAGGTCCTCCTGGAGCAGGGCGTCATCGGTACGGCCGATACCCTGGTCACCATTGACAGCCGCTATAAGGATGTGGCCCTCTCTCTGCTGGGCAGGACCGTGGTGGTGGATACCTATCAGAACGCCGTCAGCGTCTCCCGCAGATACCGCCAGTCCATCCGTCTGGTGACCCTGGAAGGGGAACTTTTCATGCCGGGCGGCTCCATCAGCGGCGGCAGCTTCAAAAACTCCAGCAATCTCCTGGGAAGAAGGAGAGAAATAGAGGAACTCAGAGCCAGGGAGGCGGCCTGTCAGAAGGCGGCGGACCAGGCGGAAGAGCTGATCGATCAGATCAAGCAGGAAAGAAACGCCCTCCGGGTCAAGGCCGATCTGGCCGTCCGGGAGGAGCAGAAAAAGCGTATAGAACAGAATACCATCCGGATGAACATGATCTCCGAACGGGAAAAGGCAAAGGAAATGTCCGGCTCCAGGGAAGAGATGAAAAGAGAGCAGGAGCTTCTGATCCTGCAGATCGAGGAGCTTTCAAAGAAGCAGGCCGAGTGCCAGGCAGAGCTGGAAAAGTCTCTGGAGGCGGAAAAGGCCCTGGGCGTGGATTCCACGTCTCTGGAGGAAGAGCTTTTCTCCCTGCAGGCCAGGGAAGAGGCCGTTCGTAAAGAAGCGGCCGACTGGAAGATCCGTCTGGAAAAGGCCCTGCAGCAGGCCGGCTTCGAGGAGCAGAACCTGGTCCGAATCACGGAGGAGCAGGCCCGCCTGAAGGAGGAACTTTCCGAAGTGGAAGCCTCCATCGAAGAAGTCCGGGAGGAGATCCGGGAAAAGAACGAGCGGATCCGGGACCAGCAGGCCAGGCTGGAGGCCTCCGGAGAAGGCCGGAACGCGGACAGAGATCTGTTGAAGGAACTGACCGGACAGAAGGAAGGCCTGGGAAAGAAGATCCGGGACCTGTACGGGATCCGGGAAAAGCTCTCCGGCAGGATCACGGATCTGGAGAAGGAATGTCTTCGCTTTACCTCCAGGATCGAACGTCTGGAGGAGGGGCTTTCCTCCATGGCGGCTTACATGTGGGAGACCTACGAGCTGACAGTGGCAGGCGCCGCCGCCCTCCGCATGGAGGGATCCGTGGATATCGGTGACCTGCACAGACAGGCGGACGAGCTGAAAAAGCAGATCCGGGCCCTGGGCAGCATCAATCCCAACGCCATCGAGGAATTCCGGGAGGTCAACGAACGCTATACCTTCCTGAAGACCCAGCACGACGACCTGGTGGAAGGGGCCCGCAAGCTGGAGGGCATCATAGAAGAGCTGGACGAGTCCATGCGCAGGCAGTTCAGGGACCAGTTCAGCCGCATCGCCGATGAATACAACCGGGTCTTCCGGGAACTCTTCGGCGGCGGAAGCGGAAAGCTGGAGCTGATGGAGGATGCGGATATCCTCCAGGCCGGCGTCAGAGTCATTGCCCAGCCCCCCGGAAAGAAGCTGCAGAACATGATGCAGCTCTCGGGCGGAGAGAAGGCCCTGACGGCCATCTCCCTCCTCTTTGCCATTCAGAACCTGAAGCCCTCGCCCTTCTGTCTTCTGGACGAGATCGAGGCGGCTCTGGACGAGTCCAACGTGGGAAGGTTCTCCGGCTATCTCCACAAGCTGACCGAGCATACCCAGTTCATCGTGATCACCCACAGAAGAGGCACCATGGAGGAGGCCGACAGACTCTACGGCATCACCATGCAGGAAAAGGGCATTTCCACCCTGGTCTCCGTGGATCTGGTGGACGACGACCTGGATGACTGATAAAAGGGCCTTTGGCCCGGAGGAAAATACATGAGCGATAATGAAGAAAAGAAAGGCCTCTTTGCCAGACTGAAGGCAGGGCTTTCCAAGACGAAGGCAAATCTGACCGACAATATGGATATGGTCTTCGCTTCCTATGACAGGGTCACCGACGAGTTCCTGGAGGAGCTGGAAGAGACCATGATCATGGGAGATATCGGCGTCCGCACCGCGGAAGAGCTGATCGACAATCTGCGGGACCAGGTGAAGCAGGAAAAGATCCGCTGGGCCGCCGACTGCCGTCAGGAGCTGCTGCTGCAGATCCGGAACCAGATGCGCCAGCCCAAGGACGCCTACGACTTTGAGCAGGGACCTGCGGTCATCCTGGTCATCGGCGTCAACGGGGTGGGCAAGACCACTTCCGTGGGCAAGCTGGCCGCCAAGTACAGGCAGCAGGGCAAGAGAGTCCTGATCGCCTCCGCGGATACCTTCCGCGCGGCTGCCAACGAGCAGCTGACGGAATGGGCCAGAAGGGCCGGCGTGGATATTATTTCGGGAGCCGAGGGCTCCGATCCCGCCAGCGTGGTCTATGACGCCGTGAACGCGGCAAGGGCCAGGAAGGTGGACATCCTGCTCTGCGATACGGCGGGCCGCCTTCATAATAAGAAGAATCTGATGAACGAGCTGAGCAAGATCGACCGTGTCATCTCCAGAGAGTTCCCCGGCTGCCGCAGGGAGAACTGGGTCGTTCTGGACGGGACCACCGGACAGAATGCCATTTCACAGGCCAGAGAGTTTGCCTCCGTCACCAATCTGACGGGCATTATCCTGACCAAGATGGACGGCACCGCCAAGGGCGGCATCGCCATCGCCGTCCAGGCCGAGCTGGGCATTCCCGTCAAGTTCATCGGCGTGGGCGAAAAAATAGAAGATTTACAGAAATTCAATCCCGATCAGTTCGTAGACGCCCTGTTCTACTGATCGGAGACTGAGACAGGAGAAACAGATACATGAGCAGTGAGCAGCTGACACTGGAAAAATTCGAAGAAGCATGTGAAACAGTAAAACAGGTGACTCTGGATACAGAGCTGATCTATTCCGACTACTTCAGTGCCCTGACCGGCGCCAAAGTATACTTAAAGCCCGAAAACATGCAGAGGACCGGCGCCTACAAGGTAAGAGGCGCCTACTATAAGATCTCCACCCTGAGCGAGGAGGAGAGGAGCCGCGGCCTGATCACCGCATCCGCCGGCAACCATGCCCAGGGAGTGGCCTTCGCGGCCAGCCGCACGGGGGCAAAGGCGGTCATCGTCATGCCTACCACCACTCCCCTCATTAAGGTCAACCGGACCAAGGCCCTGGGGGCAGAAGTCGTCCTGTTCGGCGACGTCTACGACGAAGCCTGCGAACATGCCTATGAGCTGGCCGAAGAGAAGGGATATACCTTTATCCATCCTTTTGACGACCTGGATGTGGCCACAGGCCAGGGCACCATTGCCATGGAGATCGTCAAGGACCTGCCCCTGGTGGACATCATTCTGGTGCCTGTGGGCGGCGGCGGTCTGGCCACCGGCGTTTCCGTCCTGGCCAAGATGCTCAAGCCCAATGTGAAGGTCATCGGCGTAGAGCCCGCGGGCGCTGCCTGCCTGAGCGAATCCCTGCGCCAGGGTCATGTGGTCACCCTGCCCGGCGTCAATACCATCGCCGACGGCACGGCGGTCAAGACCCCCGGCAGCAAAATCTTCCCCTTCCTGCAGCAGAACCTGGACCAGGTCATCACCGTTCCGGACGAGGAGCTGGTCACAGCCTTCCTGGACGTGGTGGAGAACCACAAGATGATCGTTGAGAATTCCGGCCTTCTGTCCGTGGCGGCCCTCCGCCATATCGACTGCAGGGGCAAAAAAGTGGTCTCCGTCCTTTCCGGCGGCAACATGGATATCATTACCATGTCCTCCGTGGTGCAGCAGGGCCTGATCCTCAGGAACAGGATCTTTACCATTTCCATCCTTCTGCCCGACAAGCCCGGCATGCTCCACAGAGTATCCGGCATTCTGGCCGAGTGCGGCGGCAACGTGGTCAAGCTGGAGCACAACCAGTTCGTATCCATCAACCGCAACGCAGCCGTGGAACTGAAGATCACCATCGAGGCCTTCGGCACCGAGCACAAGGAAGAGATCATCCGCGCCCTGAAGGAGGGCGGCTTCGATCCCCACCAGGTGCACGCACTGCTCTGATCCCGGGCCCTGATACAGAAACGGTTTTCTGCAGATACTTTTTTCCGGAGAAAGAATGAAAAGGGATAAAAATCCGAAATTACACACGCTTTATCTGATCAATATCATTATCATGTGTCTGATCACCCTCCTTTCCCTGGGAGGCATCCTGTATCTGACCCTGATGGGCGGCAAGTATACGGACCGGGACATGGAAAGAGCCAGAAGGCAGGGCAGGGAGGATCTGCTCCTGGAGATGGAGGCTTCTTTCCAGGGGGGAACAGATACCCTGAAGGTGATCAGGGAGCTCTACCCCGACAAGGTCATCATCGACGACTACGGGTCCTACAGCTTCTATCCCATGCAGGACGCGGCCAGGAACGGCTTTTCCCCCCAGGACTTTTCCAAGGACGAGAGAGGGATCCTGTCCTATCAGGGCGACGCCTATTCCTCCGTCAGGGCCGGGATCGACGTCAATCAGAGCACCATCTCCATCGACTATGAGAAGGTCCGGGACCAGGGCCTTGAATTTGTCTGCATCTATGGGGGACGGTTCAATTCCAGACAGGAGTTTCTGCCGGACGAGACCTTTTCGGATCACATGCTCAGGGCCTCGGAGGCAGGGCTGGACACTTCTCTCTACGTGACCCTCAATGCCAGGAACGAGGAAGCGGGCAGAGACGAGGCGGAAAGTCTGGTGGAATATCTGAAGCCCTGGAGCGGACGCTTCGGCGGTGAGGTCGCCCTGCAGGTGATCTATCCCAAAAAGGAGCCCGCCAGCGATATGGCCCGCATGGGCTATACGGACGCCCTTCTTTCTGCCTGCAGCGTCCTTTCGGAAGCGGGCTACAGTCCCATCGTCTGCGCCGATTCCAAGACCTTCTGCGGTCTGCTGGATCTTGCCAGACTGGAGGACTATCCCAGATGGCTGCAGGAATACGGGGACTCCCCCTACTTCCCCTACCGCTTTTCCATGTGGCGCTACGGTGCCGCCATTATGCTGGACGGGGTGGAAGGCAGCGTTTTCCTGGATCTGAAATTCGAATAGATGCAAGGAGCACAGGAGGGCTGACTCTCAGGAGGCTGTGAAAACGCCGGAAGGCGGAGCGCAGAGACCGGAAAAGAAATCAAAAAAGGATAAAGACGTCAAGAAAAAATACTTGACATACTCAGGCCCTTTCGCTAGAATAGGACAGGTCGGAATGAAAGATCCCGGCCTGTTCTTTTTGTATGCAGAGGCGAGGAGCCCTGCGGAAGGGTAAGACTGTGGAAAAGATAGTTGAGCAGGGCCTGCTCTATGACTTTTACGGGCCCCTTCTGACAAGGCATCAGCAGAAGATCTATCAGCGCCTGGTCTACGATGACCTGTCCCTCAACGAGATCGCCGAGGCGGAGGGCATCAGCCGGCAGGCGGTGCATGACCTGGTCAGACGCTGTACGGCCCAGATGCAGAAATACGAAGAACTACTGGGAATGATCCGCCGCTTTGAGACAATCCGGAGCGACGCGGATGCCCTGGAGGACATGGCCGGCGAAGACACGGACCTTCCCGCTCTTCGGGAAAGGATCCGGCAGCAGGCCCGGAAAATAAAAAAGGATCTGGAATAATGGCATTTGACAGCTTAACAGATAAACTGAATAACATATTTAAGAATCTGCGCGGCAAGGGAAGGCTCAGCGAAGCGGACGTCAAATCCGCCCTGCGCGAAGTAAAGATGGCTCTTCTGGAAGCCGATGTCAATTTCAAGGTCGTCAAGAACTTCGTCAAATCCATTGAGGAGAGAGCGATCGGCGAGGATGTCATGAACGGCCTGAATCCGGCCCAGATGGTCATCAAGATCGTCAACGACGAACTGATCAGTCTGATGGGCTCCGAGACGACGGAAATAAAGCTCCTTCCCGGCGGACAGACCACTGTCATCATGATGGTGGGCCTGCAGGGCGCCGGCAAGACCACCACAGCAGCCAAGCTGGCCGGCAAGATGAAATCCAGGGGCAGAAAGCCTCTGCTGGCAGCCCTGGATATCTACAGGCCCGCAGCCATCAAACAGCTGCAGGTCAACGGCGAAAAGGTGGGCGTGGATGTCTTCACCATGGGGGCGGACCATAAGCCGGCCGAGATCGCGGCGGCAGCCATGGAGCATGCCAGAAAGAACGGCGAGAACGTGGTATTTCTGGATACGGCAGGCCGTCTGCAGATCGACGAATCCATGATGCAGGAGCTGGCGGACATCAAGGAAGCCGTTCAGGTGACGGATACCATCCTGGTGGTAGACGCCATGACCGGTCAGGAAGCCGTGAACGTGGCCAAGACCTTCGATGAGAGGGTAGGCGTGGACGGTGTCATCCTTTCCAAGATGGACGGCGATACCAGAGGCGGCGCGGCCCTTTCCATCAAGGCCGTGACAGGCAAGCCCATTCTCTACTGTGGTATGGGCGAAAAGCTTTCCGATCTGGAGCAGTTCTATCCCGACCGTATGGCCAGCAGGATCCTGGGCATGGGCGACGTCCTGACCCTGATCGACAAGGCCCAGGAAAATCTGGAGAAGGAAGACGAAGAGAAGACCAGAGACATGGCTTCCCGCCTGAAGAAAGGCAAGTTCGACTTCAACGACTACATGGAAAGCATGAATCAGATGCGCAAGATGGGCGGTCTCTCCTCCATCCTGGGAATGCTCCCGGGCTTCGGAATGAATAAGGCCGATCTGGAAGGCGCCATCGATGAAAAGCAGCTCAAGCGCACCGAAGCCATCATCCTGAGCATGACCCCCGAGGAAAGAGCCAATCCCAAGCTCCTGACGCCTCAGAGAAAATTCAGGATCGCCAAGGGCTCGGGCAACTCCATCGCGGATGTGAACCGCTTCATCAAGCAGTTCACCCAGATGCAGAAGATGATGAAGCAGATGCCCAAGGGCAGACGCGGCCGCGGCGGCATGGGCGGAATGATGAACATGTTCGGCGGCAGAAAGGGAGGCGGCTTCCCCTTCTGATCAAAAAGGAAGCAGTAAAAGAGGCAGATCCGGAAGAGAAAAGCTTCCGTCTGAAATATAAAAAATAAATTTGATAATGAACCAAAGCGTTTAATTAAGGAGGAAAAAATGGTCAAGATCAGATTAACAAGAATCGGTGAGAAGAAGGTCCCGCTTTACAGAATCGTTGTTGCAGATGCAGCTACCCCCCGCAGCGGCCGTGCAATCGCAACCATCGGCACATATGATCCCAATACTGATCCCAGCACTGTTGTTGTTGACGTAGAAGAAGCTAAGAAGTGGCTTGCCAACGGTGCACAGCCTACAACAGTAGTCCGCAGACTGTTCAAACAGGCAGGCATCAAATAATCTGTTTCCAGTTCTGACCTGACTATCGGAAGGAAAATCAATCAAATGAAAGAATTAGTGGAAGTCATTGCGAAGGCTCTTGTAGACCATCCGGACGAGGTCGTCGTGACCGAGAAGAAAGAGGGAAAAAATATCAGGATCCAGCTGCATGTCGCTCCTTCTGATATGGGAAAAGTAATCGGAAAACAGGGCAGGATCGCCAAAGCGATCCGGTCTGTTGTGAAGGCGGCTTCTTCCAAAGAAGATTTGAGAGTGGACGTAGATATTGATTAATGGTATTTATACCCTGAAAATCGAGGGCAGCAAGGCACTGTGACAGCAGCGCAGCTGCCCTTTTTATTTGAAATGCCCGGGAGGAACAATGGTAAAGGAATTTCAGGTAGGGGTCATCACATCGACCCACGGACTGAAGGGGGAAGTCAAGGTATTTCCCACCACGGACGATCCGCAGCGTTTTCTAGACCTCGAAGAAGTGATCCTGGAAAAGGGAAGGATCAGAAAGACCTTAAGGATCCGGTCCGTCAAGTTCTTCAAAAAGTACGTGATCCTTGGCTTTGAAGGCATGGACAGGATCGAGGACGTGGAGCGGCTCAGAGGCAGCTCCCTTCTGATCGACAGAAAGGATGCCCTTCCTCTGGAGGAGGGAGAGTACTATATTCCCGATCTTCTGGGCCTTAAGGTGGTGACCCGGGAAGAGGAAGAGGACGTTCAGATCGGTACCTTAAAGGACGTTCTCATGACCGGGGCCAACGACGTATACGTAGTGGAAAAAACGGACGGAGGAGAACTTCTCATTCCCGTGATCGAGCAGTGTATCAAGGAAGTGAACCTGGAAGAGGGCTTCGTGCGGGTATGGATCATGCCCGGTCTGGAAGACCTCTGAGGGAGAAGGAAAAAGCTATGCGTTTTCATGTGCTGACCCTGTTTCCGGAGATGATCCTGCAGGGGCTTAACACCTCCATTCTGGCCAGGGCCATGGACAGGGGCCTCCTGTCCGTGGAGGCGGTCAATATCCGGGACTATACCCGGGACAGACATAACAGTGTGGACGATTACACCTACGGGGGCGGAGCCGGCATGCTGATGCAGGCCCAGCCTGTTTACGATGCATGGAAAAGCATCCAGGACCGTCTGGAAAAGAAAGCCAGGGTGGTATATATGACCCCGGTGGGCAGGACCTTTGATCAGGCCATGGCCATAGACCTGGCCCGGGAGGAGGACCTGATCCTGCTCTGCGGCCACTACGAGGGGATCGACGAGCGGGTCCTGGAGGAGATCGTGACGGACCAGGTCTCCATAGGAGACTATGTACTGACGGGAGGAGAGCTCCCCGCCATGGTGGTGATCGATGCCGTCTCCCGGATGATCCCCGGCGTCCTGGGAAACCATGACTCGGGGGAGACGGATTCCTTTATGAACGGTCTGCTGGAATATCCCCAGTATTCCAGGCCCGAGGTATGGCACGAAAAAAGAGTGCCTCCGGTGCTCCTTTCGGGAGACCATGCAAAAGTGGACGCATGGAGGCTGGAGCAGTCCCTGATCCGTACCAGGCAGCTGCGGCCGGAGCTGTACGCGGCCTTTATGGAGGCCCATCCGGACCTGGGACCCGACGGCAGGCCCATAAAGAAAAAGAAGAGAAGGATCCGGAAGGAAAGTCCGGCGGATACGGGCCCGGCCGTAGAAAATCCCGGAGAAAATGCAGAGCGGGAAGAAAATAATGCTTGAAACCCGTCCCGCCCTGTGATAAAATATTCGCGTTGCGTTAGTGATGAAAGAGATCATCACATAATCAGAGGTGGTCCTCTGCCGCTTTAAGGATCTGCGGTCCCCCCGGGGGATCAGAGGCAGACATTCAGGCAAGAACATCCAGTAATAGAAGGAGATAAAAAATGAACTACGAAATCATCAGAGAGCTTGAGAAAGAACAGCTCAAGGCAGAAGCACCCCAGTTCAACGTAGGCGACACTGTCCGCGTTGCAAACAGGATCAAGGAAGGCAACCGTGAAAGAATCCAGATCTTCGAAGGCACAGTCATGAAGATCCAGGGCGGCGGTGCAAGATGCACTTTCACAGTACGCAAAGAGTCCAGCGGTATCGGCGTAGAGAAGACATGGCCTCTTCACTCCCCCAACGTTGAAGGCGTTACCGTTGTCAGAGAAGGTAAGGTCAGAAGAGCAAAGCTGAACTATCTTCGCGGCCTGAGCGGAAAGAAAGCAAGAGTCAAAGCCAAGAACGCAAGATAAATATTGTGAAAAGCCGAAGGCCGCACCGCACAGGTGCGGCCTTTGTAACAGACGGAGGTAAAATATGGCGGAATATCAGTGGTATCCCGGACATATGACAAAGGCCCGCAGGATGATGCAGGAGAATATCAAGCTGGTGGATCTGGTGATCGAACTGGCTGACGCCCGCATCCCCGTCAGCAGCCGCAATCCCGATATCGACGATCTGGCGGCCGGCAAGGCAAGGATCCTTCTGCTTGGCAAGGCGGATCTGGCGGACCCGGTCCGTACCGAGGCCTTCCGGAAGTATTACGAGTCTAAGGGCATCCTGGTCATCGATCTGGACGCCAGGACCAGAAAAGCCAACGACCAGATCAGGAAGATCGTGGAAAAGGCCTGCGCGGCCAAACTGGAAAGAGACAGAAAAAGAGGCATTATAGGACGTTCTCTGAAAGCCATGGTGGTGGGCATTCCCAACGTGGGCAAGTCCACCTTCATCAACAGCTTTGCGGGAAAAGCCAGCGCCAAGACGGGCAATAAGCCCGGCGTGACCAAGGGCAAGCAGTGGATCCGCCTGGGCAAGAACCTGGACCTTCTGGATACCCCCGGCATCCTCTGGCCCAAGTTCGAGGATCAGGAGGTGGGCATCCGCCTGGCCCTGGTATCGGCCATCCGGGAGGAGATCCTGGACCTGAACGAGCTATCCCTTTATCTGCTGGCCTATCTGCAGAAGGAATATCCGGAGGTGATTTCCGGCAAGTATGCCAGAGAGGGAGAGACCTTCGATCCGGACCTTTCCATGCCGGAGCTTTTAAATGCCATCGCCCTTTCCCGCAACCTCCTTTTAAAGGGAGGAGAGCCCGACTGCCTGCGCACGTCCAGGCTCCTGCTGGACGATTTCAAGAACGGAAAGATGGGAAGGATCTCCCTGGAAAAGCCGGAAGATTAACAGACCTTAAAGAATGACAGGCTAAGCTGTTTGTAGTAAACTGTTACGGGACGGTTCCGGAAGAGGGGAGCCTGCCTGAAAGGACGCAAGTGTAATGGAAGAGAACAAAACAAGTATCATTTCCACGATACTGGGATATGTAGCCTATTTCGCAATGATCATTGTCATTGCCCTGCTTCTTGTGAAATTCGTGGGCCAGAGGACCATCGTTCACGGCAGTTCCATGGTCCCTACCCTGGAGGACGGCGACAATCTGATCGCCGACAAGGTGACTTACCGCTTCCGGGATCCGGAGCGTTTCGAGATCATCGTCTTTCCCTATGAATATGAAGAAGGGACCTACTACATCAAGCGGATCATCGGACTTCCGGGCGAAACGGTCTATATCGACGAAGACGGAAATATATGGATCGACGGAGAGATCCTGGAGGAGCACTACGGAGCGGATCCCATTGAATACCAGGGACTGGCAGCCGAGGAGATCGTTCTTGGCGACGACGAATATTTCTGCCTGGGTGACAACCGGCTGGTCAGCAAGGACAGCCGCTACAGCGACGTAGGCAATATAAAAAGGGAAGAGATCATAGGAAGGACCATTTTCAGGATTTGGCCCCTGTCCGGGATCGGACCCGTAGGCAAATGATCCTCCTTCTGAGGTAAGGGTTATGACAGAAAAGCAGCTGATGAAGCTGGAAGAAGAGAAAAAAAGAGTAGCCGAAATGCGGCGGTTCGAACTGGAAGCCGTGGGGGACCTGGCCCGGAGCGGCCTGATCTGCGGCATTGACGAAGCCGGCAGAGGGCCCCTGGCAGGACCTGTGGCGGCGGGCGCCGTGATCCTTCCTCCGGACCATGACATCCTGTATCTGAACGATTCCAAGAAGCTCTCCCCCAAAAAGAGGGACATGCTCTACGATCAGATCAGGGAGGAGGCCCTGGCCTGGAAGGTGGTCATGGTATCCCCGGAGAGGATCGACCAGATCAATATCCTGCAGGCCACCTACGAAGCCATGCGGCTGGCGGTGGCAGGACTGAAGGTAAGCCCTTCTGTTCTTGTCAACGACGCGGTCACCATTCCGGGGATCGATCTTCCCCAGGTGCCGGTCATCAAGGGAGACGCCAGGTGCATATCCATCGCCGCGGCCTCCATTATGGCCAAGGTGACCAGGGACCGGTATATGGAGGAACTGGACAAAAAGTATCCAGGCTACGGCTTTGCAAAGCACAAGGGCTACGGCACCAGGCAGCATACGGACGCGATCAGGGAGCTGGGCCCCTGCCCCGAGCACAGAAGGACCTTTATCGGCCATTTCATCTGAAGGCCATTTATAAACGCACTGAAACAGAACAGACCACTCCTGGCGGAGCGGTCTGTTTTTTGATTCCTGTATTTCTTTTCTCTTACCGGAAAGGATAAAATCAGCTGGCATCGACGTAAAGGCGGTATCTGCCGCAGTGGAGGCAGCGGAAGAGATAGCCGGTCAGGTCCCCGTCCTTTCGAAGGTACTTCTCCACCACATCCATGGGATAGGTGATCTCCTGGGCCGCATAGTCTCTCAGGGCCTCCTCCTTGACGCCCATCTCTTCCAGCTCCGGAATCCCCACAGGGCCCAGGTATTCGCAGTAATCGTCGCAGCAGGCAAGCCAGTTCTCTCCCTGCCAGGCCATATATCCGGGAGTCCGATGGAAGAGCTCGTCTCTCTTTGCCGGATCGGAGACCTTCTCTGCGTACTGGATAAATTCGCCGTCATATTTTGCCGCGGCGCTGCCGTCACTGACGCAGGAGAGGCAGATGCATTCCACTTCCTCTGCGGCATAGATCTGGTCGATATATTCTGTGACTTCTTTTCCGCAGCAGCTGCAGACATTCCTGTCATGGATCAGGATCTCGTCGCTGTAGAGATTGGGGTGATAACGGAATTTGATGTGCTTCATATCATGTCTCCTTTCAGGTGCCTGTACTATATGGAGGGAGAGGCCCGCCTTTCTTTTTTAAAAGTAATCGACTTCCAGTGACCGCACCCGCTCAAAAGTCTCCATGGCAGAATCAGCCGGGGCCGAAGCATAGGCGTCGTTTCCCGCGACGGCAATGATCACGCCCTCTTCAAAGCAGTAGACCGCCCCTTCTCCGGCGGCCCCTGTAAGTCTCCGGTCAGAATATCTGTCCTCCAGCAGATCCCTGCAGTGCCCGACTTTGCCGGAACAGGGCAGATAGCCGCTGCTCTGAATCGCGGTCAGATAAAGGAGAAAGTCTTCCAGGGACAGAACCAGGGGCTCTGCAGTTCCGGCCGGGTCAAGGTAGAGGACTTTTCCGGAGGGCAGGTCCAGTCCGTAGGAACAGACTCCCTGCTGTTCCCTGGCAAGAAGGAGGATACCTTCTGATATGGAAGCTTCCTGGGGGACCATAATGTCGTAAAGGCCCTTCAGAAAGTCTCTGTGCCTGGCAAGGGCCCTGTCAAAGCATAGGAGGGTCTCACGGAAAGGGCCTTCCGGGAGCGGGGGCAGGGGTTCTCCGGCTTCCGCGGCGGGACCGCCCCCAAACATGAGGCCGGTCAGGATATGCAGTTTTTCACAAAATTCTGCGCTTGTCATGATGGATGTCTTCCCTCTGATCTTTCCCGCTTTTTTGGCCGCATGGAGACAGGGCCGGTCTTAAGGGGACCCTTCGGCCTCTTTCATTATACTGCGAAATGAAGGCCGGGGGGATTCTTCTTATCTCTCTTTTCATTCTGCTGTCCTGCTGTCTTCCTTATCTTCCGCGGATGCTCCCGGGGACTGTAAGAAGGGGGACCTTTTGTCGTCTGTTAAAGGGAGGAAAGGGGAACGGCCGGTGAAGAGAAATCTTTTCCCAGGGAAACGAAAGCCCGGATCCGGCAGAGAGGTCCCCCGTGCTGACATCCATCGTTTTACGTTTTAAGGAGGCTTACCGTGAAAAAATATCTGCTGCCTGTAATTGTATGTGTTTTTCTGCTTGGCGCCTGTGCTCCTTCCCCGCAGGGAGAAGAAGCCGGTGCCTGCTGGGAGAATTTTACTCTGGAGGAAGCCGTTTCCGGCAGCGACCTCTGCCTTGCGGGGACATACCGGGAGAGGGAAGACGACCGAAACTGTTTTTATGATGTTTTTGAGGTCGATGAGGTCCTCTGGGGAGAGTATGAAGAGAAACTGGTCTATGTGTACCGGCCAAAGACAGAGACCGGCCCTGAAGAGGACGAAGAGCTTTCTTTCTATAAGAAAGGAGACCGGTACTTTCTGGTTCTGGACCGGGGCAGGGAATACCCGGCGGCGGAGCATCCCCGTTTCATTTCGCCGGGAGACCTGGTGCTTCCCTTTGAGGGAGAGTGCAGCTTTATGGGGAGCCCTGCAGGGGTCACGGACGTCAGAGAGTTTCTTTCTGGGCACAAGCCTTCAGACCATGCCCTTCAATAAGAAAGAGGCGCCCGGGACTCTGCCGGCCGCTTCCTGCAGAGCCTTCAGGCTTTGCGGGAAGCGGTCTTTTTATACCGGGAGGTATCTTCCCGGCCGGCGCAGCCCCCTTTATAAAAGAAAGAAAAGAAAAGGCACCCGGAATCCGGGTGCCTGGCGGAGAGAAGGGCAGGTCAGAACTGGGTCTGATGGATCTGCATCTTCTCGAATTCGTTCTGTTCCTTCTGATTGTATTTGACCAGAAGCTCATGGATCTTATCTGTGGAGGTGGAGACGTTGGTGATGGAGGCGTCATGATTGATGAACTCAATGATGGTGGCCAGATACTTGCTCATGTTGGCCTGGGCGAACCAGGGACGGCTCGGCAGGTCTTCGGGCTGATAGGTCAGATTGGTGGTCACCACCTTGTCGAAATGGCCCTTTTCATAGGCTGCGTCGAACTTGGAGAGGCCGTCGTTGAAAAGGCCGAAGGTGGTGCAGATGAAAACGCGCTTTGCGTGCATCTTTTCCTTGAGCTGTTTGGAGGTATCCAGGATGGAGCCGCCGGTGGAGATCATGTCGTCGATGACGATGGCATCCTTGCCGTCCAGATCGGTGCCCAGGAACTGATGGGCCACGATGGGGTTCTTGCCGCCAACGATCTGGGTATAGTCGCGGCGCTTGTAGAACATGCCCATGTCGGCGCCGATGACGTCGGCAAAATAGACGGCACGGCTGGTGGCGCCTTCATCGGGGCTGATGACCACGGTGTGCTCTCTGTCCACCTTCAGGTCCGGGAAGGAATCGATCAGGGCATGAAGGAACTGATAAGGCGTTGTGAAATTGCTGAAATCCTTGATGGGCTCGACGCTGGCGATCCTGGGATCGTGGGCGTCGAAGGTGATGAAGTTGTCCACTCTCAGATCATACAGCTCCTTGA
The DNA here is from genome assembly GCA_002362155.1 of Lachnospiraceae bacterium UBA3287. GTDB lineage: Bacteria > Bacillota > Clostridia > Lachnospirales > Lachnospiraceae > CAG-791. Next base: position 7,420 of record DETN01000037.1, on the reverse strand, counting down.
GCATGTTGGCGGCATCCAGAGATTCCCGCCCGCTCCTGTGGTGCTGGCGTCCTTCATAGAGGAAAGGCATGATGACAGAGATCCGTCTGGCATGGCCGGAGACGGCGGAGATCACGCGCTTGAGATCCTGAAAATGGTCGTCCGGGGACATATGATTGGTAAAGCCGTTCATCTGGTATGTGATGGAGTGGTTGGTCACATCGCAGAGGATGTACAAGTCCTTGCCGCGGCAGGTATCCTCGATCACGGCACGGCCTTCGCCGGTGTCGTATCTTTCCAGGTTGGTCTTGATCCGGTAGTCGCTCATATAATAGTGTTCAAAAGCGGGAGAAGAGCTCTTCACGATCTTGTTGAGATCATCATCTCTGAATTTGGAGATGTAGGCGTTGACTTCCTCGCCCAGCTTCTGCGCCGAAGGAAGAACGATCAGGCCCAGAGGAGCAACGGGAAGTGACCGGTCCAGCAGCTGATGAAGTTCTAAATCTGATGCCATAATGCCTCCTTGCAGTTGTGTAAATGACAGATTACACAATAAATATAGCCACTTGGGACCTCAATGGCAAGAAAAAAGTTTTCTTTACATAAGAGAGGATATTCGCTAAAATAATGTGATACTGGATTAAAACACAAAATGTATGATAAATAGAAGGAATACCGAATGGCAAAAAGAAAATCCAGACCGATCGTTGCCATTGTGGGCAGGCCCAATGTAGGCAAGTCCACACTGTTCAACGCTCTGGCAGGAGAAAAAATATCAATCGTAGAAGATACGCCGGGCGTGACCAGAGACCGCATCTACGCGGACTGCACCTGGCTGAATTATGAATTTACCCTGATCGATACCGGCGGCATAGAGCCCGACTCCAGCGACGTGATCCTTTCCCAGATGCGGGAGCAGGCCCAGATCGCCATTGACATGGCCGACGTCATTATCTTTATGACGGATCTTAAGACCGGCCTTGTGGATTCCGACGGCAAGGTGGCGGACATGCTCCGCAGATCCAAAAAGCCCGTGGTCCTTTGCGTCAACAAGGCGGACAGCCCGGTCAGGGACATGCCCGATGTCTATGAGTTCTACAACCTGGGCATCGGAGATCCCTATCCCATTTCCTCGGTCAACAGGACCGGCATCGGCGACATGCTGGACAAGGTCTGCGAGAGCTTTACGATGGGAGACGGAGAGGAAGAAGAGGACGACGCCATCAGGATCGCCATCGTGGGAAAGCCCAACGTAGGCAAGTCCTCCATCATCAATAAGCTGATCGGTGAGAACCGGGTCATTGTTTCCGATATCGCCGGCACCACCAGGGACGCCATCGACACCAGGGTCCGCCATAACGGTCAGGATTATGTCTTTATCGATACGGCAGGCCTTCGCAGGAAGAACAAGATCAAAGAGAACCTGGAGCGCTACATGATCGTCCGGACGGTGGGGGCGGTGGAAAGAGCCGACATCACAGTCCTGGTAGTCAGCGCCGAGGAGGGCATCACCGAGCAGGACGCCAAGATCGCCGGCATAGCCCATGAAAGGGGCAAGGCCGTGATCGTGGTGGTCAACAAGTGGGACCTGATCGAAAAGGACAACAAAACGGTCAAGACCTTTACGGACAAGATCCGCCAGGTCCTTTCCTTCCTTTCCTATGCAGAGATCATGTTCGTATCCGCCGAGACGGGCCAGAGACTGATCAAGCTCTACGACGAGATCGATATGGTCTATGCCAACCAGAACCTGCGGATCCAGACCGGCGTCCTCAACGAGATCATCTCGGAAGCGGCCGTTATGCAGCAGCCGCCTTCGGACAAGGGCAAGATGCTTCGTATACTTTATGCTACCCAGGTGGCGGTAAAACCGCCTACCTTCGTCCTCTTTGTCAACTACAAGTATCTGATGCACTTTTCCTATCAGCGTTATATTGAGAATCGTCTCAGAGAAGCCTTCGGCTTCAAGGGAACGCCTCTGAAGTTCATTATCCGCGAGCGGAGCGAAGAAAAACGTTAAGGTAATTCTTTAAAAGGGGGATCTTATGAATACGTTTGTGATCAGAATCATCTGTCTTGTGATCGGATATGCCTGCGGGTCTATTCAGTCCGCTTACTTCTACGGAAAGATGACGAAGGGCATCGACATCCGGCAGCACGGAAGCGGCAATGCCGGCACCACCAATACCATCCGGGTGCTGGGGACCAAGGCGGGCGGCATCGTTCTCGTTGCCGACGCCTTCAAGTGCATCATTCCCATACTGATCCTGGGAGCCGTCTTCGGAAAAATGCATCCGGACCTGGCCTATCTTTTCAAGTCCTGGACCTTCCTTGGATGCGTCCTGGGCCACGACTATCCCTTTTACATGAATTTCAAGGGCGGCAAGGGAGTTGCCTGCCTGGCGGGCTTTGCGGTGGCCTATGACATCCGTCTGCTGCCTCTGGCTGTCCTGCTCTTCTTTGTCCCCTTCTTCATCACCCATACCGTATCCATGTGCTCCCTGATCCTGTATTCCGGAATCTTCCTGGCACTGATCGTGATGGGGCAGACCGGCCTTCTGGGAGCAGTGCCCCAGGGCGCTCTGGTGGAGATCTATGTGATCCAGGCTTTCCTGACCTTCCTCTGCTTCTGGAGGCACAGAGCCAATATCGGAAGGCTGATCGCCGGCAAGGAGAGCAAGATCTATCTGTCCAAAAAGAAATAAGGCGAAAGAGAGAATTACTGTTATGGCAAGAATCGCTGTAATCGGAGCCGGAAGCTGGGGCACCGCCCTGACCCACTGCCTTGCGGGCAACGGGCATGACGTTATCGTCTGGTCCATCGACTCCGAAGAAGTCGACATGATAAACCGCTCCCATGAGCAGAAGGTCAAGCTTCCCGGCGTCATCCTGCCGGAGAGCGTTAAGGCCACCGCGGATCTGGGAGAGGCCGTCTCCGACCGGGATGCCCTGGTCCTGGCAGTGCCCTCCCCCTTTACCAGATCCACCGCCCGGAAAATGGCCCCTCTGTGCAGATACGGCCAGCTGATCGTTTCCGTAGCAAAGGGCATTGAGGAAGATTCCCTCATGACACTTTCTTCCATTATTAAGGAGGAGATCCCTTACTGCGAGACGGCGGTCCTCTGCGGCCCCACCCACGCCGAAGAGGTGGGCAGATGCCTTCCCACGGCCATCGTGGCAGGAGCGGAGCGCAGGCACGTGGCGGAATACGTCCAGGGTCTTTTTATGAATTCCTACCTGCGCGTCTATACCAGCCCCGACGTGAGGGGCATGGAGATCGGCGCGGCACTGAAAAACGTGGTAGCTCTGGCGGCAGGCGTTGCCGACGGACTTGGCTGCGGCGATAATACCAAGGCTGCCCTCATCACGCGGGGCATTGCGGAAATCAAAAGGATCGGCATCGCGGCCGGCGGCGAAGCGGAGACCTTCTCCGGCCTTACCGGCATCGGCGATCTGATCGTGACCTGTGCTTCCATGCACTCCAGGAATCGGAGGGCCGGCATTCTGATCGGAAAGGGATATACGCCCGACGATGCCATGAAGGAAGTCAAACAGGTGGTGGAAGGCGTTTACAGCGCCAGGGCCGGCATGCAGCTGGCGGAAAAATACGGACAGAGAGCTCCCATCATCACAGCCTGCAACGACGTGCTCTTTTCAGGCAAGTCTCCCAGAGAGGCCGTTATGGATCTGATGATGCGGGATCCCGCCGTGGAAGCAACCAGTCTGGAATGGAAATCCCTTTAAGTATTTAAATCCGAAGGGAGATTCCAAATATATATTTTTGAAAGAGAGTTGAAGCAAATGCAAATCTATGAAGAACTGCAGGCAAGAGGTCTGCTTGCACAGGTCACCAGTGAAGAGGAAATCAGAGAGCTCGTCAATAACGGCAAAGCTACCTTCTATATCGGATTCGATCCCACAGCGGATTCTCTTCACGTTGGGCATTTCATGGCTCTGCTTCTGATGAAGCGTCTGCAGATGGCAGGCAACAAGCCCATCGCCCTGGTCGGCGGCGGCACCGGCATGATCGGCGACCCTTCCGGCAGACAGGACCTGCGTAAAATGATGACCATGGAGATGATCGACCATAACTGCGAATGCTTTAAGAAGCAGATGAGCCGCTTTATCGAGTTCGGCGAAGGCAAGGCCCAGATGGTCAACAACGCCGACTGGCTCCGTGATCTCAACTATATCGAATTTATCCGTGATATCGGCGCCCATTTCTCCGTCAACAACATGCTCCGGGCCAAGTGCTACGAGCAGAGAATGGAGAAGGGCCTGTCCTTCCTGGAATTCAACTACATGATCATGCAGGCCTACGACTTCCTCTGCCTGTATGAAAAGTACGGCTGCAACATGCAGTTC
>DETN01000037.1:0-2968 GCA_002362155.1 Lachnospiraceae bacterium UBA3287 | reverse complement strand
GGCAAAGACGCCCACGCCATGACCATCACCCTGCTGCTCAATTCCGAAGGCAAGAAGATGGGCAAGACCGCCAAGGGTGCCGTATGGCTTGATCCCGACAAGACCTCTCCCTACGATTTCTACCAGTACTGGCGGAATGTGGGCGACGACGACGTCCTGAGGTGCCTGCGCATGCTGACCTTCCTGCCTCTCGAGCAGATCGACGAGATGGACAAGTGGGAAGGCAGCCAGCTCAACGAAGCCAAGAACATCCTGGCTTATGAGCTGACCAGCCTGGTACACGGCAGCGACGAGGCAGACAAGGCCAGGGCCGGCGCCCAGGCTCTCTTTACTGCGGCCGGCGGCGACATGGACAACGTTCCCGAATCCGCTCTTTCCGACGATGACTTCACGGAAGACGGCACCATCGACATTCTGGCGGTCCTGACCAAGAGCGGCCTGGTCACTTCCCGCTCCGAGGCAAGACGCGCGGTCCAGCAGGGCGGCGTTACTGTAGACGGCGAGAAGATCACTGATATCGCAAAGTCCTATGCAAAGGAAGACCTGAAGGAGGCAAAGCTTGTCAAGAGAGGCAAGAAGAGCTTCAAGAAGGTGGTCTATAAGGCATAAATCCGGACAGAAAGTGTCAGATATTATGGCAGAGTCAGATCCGGTCTCCGGGTCTGACTCTTTTTTCAAGCATAAATTTTCCTTAAGGAAAATGGGGATTCCATATGATCAAACGAGTATTAAACGGTGCCGACGCACTGGTCAGAAGCCTGGAAGAAGAGAACGTTGAGTATGTGTTCGGCTATCCGGGCGTTGCCATCTGTCCCTTCTTCAACAGCATTCTCAATTCCGATATAAAGACGGTCCTGGTCCGTCAGGAGCAGTGCGCAGCCCATGCGGCCAGCGGCTATACCAGGGTCAGCGGTAAGCCCGGCGTAGTGGCCGTCACCAGCGGTCCCGGCGCCACCAACCTGATCACCGGCATCGCCACAGCCTTCGCGGATTCAATTCCCCTTGTCTGCATTACGGGACAGGTGGATTCCAGACTGATGGGATCCGACGTTTTCCAGGAGGCGGATATTTCCGGCGCCTGCGAATCTTTCGTCAAATTCTCCTATATCGTCCGTCAGGCCTCCGACATCCCCAGGATCGTTAAGGAAGCCTTCCATATCGCTTCCACCGGCAGAAAGGGACCTGTCCTGATCGACATTCCCCACGATGTGCAGATGGACCGGGTCTCGGGCTTTGCCTATCCCGTAAGTGTCAATCTCCGCACCTATAAGCCCACGGTGGAAGGCCATCCCGTCCAGATCAAGCGGGTCATGCGGGAGCTGGCCAGGGCCAAGCGCCCCATCATCTGCGTGGGCGGCGGCGTCCATCTGTCCGACGCGGCCGAGGAGGTCAGAAAGTTCGCGGAAGCCCATGACATTCCGGTGGTCTCCACCATGATGGGCCTCTCCGCCTTCCCTACAGACCATCCCCTTTTCTACGGCATGGTGGGCAACAACGGCCAGAAGTACGGCAACCGGGCCATGAATGAAGCGGATATGATCATCATGGTGGGGGCCAGAGTCGCCGACCGTTCCATTTCCCAGCCTGACCTGATCACAGAGAACAAGGTCCTGGCCCACATCGACGTGGACCCTGCCGAGATCGGCAAGAACGCAGGTCCTTCCATCCCTCTGGTAGGCGATATCAAGCATATCTTCCGGGAGTTCAATGAAAGAGATCTGGAAGTGGACTATTCCGACTGGCTGGACTGGCTGGACGGCTGCAAGGACGACGTTATCAACACAGAGAGCAAAAAGAGGGCGGAGATCCAGGAAGAGCACATCCTCCAGGGCAGAAAGGACTACGTGGATCCCAGGATCTTTATCAGAAAGCTTTCCCTGAAGATGGATAAAGATGCGGTCTATGTGGCCGACGTGGGCCAGAACCAGATCTGGTCCTGTGCCAACGCCGTCATGCGCCGCGGCCGTTTTCTGACCAGCGGCGGCATGGGCACCATGGGCTATGCGGTCCCCGCAGCCATGGGCGCCAAGATCAGCTCCCCGGACCGCCAGGTAGTGGCTGTCTGCGGCGAAGGCGGATTCCAGATGACCATGCAGGAGCTTGCCACCATCGTTCAGTACGAAGTGCCCGTCAAGATCGTGGTACTGAGGAACAATGTACTGGGCATGGTCCGCCAGCACCAGCACTTTGTCTATCACGACCGCTTCTCTGTGACGGATCTGAGCACCGTGCCCGATCTGGACAAGCTGGCCGAGGCCTACCATATCGGCTACCTGAGGCTGGAGACAAACGAAGGCATGAACGAGTGCCTGGACGCTTTCCTGAAAGAGGATAAGACCATGCTCCTGGAAGTCATGATCGATCCCGACGACCTGTGCTGATTTAAGTCCGGAGTCCCGATCATACGCAGTAAGAGACAGGTATAAAATATGAAACGAATTTATTCGATATTAGTAGAAAACAGATCCGGTGTCCTGTGCAAGGTGGCAGGCCTTTTCTGGAGGAGATGCTTCAACATTGATTCCATCGTGGTAGGCGAGACGGACGACAAGGCCGTTTCCTCCATGATCATTGTTTCAAACGGCGATCAGAGGACCCTGGAGCAGATCGAAAAGCAACTCAACAAAAAGCTGGACGTCATCAAGGTCAAGACCTTCAGTGAGGCCGAGAGCCTGAACCGGGAGCTTCTTCTGATCAAAATCCGCTATAACCGGTCCAACCGCAGGGATATCATGGAGAACTGTGAGATCATGGACGCAAAGATCGTGGATATGTCCAAGGGACAGATGACCATCCAGATGTGCGACACCCCCGAGAGGATCCAGATCTTCATCAATACCCTCCGGTCGGTCAGCATCGTGGAGATAGCACGGTCCGGCGTGGTCGCCATGACCAAGTGCAATGAATAAATATACCTTTGACTTTGAATAATATGAGCGCTATAATTCTGAATTTTGCACTTTTTTCT
>DETN01000035.1 GCA_002362155.1 Lachnospiraceae bacterium UBA3287 | reverse complement strand
TGGAGCATGGGAACGCATCTCATAATAAGGATGGAGAAAGCGGGACAGCAGGTGTGCGGACTTTTTTGGAAAGAAAAAAGACCGCGTTCCTCCACGCCCATGCGGTGCAGCTGCTCCTATGGATGTGGTATCCCGCGGATTATAATGAAGCTGTAAAGTTGCAAATCATTCCTGAATATGCTATTTTAAAAAGGCAGAGGCAGACGCTTTTTCGTACTGCCCTGCCGCATCAGGATGGAGTGAGACAGATGCCAGGCTATACGGCGGATACGATCGGCTACTATGAAAAAAATGCGGAAAAGTTCATCCGGGACACAGCCTCTGCTGACATGAGAAGTGTCAGGGAGGCTTTCCTTGCGTATATTCCGGAAGGAGGCAGGATCCTGGATCTGGGCTGCGGCTCGGGCCGGGACAGCAGAGCCTTTCTGGATGCCGGATACAGGGTGACTTCCCTGGACGGCTCCCCGGCCCTGTGCCGGGCGGCGCAGCTTCTGACAGGGCAGGAGGTCATCTGCTCTCTCTTTCAGGAGTACCGGCCGGAGGGCCTGTACGACGGTATATGGGCCTGTGCCTCCCTGCTGCATCTTTCGGGGGAGGACCTCCTTTATACTGTCAGAAAATATGCAGGGGCGCTCCGGAGCGGCGGATGTTTCTACATGTCCTTCAAAAAGGGAGACTTTTCGGGCGAGAGGAACGGGCGTTTTTTTACCGATCTGACAAAGGAGAGTCTTTCGGATCTGCTTTCGCAGGTAAATGACCTTAAAACGGATTCTCTTTTTCTGACCGGGGACGTAAGACCCGGGCGGGTCAGTGAAGAGTGGATCAATGTTTTTGCGATAAAGGAAGAAAAAGAATGATCAGATTCAGATATATCTACAGAGTAAAATTTAAAAAACTGCTGGCGGGAGGCCTTGCCTGCGTCCTGCTGGCGATGGGCCCCGGCGCGGCGGCCGCTCTGGCGGGCGAGACCGTATCTGCGGAGGCGGAAGGCGGCAGCGGCGAACAGACGGACCCGGCCCCTTCCCAGCCGGCCCAGGATCCTGCCCCTTCCCAGCCGGCGCCTTCCCAGCCTGATCCTGCGCCTTCCCAGCCTGATCCGGCACCGGCCCAGGATCCCTCGCCTTCCCAGGGAGAGACTCCTTCCGGCCAGGACCCCGCTCCCGCGGACCCCGCAGGAGAGGAGGGGCAGACAGGCACAGGGGAAGGAACGCAGCCTGAAGGCACCCCCGCTGATCCGGCAGATCCTGCCGGCCAGGGAGGAGAAACAGCCCCCGGTACAGGGGAAGAGCCTGCAGCGGAAACACCCGCAGAGCAGGAAGAGCCCGCAAAAACAGAAGAGAAAAAGAACGAGCGCGTCGAGGACGAGCACGAACTTGAGCAGGCCGATCTTGCCACGGGAAGGAACGAAGACCTTTTTGCCGGCATGACCATTACCAGCCTTCCCGTGGTCACGGTGGATTACCGTTTCTACCATGTGGACTGCGATTATTCCATGGCCAGATTCAGGATCTATGTCAGGGAAGACCAGGACGATTCCGCAAGGGTCGTGGGGACCATCCCCGTGGGCGGCCTCATGTACGTTCTGGAAGACCTGGGCGACTGGTCCTACGTGGAATCCGGCGACGTAAGAGGCTTTGCCAGGACCTCTTCCATTTATAACAGCGAACAGACTTCAAAGAAGCTGGAGGAAGCGGAAAAGCAGGTGGGCAGTGCGGAACAGGTCCTGTCTCCCCTGGCGCTTCTGGTGCAGATCCGGGAGGCCTACGTGCCCGAATTCGGCAGCCTCTGCATTCCTCCCGAAGAAAACAATGCCCTGACCTTTACCAAGGCTACGGGAAGGAGCGTCGCAGAAAAAGAGTATGCCTTCGCCAGAGAGGAGCTTCAGATCCGGGAAGGCATGGGCAGCGATAAGGAAGCCGTCGGAAAGCTTGCAGGAGGCGGCGTCTGCTATATCCTTACCAGGGAAGAGGACGGCTATGTATTCGTGGAAAGCGGAGACGTCCGCGGCTTTGTGAAGGAAGAGGCTCTGATCACCGGCAGTGAAGCCGTGAAAAAGGCCGTTGAGGGAGGAGATTTCCAGAAAGCCGAAAAGCTCATGGATCCCCTGGACAACAAGGCGCTTTTCCATACCATCCTTTCGGTAAAGAACGGAGACAAATCCTCCGGCAAGAGGCAGACCCTGATCGAACTGGCCAGACAGTGCCTGGGCCATGCCTATATCTGGGGCGGGATCGACCCCTTCGGCTACGGCGCGGACTGCTCCGGCTTTGTCCAGACCCTTTACAAGTGCCTGGGCATCCAGCTGCCCAGAGTAGCCCAGGACCAGGCCTACTATTCGGGCGGGATCAAGATCCCCGTATCCGACGCGGCTCCCGGCGATCTGATCTTCTTTGCAAGGAACGGCTATATCTACCACGTAGCCATGTGCTACGACAACAATAACGGAGCGCCCACCACCATTGAGGCCCTGGGACGCAACTACGGCATCTGCTACTATCACAGCGCGGGAAGGGATACCATATGGGCCCTCCGCATCCTTGAATAAAAGGAGACGTCAGTCAATGAAGATCAATTATCTGGGACATTCCTGCTTTGCCATCGAGGAAGACGGATACAGGATCATCTTCGATCCCTATAAAAACGGTACGGTCCCCGGATGCGGAAATCTGGACGAGGAAGCGGATCTGGTGATCTGCTCCCACGGCCACGACGACCATAACGCGGCTGACCTGATCCACAAACGGGAAGGCAGCCCCTGCCCCTTTGCCCTGACCACCATCCACTCCCTGCATGACGATCACGGGGGAAAGCTCAGGGGGACCAACGACATCACCATCGTCAGAGGCAGGCTTTCCGCGGCCCATATGGGGGACATCGGCTGTGACCTGACGGACGAACAGTACGCCCTTTTAAAGGGCGTGGACGTGCTGATGATCCCGGTGGGAGGATTTTTCACCATCGATGCCGCCGCAGCCAGAAAGATGGCGGACAGGATCGGAGCCAGGGTAACCATCCCCATGCATTACAAAGGGAAGGGCTTTGGCTATCCGGTCATCGGAAAAGTCGACCAATTCACAAAGATTTCCGGCAATGTGACCTATAACGGATCCGAGCTTACCGTGGACGACAGCACGCCTGTTCAGACAGCCGTTATGGAAGCCAGATACTGGAAATAAGGAGATTTTTGCAAGGACCCGGGCAGGACCTTTCAGGACATTCCCGCCCGGGTCTTTTTTGCGTCTTTATTTAACAGGAGCAGGGCAATATGGCAGATAAAAGCAAGGGCACATGGCAGCATCTTACCCACGATGCCTTCGGCCCCCTCTTCGACGGGAAATCGGAGATCCTGATCCTGGGGAGCTTTCCTTCCGTCAAATCCAGGGAGGAGGCTTTTTATTACGGACATCCTCAGAACCGCTTCTGGCCTCTGATGGCCAGGATCCTGACTCCGGAGGATCCAAGGGTCCCGGCAACGAAGGAAGAGCGGACAAAATTCATGGTAGAAAAGCACATTGCACTATGGGATGTGGTGGAAAGCTGTGATATTATCGGTTCGTCGGACGCCTCCATAAAAAATGTGGAAGTGACCGATCTTCGCCGTATCATTTACGCCGCTCCCGTCAGGAAGATCTTCATTAACGGGAAAACGGCCTACAGGCTCTACCGGAAATACAGCTTTCCCCTGGTGGGAGAAAAGCCGGAAGCCGTATGCCTGCCCTCCACTTCTCCCGCCAATGCGGCCTGGTCCATGGACCGGCTCCTGGAAGAGTGGAAAGCAGTGGGCGAAGAGCTTGAAAAAGGCAGAAGAAGCAGATGAGAAAGACAGGGGATGGAAATCCCCTGTCTTTTAAGAGCGCCCGCATACAGGCGGCATTCATAATAAAGACAGACAAGAAGGAGAAAATAACACGTGGACTACAGACCCAGGTATCATGCCTCTGTCCGTTCAGGGTGGGGAAACGACCCCAACGGACTGATCTACTACAACAATAAAGCGCACCTCTTTTTCCAGCACTATCCCTTTGCCCCCCAATGGGGACCCATGCACTGGGGGCATTTTACCTCAGAGGATTTCGTGCACTGGAAGGAGGAGCCCATCGCCCTGTATCCGGACCAGGAATACGAACAGAATCTGGGATGCTGGTCCGGCACTGCCATAGAGATCAACGACAGAATGTATCTTGCCTATACCTGCTCCAGACCGGGACTGCAGAGGCAGTGCCTGGCTTTTTCGGAAGACGGGGGCATCACCTTTAAGAAGCTTGGCGAAAACCCGGTGGTCAGTCCCGATCAGATGCAGGGCCTGATCTCGGCCGGAGATTTCCGGGATCCCAAGATCTTCAGCCATGAAGGCAGCTGGTATATGATCTGCGGCACCCGTATTCCCCAGGAAGGAAAGTATTCCAGGGGAAATCTGACCCTTTTAAGATCAGAAGACCTGGTCAGCTGGACCTTCGTGGGCTTTATGCTGCACCAGCAGGACGGCTTCCCCAGCGAATACTTCGATCTGGACGGCTGCTACGAGTGCCCCGACCGCTTCTATTTAAAGGGAGAGGAGTTCATGCTCGCTTCGCCCCAGTGTCTGCCCCAGATGGGAAACCGCTATCAGAACAAGCACTGTGTGGTCTATATGAAAGGCCGCACGGATTTTGAAACGGGCCGTTTCCATCTGGAAAAGTTTGAGGATCTGGATTCTGGCTTCGATCTTTACGCCCCCCAGACCATGACCCTTCCCGACGGCCGGGTCATTATGATCGCCTGGAAGGAAATGTGGGCCAGGACCTGGTATACCGCGGAACAGGGCTTTGTGGGAACCTATACCCTGCCCAGAGAGCTGGAATACAGGGACGGGCGCCTTTACCAGTATCCCGTCAGGGAGATCGAGAACTTCCGCGGAGCAAAAACGTCTCTGGAGCAGGTAAGGCTCCACGACGGCGGCATCGAGATCAGCGGATTTTCCGGCAATGTCTATGAACTGAATCTTGTCATGCGCAGGGAGAGCGCCCGGAAGATGGGCGTAAGGATCCTGAAGGGCAGAGAGCATGAAACGGTCATTTACCTGGATGCAGAAGAAAGGACCGTAGTCTTTGACAGGACCAGAGGCGGCCGCGTGATCACGGGCGAGGAAGAAGACAACAATATCCGAAAATGCGATATCGAGAGGATCGATATGGTGGAGCTGCGGATTTTTGTGGACGTGACCAGCGTGGAAGTGTTCGTGGACGGAGGACGCTATACCTTCACCGGCAACATCTATCCCGACGAAGAGGACAGAGGCGTGGTCTTCTTTGCGGAAGGGGGCTCCTGCATGATCGAGTCCGCGGTGCGCTACGATATCAATGTTTAACACATCCTGGTTATTATTAACCAAAACAGACTGAATGTAAATTCTATGTAAATAAAACCGTTGATAATGGATTTTTATATCAACGAAATGTAATATAATAGTAAATTCGCGAGACGGCTGGAGTATTCGGGATCCGAATGCTCCGGCCTTTTTTTATCAGATCCGGGTATGCGGAGGGGGGCGATATGATGCAGTATCTGGAGGAATTCAATTTCGTATCCGTGGCGGTCAGACTCCTTCTGGCCATGGCCTGCGGAGGTGTGATCGGCTACGGACGGTCCTACAGGAGGAAGGCTGCCGGTTTCCGGACCTATATGCTGGTCAGCATCGGCGGCGCCCTGACCAGTATTCTGTCCCTCTATTACTACGCCATGATGCAGGGGATCTGGGCCCAAAGGATCGCGGAGATCGGCATGAAATTCGACGGGATCCGCTTCAGTGCCCAGGCCGTGACCGGCATAGGCTTTCTGGCCGCCGGCACCATCCTGCGGTCGGCCCACCAGAAGGTGGAAGGCCTGACCACGGCCACCGGCCTTCTGGCCTCCGTGTGCCTTGGCATCGCTTCGGGCATAGGCTTCTATTCCCTGGTGCTCGTTTCCTTTGTCTCCCTGGTGATCATCCTGACGGTCATGTTCCCCGTGGAGCTGGAATTCAAGAGAAGGACCAGGAACATCAACATTTTTGTGGAAGTGTCTAAGGCATCCGATTTTGCCGCCATTTCGGACCTGATCAGGGGCAGGGATGCCCAGATCCTCAGCATCGAAATGGAAGGCCAGGATGCCGAGACGGGACATTTCTCGGCCCTCTATTCGGTCAGACTGGCCCGGGATAAGGCTTCTCATTCGGGCATGCTGTCGGCTATAGCCAAGGAAGCCCACGTTTTTTCGCTGGAAGAGATCATTTCCTGAGGGAGGAGAATATGCTGCCCTTTTTTGACACTTTAAGAGACCTGACCATTGTCACTGTAGTACTGAGAGTCATCCTGGCCACTTTGTGCGGCGCCCTTGTGGGCATCGAAAGATCCTACAACAACCGGGCCGCGGGCTTCCGGACCCATATGCTGGTCTGCATCGCCGCTTCCATCTGCGCCATGACGGGAATTTACCTTTATATCTACGAAGGCGTTCCCACAGATCCTTCCAGACTTCCCGCGCAGATCATTTCCGGCCTGGGCTTTATCGGCGGCGGCACCATCTTTGTGACCGGCAGAAAGAACGTGGTGGGCCTGACCACAGCCGCGGGCCTCTGGGCTTCCGGCATCGTGGGCCTGTGCATCGGCGCCGGTTTCTATGAGGGGGGCATACTGGCCGCCTTTATGATCATCTGCG
>DETN01000115.1 GCA_002362155.1 Lachnospiraceae bacterium UBA3287 | reverse complement strand
TTTTTGGTAAAATGTCTTCCATTTATCCCCGCAAAAGGTTAAACTGGCCTAACAAGGAGGTCATCATATGAAAGTACAGTCAAGTCCCTATCTGACCAGGCTCCGCCCTGTTCTGGGCGAGCTGCTGGAGCAGCTTCTTAAAAGGTATGCCTATGCTTCGGTCCTGGCGACAGATGTGGAAACAAAGAGTTATTCCGTAGGCCGCTCGGGCACCCGGGTGGCAGAGGTCGGATTTTTCGGCAAAAGAGGTTTTACGGCCCGGGTCTGGAAGGACGGGGGCTATGCCGAATACAGCGCCAACTCCCTGAAAGAAGAGGATATAGAAGAGATCCTGAAAAGGTTCGATACCACCCTGGAAAAGATGAGCCGTATGGGGGAGCGCTTTGAGACGCCCCTGCCGGAGGAGACTCCGGCCGCCTTCGTGAAGGCAACGGACTATGAGACGGATCCCAGGGATCTGGGAGACGAGGAGATCGTAAGGAAGCTGGAAAAGGCCCGCCTGGAGGGCCTTGCCGCGGATAAAAGTCTGATCGAGTGCTCCACCAGGTTCAACTATCAGATTTATCACAAGGTATTTTTGTCCCGGGAGCGGGACCTGGAGCAGAACGTCATGTTCACGGACGCCGCCGTGATCTGCCTGGGCAGAAAGGGAGAAGAGTTGAAGGACGGCCTTCACGCAGTCTCTGCCCTGGGCGGTGCGGAGGTACTGGAGAGACTGGGGGAGTGCAGGGAGAAGGCCCTTACGGCCCTTGGGGCCGCCATGGCCTGCGAGCCCCTTACCCCCGGCGAGTACGAATGCATCTGCACGCCCGAAGTGACCGGCATGATCGTGCACGAAGCCTTCGGCCACGGGGTGGAAATGGATATGTTCGTCAAAGACAGGGCCATGGCCGCTTCCTGCATCGGGACCCGGGTGGCTTCAGACCTGGTCACCATGAAGGACGGAGCCTGCACTTCCTATGAAGACGTGGCCACCTTCTTCTTCGACGACGAGGGAAATCTTTCCGCCGATACGGTGATCATTGACAAAGGCATCCTGGTATCGGGCATCTGCGACGGAGTATCCGCCGCCCGCCTGGGCGTATCCCCCACCGGCAACGGCCGCAGGGAATCGGTGGACCATAAGGTCTATACCCGCATGACCAACACCTTCTTCACCGCAGGCACTTCAAAGCCCGAAGAGATGATCGCCTCCGTACAGGACGGCCTTCTTCTGGAGTGTCCCACCTCCGGCATGGAGGATCCCAAGAACTGGGGCATCCAGTGCATGGTATCCTTCGGACGGGAGATCAAAGAAGGAAAGCTGACCGGAAAGGTCTACGGCCCCATCATTCTGACAGGCTATGTGCCGGATCTGTTAAAGTCCATCACCATGGTCTCGGACACCGTGGAGCACTGCGGTGCAGGCGCCTGCGGCAAGGGCTGGAAGGAATGGGTCAAGGTCTCCGACGGCGGCCCCTATATCAAGGCAAGGATCCGGCTGGGCTAAGGGGGAAGCGTTATGGACAGAATCAAGGAAATATTAAAAAAGTGCGGCGTCAGTGTCTACAGACTGACATATACCCTGACGGAGGCCGCAGAGCTGTATCTGATCAGAAAGAAACTGGATATGCCCCGGTTTAAAAAGATCGGGACCATTAAGGCCGAGATCTTCCGGGATTTCGAGGAAGAAGGCAAAAAGTACCGGGGCTCCGCCCTGATCTACCTGGAGCAGGGCCTTACCGACGAAGAGATGGAGCAGAAGATAAAGAATGCCTATTTCGCGGCCTCTTTTGTGAAAAATCCCTTCTATGAACTGCCGGCCCCCTGCGTTTCGGACCTGGTCCCTTCCACTTCCGACTACAGGGACATGCCTCTGGAGGAGGCGGCCGGAAAAGTGGCTGACCTTTTCCTATCCGTGGAATCGGACGAGAAGGCCTTTATCAATTCCGCGGAGATCTTTGTCAGAAGGTCCGCTGTCCGGATCCTGGACTCCGCAGGGACGGACGTCTCCTACATGCGGGACGTGCTGCGGGGCGAGTTCGTTGCCCAGTGCAGAGAGCCCGAGGACGTGGAGCAGTACCGCCAGTTCTCCTATACGGACCTGGATCTTAAATCCCTGGGAGAAAAGCTTCAGGATGCCGTAAGGGACGTGCGCCTTCGGGCCGCGGCCGTAAAGGCTCCCAAAGCGGGCACCTGCTCCGTTATCCTGACAGGGGAGAACCTGCGGGAGCTCCTTAAGTTCTACATGGAAAGATCCGAATCCGCCATGGTCTACCCCGGCTATTCCACCTGGAAGAAAGGCGACAATGTCCAGGGAGAAACGGAGGGCGGCGAAAGGCTGAACCTGACCCTTTCCTCGGCCCTTCCCTTCAGCAGCGAGGGCATTCCCATGAAGGACAGGCCCCTTTTACAGGACGGGGTCCTTGCCGCCATCCACGGCGGATCCAGATTTGCCTTCTATCTGGGAATCGAGCCCACAGGCAGCTATGAGAAGATCCTTCTGGACGCCGGGACCATGCCTCTGGAGGAAATGAAAAAGAGCGGCGCCCTGGAAACAGTCAGCTTCTCGGATTTCCAGACCGACGCCATGGACGGCCACTTCGCGGGTGAGATCCGCCTGGCCCTTGCAAGGGGGGAAGATGGTGAGATCATTCCCCTGACGGGAGGCTCCGTCAACGGAAGCCTTCTTGCTTCCCAGGGAAAGCTGATCTTTTCCAGGGAGCGTTACAAAGACGCCTTCTATGAAGGCCCTCTGGCGGTCCTGATCCCGGACGTCAGGGTAGCCGGCGCCTGAACAGTGGAGGGAATCCCGGTATCAACGGCCTGAACTGGTTTTTACGTTTGTTTCATATGACTCTGCAGCCGCAGGGGAGGCAGGGACTTTAAGAGCCCCTTCCTTCCCTGCGGCTTTTTTATCCCTCCAGTATGCTTTTCCACTGATTTTGCGCATACTGTAACAAAAATGGCTGTAGCACAAAGGGAAAGCCGCTGTTATCATTAAAATGACGAACTGTAGTCCCTGCTTAAGGAGAGCAGAAGCATTATGGCATATATATCCGCGGAAAATGTGACGAAGATATACCGGATGGGAGAGGTGGAGATCAGGGCCTGCGACGGGATCAGCTTTGAGATCGGCAAGGGCGAGTTCGCCATCATCGTCGGTCCTTCCGGGGCCGGCAAGACCACGGTCCTCAACATCCTGGGAGGGATGGATACCCTGACAGGGGGAAAAGTGGTGGTGGACGGCCTGGACATCAGCGGCCTCAAAGGGCGGCAGATGGCGGCCTACAGGCGGGAGAACGTGGGCTTTGTCTTCCAGTTCTACAACCTGATGCAGAACCTGACCGCTCTGGAAAACGTGGAGCTGGCCATGCAGATCTGCAAAAGCCCCATGGATCCGGAAAAGGTCCTGGAGGAAGTGGGCCTTCTGGGGAGAAAGAACAACTTTCCCGCCCAGCTCTCCGGCGGCGAGCAGCAGAGGGTGGCCATCGCCAGGGCCCTGGCCAAGAATCCCAAGCTCCTTCTGTGCGATGAGCCCACCGGCGCCCTGGACTATGTGACCGGCAAGGCCATCCTGAAGCTTCTGCAGGATATGTGCAGGAACAGGGGCATGACGGTGGTGGTCATCACCCATAACAGCGCCCTGACCCCCATGGCGGACAGGGTCATTAAGATCAAAAACGGAAAAGTCAGCTCCATGAAGCTGAATCCGGATCCCGTACCTGTAGAAGAGATCGAGTGGTAAAAACTTATGAAAAACGCCCTCTGGAAGGATTTATTCCGGGAGATCAAACTGAATAAGGGAAGATTCCTGTCCATCTTCTGCATCGTCATGCTGGGGACGGCTTTCTTTTCGGGCCTTCGTTCCACGGGCTTCGACATGAAGTATTCGGCAGACCGCTTCTACGACGACAATGCCCTGATGGACGTAAGGGTGGTCAGCACCCTGGGACTGACAGGGGAGGATATCCGGGACCTTGCCGGGATCGAGGGCGTGGCCATGGCCGTGGGGGGAAGGACCAGAGAGGTCATCCTCCATACCCGGGACGCCGCCCTGTCCATCCGCACCATAGGGGCGACAGCGGGCATCAACGAAGCGGTGGTATCGGAGGGAAGGCTCCCCAAAGGCATCCACGAGTGCCTTGTGGATGCGGACAACTTCATCCAGGAAGGCTATCGGATCGGGGATACCCTGACCTTTGAATCCGGCGACGACGAGGCCCTGGAAGAGACCATGAAAACGGATACCTTTACCATCGTGGGCATGGGATATCTTCCCTATTATACAGACCTGACCAGAGGATCCGGCTCCACGGGAGACGGATCCATAGACGGCTTTGTCCTTGTGGATCCGGCCGTCTACGACATGGATATCTATACGGAAGCCTATCTGCGGGTAGAAAGCGCGGACTTGGAGCTGACCTTCAGTGAAGCTTACGACAGCCTGGTGGAGGCGGTGACGGAACGGATCGACGCCCTTTCCGAAGTGGCGGTCATAAGACGCTATGACCAGGTCTATCAGGAAGGCATGGACGCCATAAGCGAAGCCAGGGAGAAGGTCCGGGACGGAGAGAAGGAGCTTTCCGACGCCGAAAAGGAGCTCTCCGACGGCTGGAAGGAAGTGGCCGACGCCGAAAAGGAGATAGAGGATTCGGAAAAGGAGATCGCCGACGGCTGGAAGGAAGTGGCGGACGGGAAAAAGGAGCTGGAGGATGCCCAGAAGGAGCTGGACGACGGAAAAAAGCAGATCCGGGAAGGGCAGCAGACTCTGAAGGATAAGGAAAAGGAGCTGGAGAAGGCAAAAGGCCAGGTAAGCGCAGGCGAAAAAGCCTACCGGGAGGGCCTTGAAAAGTTTTCCAAGAGCCAGGAAGACTATGAAGCGGGCCTTGCCCAGTATGAAGCGGGCTTTGGCCAGTACCAGGCGGGCCTTGCCCAGTATGAAGAAGGCCTTGCCCGCTACGAAGAGGGCCTTGCCGGGAGCAGGGCCGGAAGAGAGGCTTATGAAGCGGGCCTTGCCCGGTATGAGGAAGGCCTTGCCCTTTATGAAGAAAACAAAGCTGCCTTTGACAGCGGCCTGTCCGCCTGGCAGGAGGCAGACAGGGTCCTTTCGGAAAAGGAAGCTGCCCTGGAAGGGGCCCTGGCGGCTCTGGACCCGGAGGCAGAGGACTATGAGATCATGCGCTCTGCCCTGGAAGAGCAGAAGGGGGCCCTGGAAGGAGCAAGGAAGGAGCTGACAGAGAAAAAGGCCTCTCTGGATGCGGCCGCATTGGATCTGGAGGCGGCAGAAGCAGAGCTTTCCGCCACGAAAAAAGAGCTGGACCTGGCCGTGGAAGAGCTGGATGCGGGGGATCTGGAGCTTGCCGCATCGAAGGAAGTGCTGGATCAGACAAAGGAGACCCTGGATAAAAGCGGAACTGAGCTCTCTGCCGTAAAGGACCAGCTGGACGGGGCCCTTGCCCTTCTGACCTCGGGAAAAAAGGAGCTGGAGGGAAGCAGGAAAGAGCTGGATAGCGCCAAAAAGCAGATCTCCTCCGGTGAGTCGGCCCTGAAGGAGGGCAGAAAGACCCTGCAGAAGAACCTGGACAAGGCAAACGAGGGCCAGAAGAAGATCGACGACGGATGGAAGGATATCCTGGACGCCGAAAAGGAACTGAAAGAGGGCGAAGAGAAGCTCTCCGACGGAAAAAAGGAACTGGAGGACTCCAGGAAGGAGCTGGAGGACGCCCAGGCGGAGTATGACGAGGCCTATCCCGACGCCATAAAAAAGATCGAGGACGCCAAGGTCGAGATCGCCGACGGGGAAAAGGAGCTGGAAGAGCTGGAGGTGCCGGAATGGTACGTCCTGGACCGGAAGCTTACGGAAAGCATCGTGGGCTATGATCAGAACGCGGACCGCATGACCTCTCTGGGCCATGTCTTCCCGGTCATCTTTTTCCTGGTGGCCGCCCTGGTCAGCCTGACGGCCATGACCCGCATGGTGGACGAGCAGAGGGTCCAGATCGGCACCCTCAAGGCCCTGGGCTATTCCGACGGGGCCATAGCGGGCAGATATCTTTTCTACGCCATGCTGGCCACCCTGACGGGAGGGATCATCGGCACGGCCTTCGGGGAATGGTTCCTGCCCCGGCTGATCATTCAGTCCTACGGGATCATGTATACGGGCATGCTCTATGTCTTTTCCCCCGTCAACTGGGACCAGGCCTTTCTGGGACTGGGGGCCGCCGCCCTGTGCACCGGCGGCGCCACCCTCCTTTCCTGCCTGGGCCAGCTCAGGGCCCAGCCCGCAGAGCTGATGCGGCCCGAGGCGCCAAAGAGCGGCCGCAGGATCCTTCTGGAGAGGATCCCCTTCCTCTGGAGCCGGCTGAACTTTACCCGCAAGGCTGCCCTGCGCAACCTGACCCGCTATAAAAAGCGCTTTATCATGACCGTCATCGGCGTAGGCGGCTGCATGGCCCTGCTCCTTGTGGGCTTCGGCCTGCACGACTCCATCAACGAGGTGGCAAAGAACCAGTACATCCACATCTTCACCCAGGAGGCCTCCCTGTCCGTGGACAAGAAGACTTCAGAGAAGGAATGGGAGGAACTGACCCGCGCCGTAGAGGACTACCCCGGCGTGACGGGGGCCCAGAGGCTGAGCCTTCTGTCGGTAGACCTGCAGCACGATGGCCATATCCGGACGGCAAACCTCTATATTCCGGAGCATCCCGAAGAGATGGGGGACTTTTTAAAGCTTCGGGACAGGATCAGCCACGAATCCTATGACTTTCCCCGGGAGGGGGCTGTCATCTGCGAAAAGACAGCCTCCATGCTGGACCTTTCCGTGGGGGATACGGTGACCATAGCCAGGGACGGCAAAAAGAACGTTGAGATCAAAGTCACGGCCATAGCCGAGAACTATGTTCTCCACTACCTTTTCCTGTCCCCCTCCGCCTACAGAGCCCTCTACGGAGAGGAGCCCTCCTACAATAGTCTCTACGTTAATTATGAGAAAAAGACTCAGAAGGAGGAGTCCGATATGGGCGCCTTCCTTATGAATCTGAAGGGCTGCACCGGCGTGCGCTTTACCACGGACCTGGAAAAGTCCATCGATGACATGCTGAGCATCCTGGGCAACATCGTTCTGGTCCTGATCGTCTCCGCCGGCCTTCTGGCCTTCGTGGTCCTCTATAACCTCAACAGCATCAACATCATGGAAAGGAGAAGGGAGCTGGCGACCCTCAAGGTCCTGGGCTTCTTTGACACGGAGGTGGCCGCCTATGTCTACCGCGAGAATGTCCTCCTGACCATCTTCGGCATTCTGGCAGGGATCGTTTTCGGCACCGTCCTGCATCATTTCACCATTGTCACGGTGGAAGTGGACCTGATGATGTTCGGCCGCAGCATCCGGCCTGTCAGCTATGTTTACAGCACCCTGATCACCTTCGGCTTCGCGCTTTTAGTCAACGGGGCCATGTATTTCTCCCTGAAAAAGGTGGACATGATCGAATCCTTGAAGAGCGTGGAATGACGGAGGCGGGAGAATCAAATGAAACGAATCGTCAGCTATACAGCCTCCGGGAAAGAGGAGGGAAAGACCATATCCGCATGGCTTAAGGAACTGGGCTTTTCTGCCGGCCAGATCGGACGGATGAAGTTCAGAAAGGACGGGATCTGCCTGAACGGGGAAAGGGCCAGGGTCAACAGGACCCTGAAGGAAGGAGACTTGCTGTCCCTGCAGCTGATGGACCGGGGAGAGGACATCCGGGAGGGAACGGACACAGCGCCGGCCCCCGGAAAAGTGGTCTGGGCCGATCCCGCTCCGGAGGTGGGGCCCCTTACGGTCCTCTATGAGGACCCGGACATCCTGGCCGTCCACAAGAGGGCGGGCCTGGTCTGCCATCCATCCCCCGGCCATTATGCGGATACCCTGGCCAACGCCG
>DETN01000136.1 GCA_002362155.1 Lachnospiraceae bacterium UBA3287 | reverse complement strand
CCAGCGTCATCGACAACCTGATGGCCGACGATGCCACGGACCTGCTGGAGGAAATGCCGGCCAACGTGGTCAAGAAGATCCTGCAGAACGCCAGGCCCGACACCAGGGCGGATATCAACCACCTGCTCCGCTATCCGGAGGATTCGGCCGGATCCGTCATGACCGTGGAGTTTGTGGACCTTAGAGAGAACATGACCGTGGCGGACGCCATTGAAAGGATCCGTAAGATCGGTCTGGATTCCGAGACCGTCAACATCTGCTACGTGGTCAACGCCCAGAGGGTCCTGGTGGGTACCGTGGCCCTGCGCTATCTGGTCATCTTAAAGCCTGACGATATCATCGGCGAAGTCATGAACGAGAACATCATCTCCATCGGGACCATGACGGACCAGGAAGAAGCGGCCCGTCTGTTCCAGAAATATGACTTCACCGCCATGCCCGTGGTGGACAACGAGAACCGTATGGTGGGTATCATCACCATCGACGACGTGGTGGATATCCTGGAGGAAGAGGCTACCGAGGATATCGAAAAAATGGCGGCCATCCTGCCTACCGACAAGCCCTATTCCAAGACCGGCGTCCTGGAGACCTATAAAAAGAGAATGCCCTGGCTGCTCTTTCTGATGATCTCGGCTACCTTTACCGGCGCCATCATCACCCGCTATGAAGCAGCCCTGGCGTCCTACGTGATCCTGACGGCCTACATCCCCATGCTGATGGATACGGGCGGCAACGCCGGTTCCCAGGCATCGGTCTCCATTATCCGAAGCCTGTCCCTGGGAGAGATCGACTTTGCGGACGTTCTGATCGCCATGTGGAAGGAGATCCGGGTAGCCGTCCTCTGCGGCATGACCCTGGCCTGTACCAACTTCATAAAGCTCATGCTTTTCGACAGGCTGACCGTCACCCTGGCCCTGATCATCTGCGTCACCCTGATCCTGGTGGTCATCTTTGCAAAGATGATGGGATGCTTCCTGCCCCTTCTGGCAGCCAAGCTGGGCTTCGACCCCGCGGTCATGGCATCGCCCCTGATCACCACCATCGTGGACGCGGTCTCCCTGACCATCTACTTTACCATCGCCACCAACGTCCTGCATATATAAAGGAAGAGCGGCAGACCATTCATTACCTGAATATACAGCCGGCAGCAGCCGGGCCGACCCTGCCTTTCCCCGGAGATGATTCGGAATTTCGTGAAAAACGGTTCCGAACCGGTGCTCCGGGGATTTTTTCTCTTGTATGTTTGAAGAAAAACGGGTAAATTAATGCGGAGAGGAGGATTCTCCCCTTAAAAACGAAGAAGAAGCCATATGCCGCGGCTTTGCAGGGCCGCGCAGGTATAAAATACAGAGATACTGAATGAAAAAATTATTGTTTTGGTTTTTGCTCTGCTCCGTGTTTTTCGGAGCGGCGGCAGGGACTGCTTATTACTGCCGCCCTTACTGGGAAAGTCTGGGCAAAGAGCTGGTCCTTGCATATGACGACAGATATACCTTCGGCCAGGAGATCCGAGAAATCAGGGCCCAGGAAGTGACATCCTTCCAGACGGGGACGAAGATTCCCGATACGGAGATACTGGAACTGGAAGAGGGAGACCGGATCCATGTCCGGGCGGCCGGCTGCGGCACCTGTGAGGTGGTGCTGGCGGACGGCAGTCTTTTTAATGTCACTGTAAAACCGGCTCCGATCAGCCTTCTGCTCCTGGCAGGCCAGAGCAACTGCGAAGGCTGCATCAATGACACAAACGCCCTTGACGAATATAAAAATCAGTGGATCCGCAATCCGGAGGGCAGCTGTTACAGCACCTACGGGGTCACGGAAGAAATGTACGACCTGGTGGCCTGGTATACGGACGTAGATAATGTGGGTCCCCTGACTCTGGAAAACTATGAAAGGTTTCTTCCGGCTTCTCTGACGGACAACAGCCTCAACGACTGCTACAACCGGACGGACGCCCTGACCATCGCTCCCGGCTCCGCAGGCAAGGGGGGCATCGACAGCGCCCTGGCCTACAGGTGGAGGCAGCTGACCGGCGAAAAGGTCTGGATCATCAACGCCTCCCGCCACGGATCCGACGTCACCGTATGGGAACCGGAAGACAAGAGCACTTTCAGTCTGTTTGAAAAGGCTGTCCGCCTCTATACCGGGGCGGAGAAGATCCTGGGAGAGGAGATCGGGGCAGGCCATTATGTTCTGTCCCATAAGGGCGTCTACTGGTGCCACGGGGAGACAGACAGCTTCCTCAAGACCTTTTCCTCCAGGTATCAGGCCAGCTTTGACCTGATCCGCCAGGGATTTATGGATGCCCTCAGCGGAAAAGGCATCGCAAACATGGAGAAGGATGTGGAATTCTTCGGCATCATCATACCCAGGGCTTCCCTCTACTATCCCAACAAGGGAGCGGACTATCTCCTGACGGGAGCCAGGATGGCCCAGTACTACATGGCCATTTCCCAGGATTATCCCGATGTCTTCATGGCCAGCTACCTGGGAGATCTGTGGACGGATGACCAGAGCGTGGAGACCTATTTCAGGGAAAAATACGGGACGGAGCAGAATTACTCCAGCTTCTGGCCCATGCGGTCCAGGACCGTTCCCCTTCCCACCACCTTGGACGAAGTCCACGGAAGCATTCATTATACCCAGGTCGGCTACAACGAGCTGGGAATCGACGCGGCGGAGAATATCATCTATGCCATGGGCTACAGCAAGCCAGAAAGACGGAAGGTGGATTCGGTCTCCTTTATTACCGCGGACGGAACCAGGATCCGCAACGGAGAGACGGTGGGCATGCAGGAAAAGGTCCGCAACGTTCTGGCCGTCAGAGTTTCCCCCGCCTACATGACCAAGGCGGTGGAGATCCGGACTTCCGACAACCTGATCTTCAACGAGGCGGGCGTCCGCATGCTGTACGGGGAAGAAGGAACGGTGAGAGTCCGGCAGGGATCCCTGAAGGAAAAGATCACCTTCCGGAGAGAAGAGCCGGTCCCCGAAGAGGCAAAAGTGGCCGGCCTGGATCTGAACGGGCTGCACAGAGAGCCCTGAAGAGGGGCTTTCTTAAAAAGGGCAGATTGACTGCCTGCTTATATGAAGAGAGGAAATACTCATGACAAATGAAAAGAAAGAGCGCTGCGTAGGTACGGTATCCAGAGGCATCCGCTGCCCCATCATCAGAGAGGGCGACGACCTGGCCGGGATCGTTTCCGCCAGCGTCCTGAAAGCAGCCGAAAACGAAGGGTTTTCCATCAGGGACAGAGACGTGATCGCCGTTACGGAATCCGTTGTGGCCAGGTCTCAGGGCAACTACGCCGGTGTTGATGACATCGCAGAGGACGTCAGGACCAAGCTGGGCGGAGGCACCGTAGGCGTCATCTTCCCCATTCTTTCCCGCAACCGTTTCGCCATCTGCCTGCGCGGCATCGCAAAAGGCGCAAAGAAGATCGTTCTCATGCTGTCCTATCCCTCCGACGAGGTGGGCAACGAGCTGGTCAGCCTGGACAAGATCGACGAGGCAGGCGTCAATCCCTACAGCGATGTGCTGAGCCTCGAAAGGTACAGAGAGCTCTTCGGTGAGAACCGTCATGAATTCACCGGCGTGGATTACGTCGCCTATTATGAGCAGCTGATCAGAGAATGCGGCGCGGACGTGGAGATCATCTTTGCCAACCAGGCCCGCACCATCCTTGACTATACGGATACCGTCCTGACCTGCGATATCCATACCAGAAAGCGCAGCAAGAGGATCCTGAAAGCTGCAGGCGCCAGGATCGTTCTTGGACTGGACGATATCATGAACGCTCCCGTGAACGGATCGGGCTGCAACGAGGCCTACGGCCTTCTGGGCTCCAACAAGTCCACCGAGGACAGGGTCAAGCTCTTCCCCCGCAACGCACAGCCCCTGGTCCTGGATATCCAGAAGAGGATCCTGGACGCCACAGGAAAGCATGTGGAGGTCATGGTCTACGGAGACGGCGCCTTCAAGGATCCCCAGGGCAAGATCTGGGAGCTGGCAGACCCGGTGGTCTCTCCCTTCTATACCGACGGCCTGATCGGTACGCCCAACGAGCTCAAGCTCAAGTATCTGGCGGACAATGATTTCAAGGATCTGTCCGGCGAAGCCCTCAGGGAAGCCATTTCCGAGAGCATCCGCAGAAAGGACAAGGATCTCAAGGGCAGCATGGCCTCTCAGGGCACCACCCCCAGGCAGCTGACAGACCTGATCGGATCCCTCTGCGATCTGACCAGCGGCTCCGGCGACAAGGGAACCCCTGTGGTCCTGGTCCAGGGCTATTTTGACAACTATACAAACTGAGCCTTAAGGCCGGAGCGGAAGGCTCCGGCCTTTTTTTTCAGGATTTTTCCCGCATTCTCCCCCGGCTGGCCCTACTTTTTTCTTGAATCCCCCGGATACCGGTGCTATACTACAACAGTTTATTGAGTGGAAACGCATTTAATAGGAAATCATTCAGAAGGAGTTTTATGATCCAGAAAAGAGAAGACGTCAGAAACGTAGCCATTATAGCCCATGTCGACCATGGCAAGACCACCCTGGTGGACGGCCTTTTGAAACAGAGCGGTGTCTTCCGTGCCAATCAGGAAGTGCAGGAACGAGTCATGGACTCGAATGCCATCGAAAGAGAACGAGGCATCACCATCCTGAGCAAGAATACAGCAGTGTATTATAAGGGCATCAAGATCAACATCATCGATACCCCCGGCCATGCCGATTTCGGCGGCGAGGTGGAACGTGTCCTGAAGATGGTCAACGGCGTCATCCTGGTCGTGGACGCCTTTGAAGGCCCCATGCCCCAGACCAGGTTCGTCCTTTCCAAGGCCATGGAACTGGACCTGCCCGTGATCGTCTGCATCAACAAGATCGACCGGCCCGGCGCAAGACCCACCCAGGTCATCGACGAGGTCCTGGAGCTTCTCATGGACCTTGGCGCCAGCGACGAGCAGATCGAGTGCCCCTTTGTCTTTGCTTCCGCAAAGGCCGGCATTGCCACCCTGGACTTGGGCCGGGTGGGCTCCAGCATGAAGCCTCTTTTCGAGACCATCATCGACTATATTCCCGCCCCCGAGGGCGACCCTGAGGCCGGCACCCAGATGCTGATCTCCACCATCGACTATAACGAATATATAGGCCGGATCGGCGTAGGCAAGGTGGACAACGGCGTCCTAAAGGTCAACCAGGAAGTGGTCATCGTAAACCATCACAACCCCGAGATGAAGCGCCGCGTCAAGGTCAGCAAGCTCTACGAGTTCGAAGGCCTCTCCCGCGTGGAGGTCCAGGAAGCGGGGATCGGCTCCATCGTGGCCGTTTCCGGCATCAGTGACCTGCATATCGGCGATACCCTGTGTTCTCCCGAGAACCCGGTGGCCATTCCCTTCCAGAAGATCTCCGAGCCCACCATCTCCATGACCTTCAACGTCAACGATTCCCCTCTGGCCGGCAAGGACGGCAAGTACGTGACCAGCCGCCACATCCGCGACAGGCTCTACAGGGAGCTGAACACCGACGTATCCCTGCGGGTAGAGGATACGGATACCACCGAGTCCTTCAAGGTCTCCGGCAGAGGCGAGCTCCATCTGTCCGTCCTCATCGAGACCATGCGCCGCGAGGGCTATGAGTTCGCGGTCAGCAAGGCGGAGGTCATCTACCGCTATGACGACAAGGGCAGACGCCTGGAGCCCATGGAGCAGTGCTTTATCGACGTGCCCGAGGAATTCGCCGGCAACGTCATCCAGAAGCTGGGCGAGCGCAAGGGCGAGCTCATGGGCATGGGCACCATTCCCGGCGGCTACCAGAGGCTGGAGTTCTCCATTCCCTCCAGGGGCCTGATCGGATACAGGGGCGACTTCCTGACCGATACCAAGGGCAACGGCATCATGAATACTATTTTTGCGGGCTATGCCCCCTACAAGGGAGATATCACCTACCGCAAGCAGGGATCCCTCATTGCCTACGAGACCGGAACGGCTGTGGCCTACGGCCTTTTCAACGCCCAGGAGAGGGGCTTCCTCTTTATCAGCCCCGGCGAGAGCGTCTACTCCGGCATGGTGGTGGGCCAGAGCGGCAAGACCGAAGATATCGAGGTCAACGTCTGCAAGACCAAGCACCTGACCAACACCAGATCCTCCAGCGCCGACGAAGCCCTTCGCCTGGTGCCGCCCAGGATCCTGTCCCTGGAGCAGGCCATCGAGTACATCGATACGGACGAGCTTCTGGAGGTCACCCCCAACCACCTGCGGATCCGCAAGAAGATCCTGGATCCCAGGCTCAGAAAGAGAGCGGAGATCTCCGCTGCCCAGAAAAACGCCAACGCCTGATTCCCGCAAAGGAATCCTTAAAGAAACCGTATCTGCAGAGAGGGAAAGACGCTTTCCCTCTCTTTTTTAAAATGCAGGGAGGGGGCGCCCGGATGCGGCAGACATAGAACAGGCATGGGCAGTGGGGATAAGTTTGAAAGAAGAAAATGAAAGACAGTGGAGGAAAAAACTGTGAAGGAAGAGAGAAGGAAAGGGAATGAAAAAGGAAAGCTCGCAGGCATTGGGGCCGTGGTCCTGGCAGGGGTCTGCTGGGGCAGCATCGGCCTGTTCATCCGCACCCTCAACGCGGCGGGCCTCTATTCCATGGATATGGTGGTCCTGCGGTCCGTCTTTACCTGCATCGCCATGCTCCTTTTCCTGCTGATCTATGACAGGAAGCTCCTGCGGATCCGTCTGAAGGATATCTGGTGCTTTATGGGCACCGGCATCGTCAGCATGGTCTTTTTCAACTTCTGCTACTTTTCCCTGATCTCCCTGTCCTCCCTGTCCGTGGCGGCGGTCATGCTCTATACGGCCCCCGTCTTTGTCATGCTGCTTTCCGCTCCTCTTTTCGGGGAAAGGATCACGGGAAAGAAGATCCTCTCCCTTGTCCTGACGGTGCTGGGCTGCGTTTTTGTGACCGGGGTCATGGGAGACGCGGCCTCCCTCAGCGGCGGGGCCATCCTCTTTGGTCTGGGGGCGGGCCTGGGCTATGCCCTCTATTCCATCTTCGGGCGGTATGCCCTGCAGAGGGGCTACCACTCCTTTACCATCAATTTCTATACCTTTCTCTTTGCCTCCCTGGCAGCCCTTCCCCTCTCGGATGCAGGAAAGATCCTGTCCGTCAGCACATCCAGTGCCTTTATGCTCTTTTTCTCCGTGGCCTGCGGCATCGTGACCACGGCCCTGCCCTATATCGTCTATAACTTCGGCCTCTCCCGTATGGAGAACGGTCAGGCGGCCATCATCGCCTCCATAGAGCCGGTGGTGGCGACCCTTCTGGGATTCTTCGTCTTTCACGAAGTCCTGACCCCGGGAAACGTCCTGGGGATCGGCCTGGTCC
>DETN01000011.1 GCA_002362155.1 Lachnospiraceae bacterium UBA3287 | reverse complement strand
AAAGGCATATATACAGACGGCTGGAAAACCCTACGGCGGCGGATTTTAAGTGCTGATTTACTTGGCCGGGCAAATCTGCTATAATAGCGTGGATTCACTAAATGAACACTGTTTTTTACAGGAGGATTATTCTTATATGAAAATGATGAAACGCATTGCGGCATTTGCCTTATGTCTGGTCATAGCTGCCGGAATGATTCCTTCGGGAGCCGCTGCCAAGACCACATACAAGGTGTCCAAGGAAAACTTCTATATTTTCAGCAGCAACAAATGGGTGCCCAAGGAAGAGACCAAGTATACCTATACGGACAAGGGACGTGTGAAAAAGACCGTCTACGGCTACGACGGCATCAAGCTGGACAACAGCCGCTACAGAACCATCAAGACCACAAAATATACCTACGAAGACGGAAAGATCAAAAAGCTCCAGTTCTACAATACCAAGGGCGAAAAGCACGGTTATCTGACCTATGTCTATGGCCAGGACGACGGTATTCTCCTTCGCCTGGTGGAGCGCCGTCAGGACGGCACTCTCAAGTCCGAGGAAGCCTACTACACCAAGGGCCCCGAAAAGGGAAAGATCAGATACCATATCACCTACAAGACCAACGGCAAGACCAAAAGGACATCCGAGAATTATACCTATACCTTCTATAAGACGGGTGAACTCAAGGAAATCGTGGAAGTCGACCATATCAGGGCCGTCTCGGATACAACCACCACGACCCGCTATAACAAGGACGGCACCGTCAAGACCGTAAAGGTCGATCTCACCACCAAGGTCATGACCGAAACTTCCGAGTCTGAGTACAGCTACGTTAAGGAAAACGGCGTTGTCAAGACTCAGACCATCAAGAAGAGCCAGAAGCAGAAATTCGAGGAAGGCAGATCCATCCGTCATACGATCACCGAGGTCACGGAATATGCCACTTCCGGTAAAAACAAGGGAAAGACTCTGTCCATCAGCACAAGCGCTCAGGGCAAGATCAAGGCAGCCAAGGATGCGCCTCTGACCACCAATTCCTTCAAGGAAAAGAAGACCTACGAATATACCTACGACAAGAACGGCAACCTGGTACAGACCATTTCCAGGATCAACGGCGCTCTGCTTGAGAAGTACACCTACAGCTATAAAAAATTCTGAATAAAGGCCGGAGAGGTCCGGCAGAAAACAAAAGCTTACAGCTCCGCCCCGGCGGAGCTGTATGTTTTTCCGGCCAGAATTTCAGGTAAGAAGGGCCGGCTTTCGCCCTTTTCCGTATACAGCGCAAAAGGTACAGCGCAAAAGTGAATATTTTTGCATTTTTTTGGAATCAATAAAGGGAAATTATGCTATGATAACAGAGGGTGTATTCCCGATTTTTATTAATTAAAAGGAGTGACGATTATGGAATATACGATCAAAGCTACACCTTTTCCCGTGGTGGAATGCCAGCTGAATGCCAACGAGAAGATGATCACAGAAAGCGGGTCCATGGTATGGATGACTCCCAACATGAACATGGAGACCAGCGCTTCCGGCGGTCTCAGCAGACTCTTTTCCGGTGAGAAGATCTTCCAGAACATCTATACCGCCAAGGGCGGTCCCGGCATGATCACTTTCGGCTCCTCCTTCCCTGGCAGGATCGCAGTCATTGATGTCGGTCAGGAGTCCTGGATCGTACAGAAATCTGCTTTCCTTGCCAGCGAAGCCACGGTCAATCTCAGCATTCACTTCAAGAAAAAGCTGGGCGCAGGCTTTTTCGGCGGCGAAGGCTTTATTATGCAGAAGCTTTCCGGCAGAGGCCTTGCCTTTGTGGAGATCGACGGCGAACTGGTGGAATATAAGCTGGGCAGAGGCGAGCAGCTGATCGTGGATACCGGCAACGTGGCCGGCTACAGCGAGAGCGTGCAGATGGATATCGTTACCGTCAAGGGCGTAAAGAACGTTCTTTTCGGCGGCGAAGGCCTCTTTAATACCGTTCTGACAGGCCCCGGCACCGTATGGCTTCAGACCATGCCCATCAGCGGCGTGGCAAGTGCACTGATCCCCTATATTCCCACAGGCGGAAGCAACTGATCTGCAAAAAAAAACGCTAAACATGTCCCTTCCGAATCTGCGGATCCGGAAGGGTTTTTTTATCCGGAAGGCTGGGAGCTGCCGCTATCCTGCAGAAATAATGTCCATAGTAAATTTTTATTATATCCGGTGCAGGCGGATACAAATATCCTCTGCAAGAGGGTCTGAAAGCGGCATAAAATAATATCGAAAAGTATGATCCGTTCACAGAGAACTTAAACCAGGTGGAACTGTAATGAAACTGAATCTTGCATCCATCGCGGATAAAAAGGAGTGGAAAGGCTTCGATCTGCCTGCATTCGATATCGCTGCAGTCAGAGAGAAGACCTGCAAAGAGCCGGTCTGGCTTCATTTCGGGGCAGGAAACATCTTCCGGGCCTTTCCGGCCGTCCTGCTGCAGAAGCTTCTGGACGAAGGAATCTGTGACAGAGGAGTGATCGTAGCCGAAGGCTTTGACTATGACATTATCGACAAAGCCTATGCGCCTTATGACAACTTAAGCCTCCTGGTGGTCCTGAAATCCGACGGCAGCATGGAAAAGAAGGTGACAGCTTCCGTGACGGAAAGCCTGAAGGCTTCCCCTGATTTTGCCGGGGACTGGGAGAGGCTGAAGGAAATCTTCAGGGCCCCCTCTCTGCAGATGGTCAGCTTTACCATTACGGAAAAGGGCTACGGCGTATCCCCTGCCGATCTGGAAAGAGGCCTTGCACCGTCCCTGATCATGGGAAAGGTCACTGCCCTTCTTTTGGAACGTTTCCTGGCGGGCGGACACCCCCTGACCCTGCAGAGCATGGACAACTGCTCCCATAACGGAGGAGAGAAAAGGAAAAGCTTCGCCGCATGGCAGAGCCTCTGTATGAAAAGTACTGCGGCGACTACATGGACCTGGTGGACCGGATCCGCAGAGCCGGGTAAAAGAAGAGAATAAAAAACGGCGTCAGAGGTGAAAGGCGGTGAGGCTGTGGCAAAGGCTTTGAATATCCTGGTGGTCCTTCTGGAGATCCCGGGCTTTTACAGAAGCATTTCCGACAGGAAGTGGACTATACTTGCCTACTATACCCAGCTCTCCAATATCTGCGCCCTGGTATCCTCCCTCATGTTTGCTGTTCTGGGAGAAAACTCCCTGACCTGCATGATGCGGTATCTGAGCAGCTGCATGCTGGCCATGACCTTCGTGGTCACAGTCTTTGTCCTGATCCCCATGGGGGCCGGCATAAAGCGCATGATGTTTTCGGGAAACGGCCTTTTCCACCACCTGCTCTGTCCGGTCCTTTCAGTGACTTCCTACCTGCTTTTTGAAAAACACGTGAAAGACATGGGAATGGTGCTTATGCCCGTCCTGGCCACCCTTTTCTACGGAGTCTTTATGATGATCCTGAACGGACTGGGTAAATTCGAAGGCCCCTATCCCTTTTTCAGGGTCAGACACCAGACGGGGAGGGCCACTTTGCTCTGGACGGCAGCTCTTGCGGCCGTCATAGCGGCCTTGTCCCTGGGGATCCTTGCCGCTTCCGCGCTGCTGTAAACCGGCGGGAACTGTATGGTCATATTTTATCAGCGGCATGATCTGCCTGACTGGAAGATTTAAAATGCAGCATGCAGGCTGCATTTTTCTTTTACCTGTGCAGATATGAAAAGGTGCCCAAGGGAATACGGAAAACGGGGAAAATTTAATCCTGACGCCGCCTCCGGTCCTTTGGATTTTCTCTTGCGGACAGGCGGATTCTTATATATCATAGGCCTTGTCTGCCCGGGGGCAGAAAATATGCCTATTTCTATCAGGAGATATTTTTATGGAACTTAAAATAAGCAGGCGGGAGGGACAGGTCATATGGGCCTGGTTCCCGGTGACCTTTGCGGCAGCCCTTTTCTGCTGCATCCTCTGGGGGAGCGCATCCCCCGCCATCAAGATCGCCTATGAGCTTTTCCGGATCGGCCCTTCGGATACGGCTTCCCGGATCATGCTGGCCGGGGCCCGGTTCACCATAGCGGGCATTATGACCATTCTTTTCGGATCTGTCCTCAGCAGAAAATTTCTGATTCCCAAAAGAGAATCCTGGAAGAAGGTGGCCGCATTGTCTGTCTGCCAGACCATCTGCCAGTACTATTTCTTCTTTATGGCCCTGGCCAATACCTCGGGAGTAAGGGGCTCCATCATCAACGCTTCCGGAAACTTCATAGCCATTCTTTTTGCGGTCTATATCTTTCATTTCGAAAAGATGACCATAAAGAAGCTGGCGGGCTGCCTGATCGGCTTTGCCGGGATCCTGCTGATCCTGGGCGGGGCAAAGGCCCTGGCGGAGGGCGGCGCTGTGACCCTTTCCGGTGAAGGGGCCATGCTGGCTGCGGATCTTTTCTATGCGGCCTCCGGCTGCCTGATCAAGATCTTTTCCCGGGACGAGAATCCCGTGACCTTAAGCGGCTGGCAGTTCTTCCTGGGCGGCATTGTCCTCTATGCCATAGGCTCCTTTATGGGCGGAAGCCTGGTCTTTTACTCAGGCAGCTGCATCCTGAACCTGATCTATATGGGCTTTATCTCCGCAGGGGCCTATACCCTCTGGGGCGTCCTGTTAAAGTACAATCCGGTCAGCCGGATCTCCATCCTGGGCTTTATGAACCCTGTTATGGGCGTCCTTCTGTCTGCCGTCTTTCTTGGAGAAGGCAGGGAGGCGTTTTCCGTAAACGGCATCCTGGCCCTTATGCTGGTCAGCGCCGGCATCATCTGCGTCAACGCGCCGGAAAGAAAAAAGGCGGCGGGGGAAGGAAAGAACTGAACTGACCCGCCTTCTGCAGAATAACAGTATGACCGGACCTTAAAAAACATCGGCCTTCGGCTCCGAATGGAGCAGGGAGGTCGATGTTTTCTTTTCGGGATGTTATAATCATATTTGTGATGGAAACATATCGAAATATGGAAAAAGGAGGAGCAGGATGGCTTATACAGCACTGGAAAAGATGCGGAGGGTCAACAGAAAAAGATTCGGGCAGGATCTGGGCCCCTTCCAGCCGCCCATGTACGTGAACCGGAGAAAGAAAAACGATCTGAAATCCGCAGCCCTTCGCTTTATCAGGACCAGATGCGAGGGCCTTCATTTCGATCCCCTGAAGGAAGCGGAAGAAAAGAAGACCGGGAAATACCTGGGGACCAGCCTTAAAAAGAACCAGATCCCCTTCAACATGGAGAGGGACCTGGACCGTCTCTGCCTGGAAAAGTCCCTGGAGACCTTTATCGATTCGGGAACGGACGTGGATGCCTACCTGGTCTATTACTGTTTTCTGGATATCTTTCTGGGAGAATACGGAAAGTCAAAGAAGATGATCGAACTGCTCAGCGAATACGAGGCCAACGGCAGCGCTCTTCTCATGAAGCACAGGGACCACTATTCCCATTCGGTCTATGTCTTTGCCCTGGGCCTGGCCGTCTATGAGACCAGCGAAGAATACCGCAGGATCTTCAAACAGTTTTACGGCCTTATGGATGCAGCGGAGAACAGGGCAGCCTGCCTCTTTCTGGAATTCTGGGGCCTGACTTCTCTCTTTCACGATATCGGCTATCCCTTTGAGCTTCCCTTCGAACAGGTCCTCAGCTATTTTGAAGTGGATATGCAGGAAAGAGGGGCCGGCTGCCTTTATCCGGTCTACAGGGATGTGGAGTCTCTGACGGGGCTTGACGGGAAGGAGCAGGAGAGTCTGGCGTCTCTGTATGGCAACAGAAGATTTGAAACCAGCACGGAGCTCTTCGCCTTTGACCTGGCGTCAAAGATGGGAGAAGCCTACGGCTTTACGGCAGAGAGCCTTCTGGATGTTCTGAAAGACAAGCCCCGGAAGCCGGACCGTTTCGGCTACTACATGGATCATGCCTTTTTCAGCGCTTCCAGACTCTGCAGGGAGCTGATCAATATCCTGGGGGTCTCCAGGCTTACCACCATGCATGTGGATGCCCTTACAGCCATCCTGCTCCACAACAGTCTGTTCAAGTTTTCCATAACCTTTTACAAGGATGAGGATAAGAACAGAGGCCCCATGAAGGCAGACCTTCATCCCCTGGCCTGGCTTCTGATGCTCTGCGACGAGCTGCAGTGCTGGGACCGTACCGCTTACGGAAGGAACTCCAGGACAGAGCTGCATCCCATGGGAGCCCAGTTCGACTTTACCGGCTCCTCTGTCCGTGTCATTTATTTTTATGACAAAGGAGAGGAGGCCAAGATCCGCAGGTACGGCGAGGAGATGGAGGCATGGAAAGAGGGGGAAAAGAAAGGGAAAAAGCCCCGCCTTAAGGCCTACAGCGACATGACAGGAGATGGGAACAGCTTTGTTTCGGACATAGAAAAGATCGCGGACACGACTTTTCTGCACCTTGATGTATCTGTCAGCCTCCGGAATCCTGACAGGAAGGTCAAGCATACCTATCTGTCCTCCAGCAGCTTCATGCATCTGTATGATTTCGCCGTTACCCTTCATGCCAGGAGAATGCCTCCCGATACCAGCGACGAGGCCATGGAGAAAAAGTTTACGTCCATGTCTCTGGAGTATCAGCTGTCCACCATCAACAGGGCCAGATATTTCGACCGCTACCTGGATGCCATCGGCTGCTTTTATACTGACAGACAGGTGGATTACGATCTGGTAAAGCGCTTTACCCCAAAAGACACGGAGATCTTCGCTCCCATGGAGCACGAACGCTGGATCAGAGAGCACCATACCATGGGCTGGCGCTTTGGCAGGGCCTACGAAGAAGTCCCTCTTCCCGGCGGGGATAATGTAAAAGAGGAGCGGGCAGCTCTGAGAGAGCAGATGCGCTGCCACAAGCTCTGCATGGACGGGGTTCCATCCTCCGAGGAGATCAGGGACCATTACCTGCATCTGGACAAAAAGGACCAGGATAAGGACTGGAGGCCCTTCAACAGGCTCCTGACCCTTTTGAGGAATGTTGACGGACTCAGGATCTACCGTCTCTGATCGCCGGTCCCGTGCCGCCATGGATAAACAGAAGAAAAAACATCAGAAAGAGGAAGAAAAATGATCACAGTATACTGCTACAGCAGATGTTCCACCTGCAGAAAGGCCCTCAAATGGCTGGATGAGAAAAACATTAAATATGTGCTGAAAGATATCAAGACCCAGCATCCGGACAGGGAGAGCCTTAAAAAGTACTATGAAATGAGCGGCCTTCCCCTGAAGCGCTTTTTCAATACCAGCGGCACTGCCTACAAGGAAATGGGCCTGTCTGCAAAGCTGAAGGACATGAGCGAGGAGGACCAGCTTTCCCTTCTTGCCGCGGACGGCATGCTGGTCAGGCGGCCTCTGCTGGCGGGAGAGGATTTCGTACTGACCGGATTTAAGGAAGATGAATGGAAGGAAAAACTCTCCTGAGGGGGAAGAAGAGAAAGGAGAAAGGTATGGCAGGGATGTTTGAAGGCAGGACCGCCCTTATTACCGGCGGCTGCCACGGGATCGGCAGGGCATGCAGCCAGGCCTTCCGAAAAGAAGGCGCAGAGGTCTTTGTCATTGATCTTTCGCCGGATGCGGATTTCACAGGGGATATCGGCAACAAAAAGGATCTGGAAGCCTTTGCGGACCTGGTCATCCGGGAGAGGGGAGGAGCCGATTTTCTGGTCAACAATGCCCCGCCCCTCATGAAAGGAATCGAAAACTGCAGCTACGAGGAATTTCAGAAGGCCCTTTCCGTTGGCGTAACGGCGCCCTTTTATCTGACAAAGCTCCTGATGCCTTATTTCAGGCCGGGTGCCTGCGTGGTCAACATATCCTCCTCCCGGGACCGGATGAGCATGCCCGGAACGGAGAGCTATACGGCGGCCAAGGGCGGTATCTCCGCTCTGACCCATGCCATGGCTGTATCCCTTGCAGGCAGGGCCAGGGTCAACAGCATCTCCCCCGGCTGGATCGATACATATGATTCTGAATATGCCGGACCGGATGCCCTTCAGCAGCCTGTTGGACGTGTCGGAAGGCCGGAGGACATAGCGGAGGCGGTCCTCTTTCTCTGTTCGGACCGAGCAGGCTTTATCACGGGGGAAAACATCTGTATCGACGGGGGCATGACCAGGCTCATGATCTATCACGATGAACACGGCTGGACCTACGATCCCGGCCGCTAAGGAAAGGAACGCAGACAGAAAGGAGACGGGTCCGGTGATCTATCTGGTAAGGCACGGCCAGACGGCCATGAACAGGAAAAAGGTCCTGCAGGGGAGAAGCGACATTCCCCTGAACGAAGAGGGACGAAGGGAAGCCGCAGAGGCAGGAGAAAGGTTTAAAAAGGCCGGGATCATCTTTGACAAAGTGTATGCATCCCCCCTGATCCGGGCCGTGGAAACAGCAGAGCTCATTACGGATGGGCCGGTCTTTACCGATCCGAGGCTGATCGAGATGGACTACGGGCCCTATGAGGGCATGGATCTTATGCATCCCGCGCCGGAAGTTCTGACCTTTTTCAGCGATTTTTCAAAAAATCCGGCGCCTTGGGGCATGGAGCCCCTGGAAATGGTAGTGGGAAGGATGGGAGATTTCCTGGAGGAGATCCGACGGGAAGCAGAGGAAAAGACCATCCTCATATCCACCCACGCCATTGCCATGAAGGGGGCTCTGGAATACCTGACCCCGGATTCCCGGGGAAGCTGCTGGTCCAGATACATCGGCAACTGCGCCGTTTACAGGACCGGCATCCTGGAGGACGGATCCTGGATCCTTCCAGCTCCCTGGGATCAGACTGACGGGAAGCAGGACCAGGATCTCTCTGATCCGAAATGAAGTGCTGACAGTCTCTGTTCTTCATACTTACTTTGCATCTGCCCCTGACAGGGACCGTTCTTTGCGGAACGGTCCCTTTTCTATGGCATCCGGGCCTGTATAAGTGCTATCATAAAAGCGAATTCATCTGACTGTGAAAACGTATCTGCATCATCTTCGTTCCTTACAGCGGGCAGTCAGACAATTCTTTCCGGGAGGTAATTAAGATGATGGAGTATTGTATTGAGGACGGCTCCGGAAAAGTCGTCTACTGGATGGCGGAAGAACTGGTTCCCTCCAGAGGGACCATCTTTTTCCTGCACGGCCTGACGGCCGATCATACCATGTTTGAGGAGCAGATCCGGGTGTTCAAAAGGTTCTACAACATCCTGACCTGGGACGCCCCGGCCCACGGAAGATCCCGGCCCTATAAGGATTTTACCTGCGGGAAAGCCGCGGAGTGCCTGAAAAAGATCCTGGACCGGCATGAGATCGAAAAAGTCATTCTGGCGGGCCAGTCCATGGGAGGCTTTATCTCCCAGGCCCTGATCAGCCGGTATCCCGAAAGGGTCAGGGCCTTTATCGCCATAGATTCCACCCCCTACGGAGACTATTATTCCAGGTCCGACAAGTGGTGGCTCCGCCAGGTCGAATGGATGGCAGGGCTTTTTCCCGACAGGCTCCTCAGGTCCGCCATGGCAAAGCAGACGGCCGTGACCAGAGAGGGAAGGGAAAACATGCGGCAGATGCTTTCCGTCTACAGCAAAAAGGAACTCTGCCGCCTGATGGGGATCGGATTTGCCGGTTTTCTGGAGGACAACAGAGAACTGGATATTTCCTGCCCTGTTCTTCTGATCCTGGGAGAAAAGGACAGGACCGGAAAGGTCATGACCTACAACAGGGAATGGACAAAAAGGACCGGCTATCCTCTGAAGGTGATCCGGGGAGCCGGCCACAACGCGAATGTGGACAATCCGGGCGCGGTCAACCGGTGCATTCTGGACTTTCTGACAAAACTGGGCTGAAAATGCCGGATGGATATTTTATACCGGGAGCTTATAGCAGCGGCTCTTTTTCTGAGGGAGAATATATGCATGGAGGCGCTGCAGGAGAAAGACGTACCGGTACCGGAAATGAGGGGAGGCGGCCGGAATGGATTTTTACAGGGAATTCGAAGACGCTGCAGCAAGGGATGACTTTGAAGGCATGCTGTCTGTCTATGAAAGGACCTGGGAGGAAAAGGACACTGATCTGAAAGAGATTCAGACCGTCATGAGCCGGGAGCTGATGAAGAGGTGCCCTCTTCCGGGAAAACACAGGATCCGGGATAATATATTCTGTTTTATTACCGGCAGGGACCCGGACCAGGCCGGTCCGGACCGTATCCTTGCCGCTTACCCGGCAGAGCCCCTGCGGACAGGGGACCGCTTTCTGGATTCCCCCTTATGCAGGACGGGCGATATCTGGCGGGACGACGAAGATACCATCCGGTGGTTTTATCCATACTTTCCGGAGACGGGCAAAGCAGCCACTTCCCTGAAGTCCTGCATCTGGGACAAAAAAGAAGAAAAGCTTACGGAATCCGTCATTCCTCTGGAACTGGAGGGGACCTGTGTGAGGCGGATCATGACAGTATCCAGTCAGGGAAGCTTTCTCCTCTGTGAGCTCCGGGACCTGCCGGGAGAGGGAAAAACAGGAGACAGCTTTAAAGTCGCCTGTTTTTCGGCCCGCGGCGCCCTTGTGGGGATCCTTATGGAAGGAGAGGGAGATGCAGCCCCGGAAGGCTGCCTTCTGGAGGACGGGAGGAGAGGCCCTGACAGGGGCTACCTATGGTATCCCGGGACCAGCCGCGTCTGGTATTTTGAAAGAGAAGACAGGGAATTCTATCTCAGTCCCTGGGAAAAGGTACGCCCGAAGGAGGGAGGCGCCTTTCCCATGCCGGAGAAGCTTTTTTATGAGGAAGCGGGACCCTCTCATAAACGTACGGGAGAGGTGATCAAATCTGCCTTTTTGTCTGTGGACGGTACGGGGATGGCTCTGATCACGTCCCACATCGGACTCATGGGCTTTCAGGAAGCATCTCATCCCTTTGAAGGAAGATCTCTCCATCTTTTCCTGGAAAATGAGGGAAAGTGGAAGAGGATCGATTTTGAAGGACCCAGGATCCTGTTCCTGACCGGAGATCTTTCCTTTTTCATGGCAGGAAAGCGGGTGAATGACGGCGCGGACATGGCCTTCAGGCTGTATCCTCTTCCCATGCAGCATAAACAGATGCCTCTTTTTACCATGCGGTGCAGGCCGCAGGATGCAGGGATCCGGGCTTTCTCCGGGGATCTGAACTTTCTGTGCGGCTTTCGGGGACATCCTCTCTATGCCCTGTGCTGGCAGTTTCATAAAGGAAAGGAAGGCGAAAAAGAGCATGACATTCAGTAACAGATCCTGTTTCATAAAAAGACTGATGGCAGGTCTTTTATGTACCTGTCTCCTTCTTTCGGGCTGCGGAGCTTCCGGCAGCGCAGAGGGCGGGAAGGAGCCCGCGGCAGAGGAAGCCCCGGATGCGGCGGCAGAAGAAAAGGCTGAGGAGAAGGAAGAGGCAGAAGAGCTCCAGGTTCCTGAAGCGGAAGAGGAATGGAAGAGAGCCTATGACACCCAGAAGGATGCAGCCCTTATTGCCCTTCTGGACCGTCTCTATGCCCCGTCGACGGCCCTCTACGTCTATAAGGATTTCGGCCTTACGGACAATCATTTCACCCAGAAGGCAAAAATGGGCGGGTCCGATCTGAGCCTTGTAAAGGACATGAACGAGAACTGGCAGGAGGATCCCTATGCGGGAGATTCCTGCATCCGCTGCGAACAGACCACCAGGGAAGGAGACTGGGGCGGCTGGCTGTTTCTGAACGGATATCTTCCCAGGGGCGAGAGCATTCCCCGTTTAAACGACGGCTCTTCTCCCGGCCAGGGCCTTGACCTGACAGGGGCAGAAGGCCTGCTCTTCCATGCAAGAGGGGAAAAGGGCGGAGAGACCGTAGAGTTCTTTACGGCAGGCTTTGGCTATGACGGAGAAACAGGCGTCAGGACGGTGGAATATCCGGACAGCTGCGGGAAGCAGTCTCTGGGCAGGATCACTCTGACACAGGAATGGCAGGAGTATATCATTCCTCTGCAGGGGCAGGACCTTTCCAGCATCGTCTGCGGCTTCGGCTATGTCCTGAATGACGGGATGGACGGAAACAGCGACAGCATTTTTTACCTGGATGAGATCTGCTTTATCGGAGAGATCAAAAGCATCCTGGAGCCCCCTGTCCTTTTAAGGTCCTATGATACGGACAATGTTTATATTCAGAACGCTGCCTATACCTATGACAACGCTCTGGCAGCCATGGCTTTCCTGTCCGAGGGCATGGAAGCATCAGCCCGGCAGATCCTGGATGCCTTTGTCTATGCCATAGAAAATGACAGGGCCCAGGGCAGAAAACGGATCCGCAACGCCTATTCGGCAGGCGACATTTCCGCCCTGCCCGGCTGGGAGTCCGGCGCAAGGCTTCCCGGCTGGTATGACCGGGAGGACGGAACATGGTATGAAGACCGCTACCAGGTGGGCAGCAACGTGGGCAATACCTCCTACGCGGCTCTGGCCCTGATCCAGTATTACAACCGTTTTGGAGGAAGTCAGTATCTGCAGGCGGCCAGAGACATCATGGACTGGGTCCTGGAGACCTGTCAGGACGGCAGAGACGGCTTTACGGCCGGCTTCGACGGCTGGGAGGAGGGCGATCCGCCCGTGGTCTATCCCTTCAGCTACAAGTCCATCGAGCACAACATCGATGCCTTTGCCGTCTTCGGAGCTCTTTACGGGACCACGGGAGAGGCTAAATACTACGAAGCCGCACAGAGCGCAAAAAACTTCATCCTGTCCATGTACAGCGAAGAAAAAGGCTGCTTTATGACAGGAACCACCGAGGACGGCATTACTCCCAATGAAAGCGTGACCGCCCTGGATGCCCAGGTCTGGTGCGCCATGGCCCTGGGAGATACCTTTAAGGACTACGAAAAGGCCCTTCAGCTTGTGGATCAGATGAAGACCCCTGAGGGAGGATATCCCTTCTGCGCTGAAAACAGAAACGGCGGCTGGTGGGCGGAAGGGACCGCCTATACGGCCCTCATGTTCAGGGAACGGGAAGAGATCTCCAGATACAGGGAAGCCATGGACGCCCTGTGCGGGATCCAGCTGGAGAGCGGCCTCTTTCCTGCGGCCACAAACGATCATCTTTCCACCGGCATGGAGCTTTTTGACGGATCTCCCTGGGAGTATTCCACGGATCCTCATATTGCGCCGGCCGCCTGGTTCGTCATGGCCGCCAACGGATTCAACCCCTACCTTTTCCCTGATATCAACTGATTGTATCTGAACCAGATGCCTGCCGGGCCGGGAGGCCCCGCAGGCATTTTTTTCGGGAGGTGACAAAAGCATGGCTTATACGACAGATTTCAGTTCACTCCTCCAGGATCCACGGTACAGCTTTCTTTATGAAGATCCCCGCCTGAAAGGGCGTATCATCCTCCTGGGGCTTTCCGGCAGCTACGGCTACGGGACCAACAGGGAGGGGAGCGACATTGACCTGCGGGGCGCCGCTCTGAATCTTCCCTCGGATCTGATCGGACTGACTTCTTTTGAGCAGTTCGAGGACAGGGTTACCGATACGGTGGTCTACTCCTTCATGAAGCTGATCCGGCTTCTTTTGAACTGCAACCCCAATACCATAGAGATCCTGGGCCTGGACCCTGACCAGTACCCGATCATGACGGAAACAGGACGGGAGCTTGTGGAGAACCGTCACCTCTTCCTCAGCAGACGGGCCGCAGCCTCCTTCGGCCACTATGCGGATGCCCAGCTTCGAAGGCTGCAGAATGCCATCGCCAGGGATACCCTGTCTCAGACAGACAGGGAAAAGCACATCCTGAAGTCGGTCCGGCACGCCCTGGAGGATTTCAACAGGGATTATGAAAGTGACAGTCTGAACAGGGCCCGCCTGTACGTGGACAAAGCCGTTACGGAGGGACTGGAGGAGGAGATCTTTTTAACAGCCTCCTTCGAAGCCTATCCTCTGAGGCAGTATAATGCCCTGATGAATACCTTAAATTCCGTGGTCAGAGACTATGACAGGATCGGAAAGAGGAACCATAAGAAGGACGAGAACCACCTGAACAAGCACGCCATGCATCTGATCCGCCTCTTCATGATGGGCATAGACATCCTGGAAAAGGAAGAGATCAGGACACACCGCCCGGCGGAGGACTTAAAGCTCCTTGTCAGCATCCGGGACGGCGCCTATATGAAAGAGGGGGTCCTGGTGCCCGCCTTTTATGAGATCCTGGAGGAATACGAAAGGCGCTTTGAGGAGGCGGAAAAAAAGAGCCGGCTGCCGGAAAGCCCGGACATGGACCAGGTGGAGGCTTTTGTCGAAAAAATCAACAGAAGGGCCCTAAGGGAGGAGTTTACATGAGAGACGTTTACAGAGAGATCCAGGAAAATCTGGACCAGATCGAAAGAAAATATGACGTCCGGATCCTTCTTGCGGTAGAATCGGGGAGCAGGGCCTGGGGCTTCGCCTCCCCGGACAGCGACTACGACGTCCGCTTTATCTATAAACAGAAGGCCAGGGACTATCTCAGAATAGACCCGGCAAAGGACGTCATCGAATGGCAGCTGGAC
>DETN01000204.1 GCA_002362155.1 Lachnospiraceae bacterium UBA3287 | reverse complement strand
ATTATAACTTCCTCGGAAAAGGGCAGAACACATACCGCTATTAATCCGGACGGTAAATTCGACTTACGGCACTTTAGACTGGACGGAGTACTCATAAAAAATCAGCTTTGCTGTGACTTTCTGCTTGTAAACGATACGGGGAAAAAAGCTTATTATATTGAGCTGAAGGGGCAGAATATTCAAAAAGCGGTGGAACAGGTGCTTGCTGCTGAAAGGCTGTGCTCTGCTGAACTGAAGGGGTACCTGTCATACTTCAGGATTATTCCGAGCAAAGCAAAAACGCAGGAGCTGCAATCTACGGTATACAGGAGGCTTTTGAGTAGAGTCGGATCATCACGCCTTATTTGCAAAAGCGTTCAAATGACGGAGACTCTGAATTAGGCTGCAAAGGCAGTGAAACGGAAGGCAGGACAAATAACCTGAATGAGTATTGTCAGTAAAAAGGCTCAATCGGAAAGGCAAAACGTGAATTTATAGCAGACTTCGTTCTGACAATAAATCCATAGAGTCCGCCGCGCATTCTTTTCCAAAACACAAAAAATCCCCGCGAACCTGGTTTTTTAAACCTGGTCAGCGGGGATTAAACATTTAGGGACGATAATTTTTCAACTGTTTCCCGTCAGGACCGGACGATGGTGGTGCCGTCCTCTGTCAGGGTAACGGCGCTCTTGTAGAACTGCCTGCAGGCCCGGATCATGAATTCGATGTCCCGAACGCCTGTGGTCTCGTAGGCGGAGTGCATGGCCAGCTGGGCCAGGCCTATGTCCACGGTGGGCATGGAGACCTGGCGCATGGCGATGTTGCCCAGGGTGCTGCCCCCCATCATATCGGACCGGTTGGAGAAGTACTGGACAGGGACGCCTGCCTTTTCGCAGATTCCCCTGAAGAGGGCGATGGAGAGGCCGCCGCTGGTGTATTTCTGGCCTGCGTGGGATTTGATCACGATGCCCCCGTTCATGGAGGCGCAGTTGGTCTTGTCCGTCTTTTCGGG
The DNA here is from genome assembly GCA_002362155.1 of Lachnospiraceae bacterium UBA3287. GTDB lineage: Bacteria > Bacillota > Clostridia > Lachnospirales > Lachnospiraceae > CAG-791. The sequence continues at coordinate 9,152 of DETN01000204.1, read as the reverse complement.
GTGGTTGGGGTGGACCGCATGGGCGTTGTCGCAGCTGAGCATGAAGCTTCTGGCGGTCATGCAGCAGTAGCCCTCGTCGTCCATGCCCATGGATGCAGCAGCCCTGTAAAGGATGTTTCTGAAGAAGGTGGAGGCGGCGCCCTGACCGGTCACGGATCCGACTTCCTCGTTGTCGAAGCAGGCGTAGACCTGAATGCCCTTATCGCACCCTCCTTCCAGGAAGCCCTGCAGGGTGGTGTAGGCGCATTCCAGGTCGTCGATCCTGGAAGAGGAAAAGAACTCTTCATTTGCACCCCAGATGCTGGAAGGGGTCCGGTTGTAGAGATAGAGGTCGGATCCCATGACGGCTTCGGGGCCTACCCCGGCCGCCCGGGCTGCCATGCGGCGGAAGGTGCCGTCAGCCGTTTCCTTTTCGCCGAAGAGGGGCAGCATGTCCACCTGCTTGTTGTAGGCATAGCCGTCGTTGATCTGCCGGTTCATGTGGATGGAGACGTTGGGGATCAGGACCAGGTCCCGGTCAAAATCGATGAGCCTCTGCCGGTAGATGTCGCTGCCGTCTTCGCCCTTTTCCCGGACCAGGACCCTGCCGGCCACGGACAGGGGGCGGTCCATCCAGGAGGAGCAGATCATGCCTCCGTAGCCCTCTGTGTTGAGCTGCAGGCAGTTCCCGCCGCCCCGGATCTCTTCGTTTTCCTTGAGCTTGAAGCAGGGGGAGTCGCTGTGGGATGCGGCGATCATAAAGCCGTAGCCCTCCAGTTCATGTCCGATCCTGAATGCGATGATGCTGGATCCGTGCCGCATGGCAAAGTATTTTCCGCCCTTATGGAGGTCCCAGCGGTCTGCTTCCGAAAGCTCGGTGAAGCCCTCAGAGAGGAGAGCCCTGCGGATGGAATCGGCCGCGTGAAAGGCGGTGGGAGAGGTACGGATGAAATCCCTGAGTCCTTCCACATAGGGAGAGACAGGGACCTGTCTGGATGCTTTTTCTGTCATAGCGTCTTCTTTCTGTATGTTTGTATTTTTGTCTGTTAAATGGGACTAATGACATTATACATTACCTGGACACACATTATCCAGATATTCCTCTGCAATGCTGCAGAGACGGTAAATGGTCCCCACATCCGTAGGCGGCCTGTCGGTCATCCTGTACCTGGGGAAGAAGCGGCTGATGTGGAGGGGGATGTCCCTGCCCCGGCCGCCCCGGAGGGATGTGATCCAGGCGCAGATGTCCCGCATTTCCTCTTCGGAGTCGTTCATGCCGGGAACGATCAGGGTGGTCAGCTCCACGTGGCAGGTATCCGCTGCATGGCTGATAAAGGCCTTCACCGTATCCAGGTCTCCGCCCAGGTAAGTCCTGTAGGTCTCCGGGCGGAAGGCCTTCAGGTCTATGTTCATGGCGTCCACGAGGCCGTCCAGCTTTTCAAGGATTTCCATGGAGGCGGAGCCGTTGGTCACCAGGACGCTTTTCAGGCCCTCCTTATGAAGGAGAAGGGAGCAGTCCCTGACATATTCCCAGGAGATCATGGGCTCGTTGTAGGTAAAGGCGGCGCCGATGCTGCCATAGCTTCTGGCGTCCAGGGCCAGGGAGACAAGCGCTTCGGGGCTGATCTCTCTGTAAGGGACCCTTCCGGGCCCTGCCTGGGCGATCTCGTGGTTCTGGCAGAAACGGCAGGAGAGATTGCAGCCGTAGCTTCCCAGGGACAGGATCCTGGCCCCGGGATAAAAATAGTTCAGGGGCTTTTTCTCTATGGGATCCAGGGCCAGGGAGGTGACTTTTCCGTAGTTTTCGGAGATGACCTTTCCGCCCCTGCAGATCCTGGCCCGGCATCTGCCCCTCTGGCCTTCTTCCAGCATGCAGCGGTGCATGCAGACATTGCACTCAACTTTCATAGGCTTTTTCATGTGTGGCGGACCACTTCGAATCTCTGAAGGGTCACGCCCTGTTCAAAATCATGGTCGGAGATCCCGGCCTTTCTGGCGGCGATGGCAATCTGGTCCTCCACGGTATCCACTCCCTCCAGATCCGGCAGGAGAAGGCCCCGTTTGCGGCCCCGGCTTACAATGACCCCGTAGCGTTTCACGTCCAGCTGGTCGGGAGAGCTGATGGTCTCTGCCTCTCCCAGAACGTCTACGCTGTATTCCAGGAAGGGGAGCTCGCCCTGCTCTACAGGGGAGAAGCGGTGGTCCCTGGAGCAGGCGCTTATGCCGTTCTGCAGGATCTCTTCGGCAAGGCAGGAGCAGGTGGGAGCGATGGTCCCGATGCAGCCCCGGAGCTGGCCTTCCTTGTGAAGGGATACGAAGGCGCCGGCTTTCGTCTTTTTGAGCACTTCCGGAAGAGAGAGCTTCTTTTCCGCCTCCCGGAGGGAAAGGGGCCGCCTCTCCTCCACATAGGTCTCCACCGAAAGTCTGGCAAGGCGCACGTAAATGTCTTCCGCATCTTTCCGCTCCTGAAGCCTTTTTCTTTCCTTTTTCTCCCACTGGTCCAGGAAGGCTCTTTCCGGGTCTTCTCCCAGGGCCCTGTAGGTGCAGACCCCGTAGCCCACGCCGAAGGTATCCTGATGGGAGAGCCTTGTGATCTCCAGGGAAGTCCGGTCCAGGGCGCCGGCCATCATAATAAAGGCCCTGTGGCCGCATTCGGAAGCCTTTTCACAGAAGTTCGGTTCAAAATCAAAGAGTTCCCCGAAGGCGCCCCGTCCCATAACATCCATGATTCTTTCGTCGTAGACAGGCCCTTCTTCTATGAAACCGTAGGGGCCCTCTTCCTTCAGTTTATGGGAGAGATCTCCGCTGCCCACGAAAAAGACCCTGCGGGAGAGGCTGTCACTGATTTCCCGGATCATCTGCCCCAGACGGTAGTGGTCGGAGTAGGAGAGGCCGGAGATGCCGATCCTGACCAGTCGGAAATCCCTGTATTTTTTCTGTATGAAATACAGAGGTATCATGACTCCGTGGTCCAGGGGAATGTCCGGATCCTCCACAACGCCTGCGGGAAAGGAAGTCCTGCGGCATTTTTCGGAAAGGGCACTGATCAGCTCCGTGTCATAGTCTGCCCGGATCTTTACGCCGCCCGCCCGGAAGCGGCCGAAGTTACCGTCACCCCTTTCTCCTCCCCCTATATAGAACCAGTCGGAATACATTCTGGTATGGGGGGATGCGATGACGATGGTATCGGGCCTAAGCTCCCTTACCAGGTCCGCGGCCTTTTCATAGGAAAGGGCCGTATCTGCTATTTTTCTTTCTTCCCCTCTCCCGATCTCCGGAAGGATGATGGGAGGATGGGGGACCATACATGCGCCGATGATGCTCATAGGAAATACCTCCTTTGCTGCAGGGAGAAAATACTTTTCCAGGTCTGTTCCTGTATCCATTATACGGCAGGATGTGCCCCCGGAAAACTGTCTGACATACAATCCGGCTTTCCGGGGGACGGGATCACAGGAAGCGGCATCATGACATGTTTTCCGTCACTATTAATATACACTTTCTCAAGGCACATGATAAAATTTCTGTATGACATTTATGGAAACGGGAGGATGACCTATGCCGAAAATTACATTTATGGGAGCCGGCTCCACAGTTTTTGCCAAGAACGTTCTGGGAGACTGCATGATGACCCCGGCTCTTAAAGAGAGCACCATCGCTCTATATGATATAGACCCGGTGCGTCTTAAGGAATCCGCGGCCATGCTGGAGGCCGTCAACAGAAATGCCGGATCCGGGGCCAGGATAGAGCAGTATCTGGGCACGGAAAACCGCAGGAAGGCCCTTTCCGGCGCTTCCTATGTGGTCAATGCCATCCAGGTGGGCGGCTACGATCCGTGCACGATCACAGACTTTGAGATCCCGAAAAAATACGGCCTCAGGCAGACCATAGCGGATACGCTGGGGGTGGGAGGCGTATTCAGAGCCCTCCGCACCATCCCCGTCATGATGGATTTTGCCAGAGATATGGAGGAGGTCTGTCCGGACGCATGGCTTCTTAATTATACAAATCCCATGGCCATGCTGACCGGCGCCATGCTGCGCTATACGGGCGTAAAGACAGTGGGGCTGTGCCACAGCGTCCAGGTCTGTGCTCCCACCCTTCTGAATGAACTTGGGATCGGCTATGATGATACGGTGCAGTGCAGGATCGCCGGCATCAACCACCAGGCATGGCTTCTGGAATGCACCAAAGGCGGCGTGGATCTTTATCCTGAGATTAAAAGAAGAGCCCTTCTGTATAACGAAGGCAGGCTGGATATAGGAAGTTTCGAAGACAGGCTCCGCATGCTTCAAATGGATGAAGAGTGGGACGAGGAGAGGATCGCCCATGCCAGGCAGGAGTACGACCTCTATCAGTCCGAGGGAAAACACTACGACATGGTCAGGCTGGAACTGATGCGCAGATTCGGCTATTACCTGACAGAGTCCAGCGAGCATTCATCCGAGTATACCCCTTATTTTATCAAGAAGAACTATCCGGAACTGATCGGCCGCTACTGCATCCCTCTGGACGAATATCCCCGCAGATGCATCAGGCAGATCGACGAGTGGAAGAAGAGGGGGCACGAGCTGACTTCCAATCCTTATCTGAGCCATGTGCGCTCAAAGGAATATGCCAGCCGCATCATGGAGGCCATGGAAACAGACAGGCCCGTAAGGATCGGAGGAAACGTCTTAAACAGCGGCCTGATCGACAACCTTCCTTCCAACGCCTGTGTGGAAGTCCCCTGCCTGGTGGACCGCTGCGGCGTTCAGCCCTGCCATGTGGGAAGCCTTCCCGAGCAGTGCGCGGCACTCAACCGGACCAATATCAACGTACAGCTGATGGCCATAGAGGCTGCCATGACCCGCAGAAAGGAAGCCGTCTATCAGGCAGTGATGCTGGATCCTCATACCAGCGCCGAGCTTTCCATCGACGACATCGTGGCCATGTGCGATGATCTGTTTGAGGCCCACGGCAGCTGGCTGCCTGCATATCATTAAGCGAGAAGACAGGAAAAGGAAGTGTAAGCCTTGAAACTGCTGAACGAATATCTGAGGGACCGCTTTGGCTGCAAGGTCTTTAAGCTCTCCCTTTCGGGAGCCCGGACCTGTCCCAACCGGGACGGGACTCTTGGCACAGGAGGCTGCATCTTCTGCTCCGAAGGGGGATCCGGGGACTTTGCCGCCGGTGCGGATCTGCCCATCCACGACCAGATCATGGAAGCAAAAAAGAGGGTGGAGAGAAAGAATCCCGGCGGAAAGTACATAGCCTATTTCCAGTCCTTTACGGGGACCTACGCCCCCCTTCCCTATCTGCGGAGGATCTTTACCGAAGCCCTGGAAGAAGAGGACATCGTTGCCCTGTCCGTGGGCACCAGGCCGGACTGCCTGGGAGAGGAGGTCCTCTCCCTGCTGGCGGAACTGAACCGGGTAAAGCCCGTCTGGGTGGAGCTGGGCCTTCAGACCATACATGAGAGGACGGCAGAATATATCCGAAGGGGCTATCCTCTTTCCGTGTATGACAAAGCAGTCAGGGATCTCCACAGAGAGGGACTGGAAGTTATCGTCCACGTGATCCTGGGGCTTCCGGGCGAAACAGTGGAGGATATGACAGAAACGGTCCGGTACGTTGCGGATTCGGGGGCGGAGGGCATAAAGCTCCAGCTCCTGCATGTGCTTAAGGGAACGGACCTGGAAATGGAATACCTGGAGGGCAGGGTCCCTGTCATGACCCTGGAGGAATATATAAACGTCCTGAAGGCGGTCACGAAAGAGATCCCGGAACGGTTGGTGGTCCACAGACTTACGGGCGACGGGCCGAAGAACCTTCTGCTGGCTCCCTTATGGAGCGCAGACAAGAAGCGGGTCCTCAATACCATCCGCAGGGAACTGAATCTGAATGAATAATAAAAAGGGACCGGGGCAGCAGATCATTGGGTCTGCTTCCCCGGTCCTCTGTGCATTTTTACAGACGGGTGTCATCCGGCAGGTTTTCCTCTGCGGGAAGTCTTTTCCTGCGGACGGTCTGCTGCTTTTTCTGGTCCTTCTTTTCCAGGGCCTTTTCCTCGTTCTTGATCTCCCAGTGGATCAGGAAGGTAAGAGCGCCCCGAAGGACGATGATGGCGCCCAGGATGCCCAGCTCGGCCCATTCTCTTACCACTACCGTACGAAGGACCTCGCCGCCCATTTTGAATTCCAGGGCCAGAGCGATGCCCTGGGCCAGCTTGAGGCGGATCCCGCTCTCATGTCTGATCCATCCCACAAAGCATCTGACTGCGTTGTAGACCAGGATGCAGATGCCGAAGAGCTCCAGGATGGTGGTAGAGATCTCCACGATAAATACAAGGGCCGTATCCATAAAAGTAATAAAAGCGTCCATAATGACCTCCCTAAGCTGAAATAAAACGCGGCGCAGGCACCGGGCGAGTTCATTATAGCACTTCGGCAGGCAAAGTCCACGGGGCACAGGAAAAATCGCATCAGCGGACGCTGCTTTGGCCCCGTTAAGGTTGACAGGGCAGATCGTCTGTCCGATAATTTTCCTTGAGCATTCGATTCATCAGAAGGGGAAACCGGAAAAATGCCAAGAAAACAAGTTACGGAAATGAATACGCTGGAGAGGCTCCATTACAGCATCGGGGGAAAGACCTTCAGAGGGATCCTTCTGTTTACCCTGATCATCAGCCTTTCGGCCGCCGGCTTCGGCTCTTATTTATATATGGCTTCCGTCCGCCGGGAATTCCGCTCCAGGACATGGCAGATGTCCAGGACCGGAGCCTACATGCTGGATACGGAAAAGACAATGGAGATGGCGGAGAAGGTCATCGGCATTTATGAAGGCATGAGCGAGGAGGACAGGCTCTGTCTGCATGACAAGGATTCGGAGCTTCTTTCCAGGTTCGATCCGGTAAGAGACGAATACTTCGAAGAAACGCGTCAGACGCTGGATGAGATCCGGGAGAGCCATGAAGGCAGGGCTGCCTTTACGGCTTTTATCGACCCGGATACGGGCCGCAGAGTCTTTATTGCCGACTCCGATCCCACGGACGGATTCTGTCCTCCGGGCAGCTGGGACGTTTATGACGAGGATCTCATCAAGTCTCTCCTGGAGGGACGCTCCTACGACATAGACAGTTTTTACGGATTCGGCGCCATCCCTTCCGCCATCTTCCGCATGGAACCCTACGGCTACCGGTGTACGGCCGCCACTATAATCGGAATGGTGGACCGGTATCCCGTTCTTGTCATGTTCGACACGGACATGAATCTGGCGGCCAGAGCCAGCTGGCGCTTTTTGTGGCAGCATGTCATTTTCCTTATTCTGATCACGGCCCTTTCCATCCTGCTGTCCTTACGGCATACCAGAAAAAATGTGACGGGCCCTCTCAACGAACTGGCAGGGGCGGCGGAATCCTATATCCATGACCGGACAGACGGCAGCAGAGGCGGCCAGTATTTTTCCAGACTGGACATCCGGACCGGGGATGAGATCGAGTACCTGGCCTCCACCATGAAGGCCATGGAGCAGGATCTGGGGACCTATGTCAGGAACCTGACCCGGATCACGGCAGAAAAAGAGAGGATCAGCACGGAGCTGTCCCTGGCTACGGACATACAGGCAGCCATGCTGCCCCATATCTATCCTCCCTTCCCGGACCGGAAGGAGATCGATCTCTTTGCCAGCATGTATCCGGCCAGAGAGGTGGGCGGAGACTTTTACGACTATTACCTGGTGGACGACGACCATCTGTGCATCTGTATTGCGGACGTATCCGGCAAGGGGATCCCGGCGGCCCTCTTTATGATGGTGTCCAAGATCATCCTGCAGAGCTGCGCCATGCTGGGAAGGTCTCCGGGAGAGATCCTGACCAAGACCAACGAGGCCATCTGCTCCAACAATGAAGCAGGCATGTTCGTGACCGTCTGGATCGGTATCCTGGAGCTTTCCACGGGAAGACTCACGGCTTCCAGCGCGGGACACGAATATCCCGTGATACGGCGGCCCGGCGGAAAGTTCGAGCTCTTTAAGGACCGGCACGGCCTGGTCATAGGGGCTATGGAGGACATCACCTATAAGGAGTATGAGCTGGTCATGGAGCCGGGCTCCAAGATCTTCATCTATACGGACGGCGTGCCCGAGGCGGCGGACGAAGATAACAGGATGTTCGGAAACGAAAGAATGCTGCAGGCCCTGAACACGGATCCGGCGGCCCCTCCCAGACAGGTCTTGGGAAATGTTAAGAAGGCTGTGGATGAATTTGTCTCCGACGCCGAACAGTTCGACGACCTTACCATGCTCTGCCTGGAGTACAGGGGAAGCGCACAGTGACGAATAAGGAATAAAGCAGGAAGGCAGCCGGTCCGGCTGCCTTCTTTATGCATTTCCTTATCCTATTTTTAAAGTTTTATTTCAGTATTAATGCTCCTCGGACGGTTCGGATCAGACGGTGATGCGGCTGATCCAGATCCCTTTCCTGACAAGGACGAAGCCGATGAGGCACTTGAAGATCTCCGCCGCCTGGACTATGGCATAGACCAGAGGGACGGGAAGTAGGGTGCAGGCGGAAAGGTACCAGGAGAGGGGAATGGAAACGATCCAGATGAAGCAGGCGTCGAAGAGGAAGGTGATGAAGGTCTTTCCTCCTGCCCGCAGGATAAAGTAGGTGGAATTCTCATAGGCGTACATGGGCATGGCCGCGGCGGCGATCATGATGAAGCGGGAGGCAGCAAGACGGACGCTTTCCTCCGTGTTGTAGAACCTGGGGAAGAAGGGAGCCGCCGCAAAAAGGCAGGCACCCGAGACCACGCAGCAGGCCACGGCGAAAAAGGTAAGCCGGAGAGCGTCCCTCCTGACCTCCGGATCTCCCGCTCCCAGTTCCTGGCCTATGATGATGGCAATGGCGGATCCCAGGGCGATAAAGACGATGTTGAAGACGTTGGAGATTGTGGTGGAGATATTGAGAGCCGCTACAACATGGAGGCCCCGCAGGGAATAATTCCGGACCAGGGCGGACATGCCCATGGACCACATGGCTTCGTTCACCAGGAGGGGAGCGCCTTTTACCAGGATCTTCCCCAGAAGGGCCGGAGGGATATGAAAGGACCGGAAGGCGCCTTTGATAAAGGGATGGCGCCGGGAGCGGCTGTGGGTATAGATTACCAGGATCATAAGCTCCACGGCTCTGGAA
>DETN01000012.1:3557-4503 GCA_002362155.1 Lachnospiraceae bacterium UBA3287 | reverse complement strand
GGGGAAGCCACCCCTCCGGCTTTTTCCTCCTCACATATTCAGAGCTTTATATCTTCTGTCTGTATTCATGCTGCCGCGCCCCCAATTATGATCTGCTGCAGAACAGACTGCTTCTGAAAGAAAGGCCTTCAAACGCGTAATAAAACGCCAGCCGGCTGCGCCATCACCAAAAAACGGCATGACCAGAAGACCTCTGATCATGCCGTCATTTCATTTAAAAATTATTTCCTTCAGGGGCCCTGGCCCTTCCGGATCAGTTGTTCCTGTAGTAGTTGATCAGGCAGCCGTCCGCGATGATCTGTCTCTCATCGGGAGTCAGGTCGCCTGTGGAAACCGCGAACTTAGTGACCGTGCCGTCTGCCTTGACCACATAGGCGTCGAAGTCGTTGACGGCGCCCAGGATGTTCTTCCGGATGCCGGGAACGAATACATAATCGCCCAGAGAGAAGACTTCGGGAGTCTTTGTAAGAAGGGGTGCCATGCCCCAGTTGATGCAGTTGGAGCGGTAGCGCTTGGTAGCGTACTCCATGGCGATATTGGCAGCCGCACCCAGAACTCTCTGGCAGGAAGCGGCCTGCTCACGGGCAGACCCGTCGCCGGGCTTGTTGGCATAGATGGTGGAGCCGATGACTGTATTTTCAGGATCATTGGCTACGCCGGCCTTGTCCAGGGCCGCATAGACGGCCTTCACTTCATCGGTCAGGCCCTTGCCGGCCTCACGATCTGCTTCCAGGCTGTGGATGGCCTTGGCCCTGCCCACATATTCGGGATCCTTACGGGAAAGGGCGAACTCGGCAAGTCTTAAAGGATTGGACCTGTAGGAGCTTGTCTCGCCGGAAGGGATCAGCTCGTCGGTGGTGGTCACAGGGTCTGTGATATAGGAAGCCACCTTGACCAGAAGGTCGTCGGACAGAGCAGGCTGCTCGGGCCAGTCCTTGATGTTGGG
>DETN01000012.1:0-3454 GCA_002362155.1 Lachnospiraceae bacterium UBA3287 | reverse complement strand
TAGACGGAGCCGTCGAAGAAGTACTTGGGCGTCTGGTATTCCACATCCAGATCCGTAGCGGGGGTAAGCTTTCCGCCGTTGACAGCGGTGGCCGCGATGGAACGGGCATCCATAAGAGCCACTGCGGACATCTGGCCTTCACCGGGCTTGGAGCCTTCACGGTTGGGGAAGTTTCTGGTGGTATGGCGGATGGAGAACTCTCCGTTGGCGGGCGTGTCGCCTGCGCCGAAGCAGGGACCGCAGAAGCACTCGCGGATGATGGCGCCTGCGCCTGCGATGTCATAGAGGGCACCGTTCTTAAGGAGTTCTCTGTAGGCGGGCATGGAGCCGGGATAGACGCTCATGGTGAAGGTGCCGTTGCCGCAGCTTCTGCCCCGCAGGATATCGGCCACTGCCACGATGTTGTCGAAGGTGCCGCCGGAGCAGCCTGCCACCAGGCCCTGGTCTACGTAGATGTCGCCGCCGCGGACCTTGGAATCCAGATCCATGACAGCGCCCTTGATCTGCTTGTTGGCCTTTTCCTGGTATGCATGCATGATCTCTGCGGGATTCTCCAGAAGCTCGCGGATGGGCATTGCATAGGAAGGATGCATGGGCAGAGCGATGGTGGGCTCAATGGAGGACAGGTCCACATAGACGCAGCCGTCATACCAGGCCACCTCTGCGGGATCCATCTTCTTATAGTCCTGAGGACGGCCGTGGATGGCGAAGTATTCTTCTGTCTTCTCGTCTGTGACCCATACGGAGGACCAGCAGGTGGTCTCTGTGGTCATGACGTCCACGCCGTTTCTGTATTCCATGGGAAGATTTGCGACGCCGGGGCCCACAAACTCCATGACTTTATTCTTTACATAGCCGTTGGCATAGGTGGCACCCACCAGGGTCAGAGCCACGTCGTGAGGGCCTACGCCGGGACGGGGTGCGCCGGTCAGATAGATGGCGATCACGCCGGGACGGGCCATGTCATAGGTACGGCCTACCAGCTGCTTGGCCAGCTCGCCGCCGCCTTCGCCTACGGCCAGGGTGCCCAGAGCGCCGTATCTGGTATGGGAGTCGGAGCCAAGGATCATTTTTCCGCAGCCTGCCATCAGCTCACGGTTGACGGAGTGGATGACTGCCATATTGGTGGGAACATAGATGCCGCCGTACTTGTGGGCTGCGGACAGAGCAAACATGTGGTCATCTTCGTTGATGGTGCCGCCTACCGCGCACAGGGAGTTGTGGCAGTTGGTCAGAACGTAGGGAAGGGGGAATTCCTTCATGCCGGAAGCCCGGGCTGTCTGAATGATGCCGACATAGGTAATGTCATGGCTGGTCATGGAATCGAACTTCATGCGAAGATGATCCATGTCATCTGTTGTATTGTGGGAAGCAAGGATCCCGTAGGCCATAGTGCCCTTTGCTGCCTGGGCCTTGTCTGCTGCCTTTCCAGTAAGATCTGCGACTCTGGCCGCCTCTTTTTCGGGAACAATCTCTTTACCGTTCACCAGATAGATGCCGCCGTCGTAAAGTTTAACCATGCTGTGCCTCCTTGTTAAATTATCTTTCTTTTTCGTTATGGGAACAGATCGCTCCGTTCCGTAATGTATACAATAATACAGATTTTTGTCCTGTGCAACTGTTTTTAACGCTTCTCCGCGCAAAAGCGGCTTTCAAGCGGCTTTCAGAGACAGGAAACAGGGCCCGTATGCCTGAAGCATTCCTGAAAAAATCTCCCGAAGCCGCGCAGAAAGCTGTATTCTTGGAGGAGCTTCGGGAGATCCGTGAAGTTTAAAGGACCATGGCGACCACAAAGTTGAAGGCCGCGCAGAGGATGACGCTTAAGGGGACTGCCGTAAACAGGAGTCTGGTAAAGAGGGTGTTGCGCTCTTCTTCGTCACCGCAGGAGCCCATGATCAGGGAACCGCCGGAAGAGAAGGGGCTGATGGCGGAGGACTGGGCGCCCAGGACCGTGCAGGCAAAAAGGGCTGTGGCAGACAGACCTGTGGAAGCTGCAAGGCCGGGGATCAGAGGGAAGAGGGCCGGAGCGACGACGCCGGTGGTGGAGCTGAAGAAGCTCATGATGGCGCCTACGATACTGAAGGCGATGGGTACCAGGAAAGTGGGAACGTTGGAGCCGATCCAGTTGGACAGGGCTTCGATGGTGCCGGCCTGTACGGCTACGGCGATCAGCATGCCCGCACCTGCGATCATGATGATGGTGTTCCAGGGGATCCTGGCGATGGCTTCCTTCTGGGGAGCCAGCTTTAAAAGAAGGCCGATGACTGCAAAGATGATGGCTACAAGGCCTACGTCGATCTTGCCTGCCAGCATGGAGACGGTCTCGTTGGCGGGCATAAAGAGCTTTAAGAGAGGGAATACCAGGACCAGGACCATCATGGCGATCATCAGGGTCAGGGTCGTCTTCTGATCCTTTGTAAAGGGTTCGGGCTTTTTGAATTCCACGCCCTGGCCGATGCTGCGGTTGGACTTGAAGCCGAAACGGACCACAGTGACCAGGATCAGGGAGAAGACGATGGCAAAGAGGAAGATCAGCATCTCTGCCTTGAAGGTATCGATGGCGGTCAGATCGGGGTTTGCTTCATAAGCGGTGTCCGCCAGGCCTCTGAATACCACGCCCAGGTTGGAGGTGGGGAAGTTGCCGCCTGCCAGAGCGCCTGCGTTGATGGCAATGGCGCCGGTCAGCTTGTCCATCCTGGATTCCTCGCAGATCAGGAGGGTAATGGGTGCCAGGAAAGCCAGAACTGTGAAGTAGGTGGCGCCCATAACGGACAGGATGACTGCTACGGCCAGGAGGGCGTAGGGGAGAAGGCCGGGGAATTTCCGGCAGGCATAGAGCAGGGAGCCTGACATCTTTTCCAGCGTTCCGTTGATGGCCGCGATGTTGTAGAAAAGGGATACGGACAGGATGACGAACATGGTGGAGGTGGGCCAGAAGGCAATGATCTCCTTGGTCTTGAGACCCATGATGAAGCATCCGATGATATAGGCGAAGACCATGCAGAAAAGACCGGTGTTGATCTTTGTCCTGGCCCCCAGGAAGATAGCGACGGCGATGGCCGCGATGATGATAATTCCTAACATTGTTTGTCTCTCCTCTCTTTTCGCTTGGATCAGAATCCGTAGACCTTTGCGGGGTTGTCTACCAGGATCATCTTAAAGTTCTCATAGCTGCCGGCCTGCTCATAGAGAGCGTCCAGCATGTCGGAATCGTTGGGGAAGGGCTTTTTCCTGTCAAAGACGATGGGATGGGGCCAGTCTGTTCCCCAGAGGCACCTGGAAGGATTGACCCGGCAGAGGGCTTTTCCTACGGCGATGGTATCGGAGAAGTCCTCCTTCTCGGAATCGATGTAAAGGCCTGTCAGCTTGAGCCAGATCTTTTCATCCTGAAGGAGGCTGCAGAGGACTTTAAAGGCGGGGTGATTCACACCCTGGTCTGCCGGCAGATGGCCTC
>DETN01000084.1 GCA_002362155.1 Lachnospiraceae bacterium UBA3287 | reverse complement strand
CCGGTATCGAAGGTGGTGGTGAAATCGTAGTTGATATACTCGTGCATGATGGCCCTGCCGTTGTCATAGCGCACGCCGTAGAGCATATCGCCCTTCCGGATCTTTCCGGATTCGTAGAGCTGCTGGAAGGTGCTGGCTTCGTTGATATTGATGACAGTGCAGAAATCTGTCCTGTTCTTCTCACCGAAATCCTTCACGATCCAGTTCTGGGCGCTGCTGCAGCAGCTGGACCTGTAGGGCTGGTAATTAACGATGTCGTCGAAGGCCCACATGAAGTTGTTGATGCCGCCGCCTACGGAGTACTGCCACTTCTTGCCCTGCTTCTTGAGGGCCTGCATGGCGGCCTCGTAATAGTTCAGATTGCTCTGCAGGACCTGAACGCCGAAGGGAAGGGAGGTATCCACCTTGCCGTAGAGCTTTACGCCGTGGGAAGAGGTATAGACCACAGGCACCGTAATACCGTCGTGGGTGGCGGTGGTCCCGGTGTCGACAGCCTTCTTGGGCTCCTCCTTCTTGGGCTCCTCCTTCTTTTCGGTCTCTGCAGGCTTTGCTGCCGCGGTGGACTTGAGCTTGCCGGTGCTTTCAAAGGTATAGGAGGTCTTGTCGATGGTCACGGTCCCTGTGGCCGCCTGGCCTGCCTTGAAGCTGCCCTGGTCCTTGGGGAAGAAGTAGTACTTGCTGCCGGAAATGGTCTGCCAGCCCGTCTGCATCCTGCCCTTGGAATCCAGATAGTATCTGCCGCCGCCTACAGTAACCCAGCCGGTCTGTTTGACGCCGTCGGCGCTGAAGTAGTAGATGTTGCTGCCCAGCTTGTTCCAGCCTGTGGCCGCAGCGAAGCTCTTCTTGAAGAAGTAATAGGACTTTCCGCCGATGGTCTGCCATCTGGTCTGCAGGACGCCGTTTTTGTCGGCGTAGTAGTACTTTCCGTCATATTTGACGAGGCCTGTCTGCATGACGCCCTTTTCATCGAAGAGGTAGGGGACCTTGTCTACCTTGACAACTCCCTTGGACGCCTCATAGATCTTCCTCTCCCCGCTGGTCTTTGCAAAGAAATAATATTTCTTTCCGCTCAGGGTGAGCCACTTCTTCTGCAGAACGCCCTTCTTGTCGGCGTAGTAGGTCCTTGTGCCGGCCTGGATCAGGCCGTCTGTCCGAAGGACGCCCTTCTTATTGAAATAGTAACATTTATCCCCGATCTTTGTCAGGCCCAGGGCCATCTCGTACTTCTTGTGGTCATCCCCCTTGGAAGGCCAGAAGTAGTACTTCTTTCCATTGATGGTCTGCCAGCCGGTGGCAGGGATGCCGTCCTTGCTGAAATAGAAGGTCGCGCCGTTCACGGTCTCTTTGCCGGTATAAAGAACGCCCTTGTCGCTGAAGCAGTAGTCTTTGCCGCCGATGGTCTGCCAGCCGGTGGCCGCTTCGCCTTTCTTATGTCCTTTACCCGCTGCAGGCCAGAAATAATATTTCTTTTTGCCGATCTTCTGCCAGCCGGTAGCGCCTGTGGAATAGACCTTGCCCTTTACTGTCTTTGTTCCCGCCGCCCCTCTCATAAAAGCGGAGGTCTCTGCTGTCAGGGTCCCTGCCGCTAAAGCGGGCGAAGGGACGGCCATGGTCAGCACAAGCATCATGATCAGAGTTCCAAAAAACTTCTTTGACTTCATACGATCCTCTCGGAAAAAATCTGCGGGCCCTGCAAAAACAGAGCCGGTTGCTGAATCCGAATTAATAATACAGCAAAAAGTAATAATCGTCAAATATCCGTAACAATTTCGTCAAAGTTTAACAAATTCTTTACCTGAAAGGCCCCTGTTTACAGTAAATGGCCGGTCATGGCTATGAGCATGGCCGCCGTATCGGCGAGACTGTTGCCCGAATCCATGGCGCACTTCTGCAGGTAGCGGTGGGCTTCCGGCTCCGTCATGTGGTTTCGCTCCATTAAAAGGGCCTTGGCTTCCTCGATGGTCCTGCGGTCCTTTTCGGACCGGACCTTCTTTGCCGGCCTGCCCGGGCGGCGCCTCCGCTCCAGACCGTTCAGCATGATCT
Organism: Lachnospiraceae bacterium UBA3287; assembly: GCA_002362155.1. Taxonomy (GTDB): domain Bacteria; phylum Bacillota; class Clostridia; order Lachnospirales; family Lachnospiraceae; genus CAG-791. Next base: position 10,987 of record DETN01000084.1, on the reverse strand, counting down.
CCAGGGTGGAAAGAAGGTCCGGCACCTTCAGGGGCAGGGGCAGGCAGACTGTCCCCCTGGGAAGGTCCGCCTCTTCGATCCTCTGGGGAGACGCCACAAGAAGGATCTGGTAGCCGGCAGGCAGGTCCTCCGCCAGCTGCATGCAGTTCATGTCCGAGAGTCTGAACCCGCAGATCACAATGCCGCCTTCTCCGTCGGATACGGACAGGACTCTCGCGCCGGTGGTGCAGGCAGCCGCCACGCTGTACCCGCTGCGCATCAGTATGCTTTTTATTTTCTGAGAGTCTTCGGCCCGTCCGAAGGCAACAATGATCTTCTGCATGGTTCTTTGTATACTCGCAATTAATAAATGCTCAGGTACTGGTCAAGCTCCCACTGGGAGACCATGGATCTGTATTCCTTCCATTCCCTGCGCTTGGCCTTCAGATAGGAGAACCAGGTTTCCCTGCCCAGGGTCTCCCGGATAAAGTCGTCCTCCTCGTAGGCCACGATGGCTTCGCCCATGGTCCTGGGAAGGCGGTCTATGTTCATCTCTCTGAGCTGGCGGGAGGAAAGTCTGAAGAGATTGAGTTCCGTTTTCTCCGGCAGGTCCAGCCCCCTTTCGATGCCGTCCATGCCGGCAGCGATGCACAGGGCCAGGGTCAGATAGGGATTGCAGGTGCAGTCGGGATTGCGGAGCTCCAGGCACACCCGGCCCTTTCTTTTTCCCATATGAATCAGGGCCGAACGGTTGGACCTGACAAAGGACCAGGAGATGTCCACCGGAGCGTCATAGCCCCTGACCAGTCTCTTATAGGAATTGACCAGGGGATTGGTCACAAGGCTCATCCCCCTGATGTGGTCCAGGATGCCCGCCAGGAAAAGACGGCCCGTTTCCGATACTCCGCCTTCCATGGAAGGATCGGCGAAGGCGTCATGGCCCTCCCCGTCGAAGGCCTTGAGGATGATATGCATGCCGGATCCGTACTGGCCCGAAAGGGGCTTTGGCATGAAGGTTGCGTGGAGGCCGTGCTTTTTGGCCACCGTCTTGACCGCCATCTTGTAAGTCAGGATCTGGTCCGCCGCCCTGTCCGGCCTGTCTCCCACGAAGTCGATCTCGTGCTGGGCGGGGGCCATCTCGTGATGGGAGGAGGTGATCTGGAAGCCCATATCCTGCAGGTTCTGAATGATCTCTCTTCTGACATTCTCTCCCAGGTCTGCCGGGGCCACGTCCAGGTAGCCGGCCTGCTCATGGGTCAGGGTAGTGGGCCTTCCGAAGTCGTCCAGGTGGAAAAGATAGAATTCCAGCTCCGGATCCACTTCGAAGGTCAGTCCCTTTGCGGCGGCCTCTTCCAGGACCCTGTTCAGGATCTGCCTGGAGTCGCTGGTGTAGGGCACTCCCTCCTCCGTATAAAGATCGCAGAAAAGTCTGGCCACCTTGCCGTGCTGGGGCCTCCAGGGAAAGATCTCGAAGGTGTCCAGGTCCGGATGCAGGTAGAGATCTCCGCTTCCAGAGGAGGCAAAGCCGCTGATCCCTGCGGCCTCCACGGAAAACTCCCGGTCCAGGGCTTCCTCCAGGTGGTCCGCCGTGACGGCGATGTTCCTGCATCTGCCGAAAATATCAATGAACTGCAGGCGGATAAATTCCACGTCCTCTTCTTCCACCAGTCTGAAAATATCGTCTTTGGTAAGTCTGCTCATACTCTCTCCTTTTTTCTGTTTTCCTCTGCCTACGTAAAAGGCAGGGACACACTGACCCCCGGGTCAGGCCTCCCTGCCTGCAGCTGCTGTATTATTTTATGAATGAAGTTTATGCGAAAATGCTCTGTAAGTCAATAATGATCACGATGAGATCCCATCGTGATCATACATATGCCTGTCAAAAAGGGCTCCGGCGCCGAAATATATCAGCGCCGAGGCCCCCTCTCATGCCCGGGGGGCCGTCTGATCCTCCAGGGCTTTGTTTTTATCAGATATAGGATACCTTCGCGTTTTTGAAGGGTGTGTTTCCGCTTGCAACGGTAATGCTTTTGAAAGCGGCGGCGGTCCCTCTGAAGCTTACGGTCTCCAGAGCGGTGCCGTCAAAGGCACAGGAGTTGATCCTGGCCGTGCGGGACGTAAGGGTGACGGTCCTGAGGCTGGAGCACTGGCTGAAGCAGTAGGCGGGGATCTCGGAGAGAGATCCGGACAGGGTCACCTTTTCCAGGCCCGTGCAGTTCTGGAAAGCGTTCTTTCCGACGGAAGTGACGGAATTGGGAAGGGTCACGATCTTCAGGGCGTAATTCTTATAGAAGGCCCTGTAGCCGATCTTGGTCACGGTGGAAGGAATGGTCACCGAAGTCACGGCAGTGAAATCGGAGAAGGCGTAGTCGCCGATGGATGTAACGCCGGAAGCGATCACGATGGATTTGGCCTGGCTTTTGTATTTGATCCATTCGGGGCGGCCGGACATGTCGGCAATATAATTCTTCATGGCGCCTTTGCCCTTAATGGTCAGGACGCCGCTGCTGAAGGTATAGGTCAGAGAAGAAGTCTCCGTTATGGCTGCGGAAGCAGGGCTTACGGAAGCCAGAGACAGGGAAGATTCGTAGGACACGGGAGCAGTCTTGAAGGCGGAGTTTCCGCTGGCGATCTGGATAGCCGAAAACTGGCTTTTTGTACCGCTGTAATAGACCTGCTTGAGGCTGTCTGTATAGATGAAGGCCTTCATGCCGATCTCTTTGACGCTGGATGAAACTGCCACGTTCTCTGCCTGGCAGTATTTGAAGGCGTACTCGCCGAGATAAGTTACGCCTTCGCCGATGATGATATTTTTTACGTTCAGCCTGTCCTTGTACCAGGGTGCTGTTCCGCTCTTTAAGAAGTCGTCCATCCTGCCGCTGCCCTTAATGATCAGGATCCCGGTGCTGCGATTGAATTCATATGTGACGGATGCGCCGCAGCTGCCGCGGGTAATGTCTGCGGAAGCAGTTTCCGCCGCGGATGCGCCGGATGTGATGGAAAATGTCAGAGCAAGAACAAGACAGATACTGAAAAGTGCATGAATAAGTTTTTTCATAATCCCTCTGGTGACTGAGTCATTACAATATTGTCATAGTCGTTTCAAATTTATTTCTAGCTTTTAACAAAATTGTAACAATTACAGAAGGATTCGTCAATTCCACAAAATTAACAGACTCTGCACCACTTTTGCAAGTTCTTTACTGCACTTTACCCTCTGATCAGGACTGCCAGAGCCATTCCCTCTCCCACACAGACGCTGGCCCTCTGCCCCTTTGAGATATGATTGCTGACCCCCAGAGGGAAGGATGATGTGAGCGTGCCGTCCTCCAGAGGGTATTTCATGCCCCGGATGGTAACGCCTTTGACCTCCGGATCCAGGGCAAAGAGGGAAAAGGTCCCCTCGAAATCCCCGTCAAAAGAGGCGGTCTCCCCGCTAAGGACAAAGAGATCCGTTCCCTTCCCCGTAAGGAGGGCCCGGGCCCCCTGCTTTTTCAGAAAGACCAGGGTCTGGATATTGGCCAGGGTATGGTCCAGGCGCCTGCCTCCCAGGCCCCCGTAAATAATAAAGTCTTTATAGCCCCTTTCCAGCCCCAGCCTTGCCGCGGCAACGGTATCCGTATCGTCCTTTTCCACGGGCAGGGTGGTGACTTCCCCGGGGTGCTTTTCCCGGAAGGCGGACAGGATAGAGAAATATTCATCCTTCAGGGAATCAAAATCCCCCAGGATATAGTCGGGCACCATGTTCCGCTCCGCCAGATACCCCAGGCCCCCGTCCACGGCGATCAGAAAATCTCCTTCCTTATAAAGGATCTCTTCCTCTCCCATGTCTCCCGCGCAGACCAGGATACATTTCCCTGTCTTTTTCATCACTTCTCCGCCTCCAGAACTTCCTCCAGAAGGAGCAGGGCCATCAGGGCGGCCTTCCTCCGGATCATGCTGCGGTTTCCCTTAAAGCGGCACTCCCTGACCACCACCTTTCCTCTGACCAGGCAGCCGATATAGACAAGGCCCACTTCCCGGCCCTCCAGGGCCGAAGGGCCGGCGTTTCCGGTCACGGAAAGAGCGCAGTCCGCATGGCACTTTTTTGCGGCGCCCAGGACCATCCTGCGGGCGGTCTCCTTAGATACTGCCCCCTTTACGGACAGAAGGCCGGCAGGAACGCCCAGCATCCTTCTCTTTTCATCGTTCACATAGGTCACAAAGCCCCCGTGGTAGACGGCCGACACCCCCGCCACCCTTGTCAGCCTTTCCGCGATCATGCCTCCTGTGCAGGACTCGGCCGTGGCCAGCTGCCACCCTCTCTCTTTCAGGATCCTTACGACTCTCTTTTCCGCTCCCCAGGGTTTTCCTTTCATCACAATATCACTCCTTTAAAAAATGCCTGAAGCCTCCCGGCTCCAGGCACTGATATGCTCCTTATTACTTGGTCTGTCCGATGACCTGTTTGTTCTTGATGATATAGTCGCAGAGGGAAATAATGGTCAGTGCCAGGGCGACCCACATCATCAGGGCTGTCAGGATGGACAGCTTTTCGATGTTGATGATCATAAGAATGATCATGATCATCTGGAAGGTAGTCTTGAACTTTCCCCAGTAGCTGGCCGCGATCACGATGCCGTTGTCGGCGGCGATCAGCCTGAAGCCGCTGATGGCGAACTCTCTTGCCACGATGATGACCACCACCCATGAGGGAATGCGGCCCAGGTCCACCAGGCAGATCAGGGCAGAGCAGACCAACAGCTTGTCAGCCAGAGGATCCATAAACTTTCCGAAATCTGTGACCAGGTTGTACTTTCTCGCGATCTTGCCGTCGGCCAGGTCGGTCAGGGAAGCGGCACAGAAAATCACCAGCGCAATGATATCCTTCCCGGGGATCTCCGATAAAAGGAAGAACACAAAGAAGGGGATCATAATGATGCGCAGCATTGTCAGTTTGTTAGGCAGATTCATAGCTTTACCTCCGTTACTTTACTTGAAAACCATAAAACCTTAAACCTTGTCACGAGAAGGCCCTGCGGGCTTTCCAATGAGATCATAATCCTGTGAACCGGTGACTCTGACCTCGATCAGGTCTCCCGACATCAGTTCCTTTTTCGTCTCGATAAAGAGCAGTCCGTCCACGCCGGGAGCGTCCCTGTAGGTCCTGGCGGCATAGACGTCCTCGTCTGCGATTTTTCCTTCCACCAGGGCGGTCAGTACCCTGCCCTTCATCTTTCTGGCCTGGCTGAAGGCGATCTTCTGCTGGGCCAGCATCAGCTCCTTCTGGCGCTTTTTCTTGACGGCGGCGGGCACCTGGGGAGACATCTTTGCCGCAGGGGTGCCGTCTTCCTTTGAATAGGTAAAGACCCCCAGCCTGTCGAACTTCATCTTTCTGACAAAGGCAAGAAGCTCCTTGTGGTCCTTTTCCAGTTCCCCGGGGAAGCCGGTGATCAGGGTGGTGCGCAGGCACATATCCGGGATCTCGGTCCGGATCTTTGAGACCATCTCCTCCAGCTCCTTCCGGCTGGTCCTTCTGCGCATCTTCTGAAGGATGCTGTCGCTGGCATGCTGGATGGGCATATCCAGATAGTGAAGGATCTTGGGCTCTTCCTTTATGACCCGGATCAGATCGTCCGTGATCTCCTCGGGATAGGCGTAGAGAATGCGGATCCATTCGATACCATCGATTTCACACAGCTTCTTAAGAAGCGCGGGCAGTCTCTTTTCCCCGTAGAGATCCATTCCATAGAGAGTGGTCTCCTGGGCCACCACGATCAGCTCCCTGACGCCCTGGGCGGCCAGGTCCCTGGCCTGGGCAAGGAGTTCCTCCTCGGGTACGCTGCGGAAGGGTCCCCGGAAGGAAGGGATGGCACAGTAGCTGCAGCCCTTGTTGCAGCCGTCGGCGATCTTCAGATAGCCGTACCAGCCTCCTGTGGTCAGAATTCTTCTGGCCCCGGTGGTGGGCTTGTTCCTGAGAGACCTGATCCTGAGCCTTTCGGGATCCTCCTTTTCAAGGACCTCCTCCAGGGCCTTTGCGATCTCCTCCTGGGCAGAGGTGCCAAGGACAGCGTCCACTTCGGGGATCTCCTTCAGGATCTCCTCCTGATAGCGCTGGGCAAGGCAGCCCGCCGCGATCAGGGCTTTCAGCTTTCCCTGGGTCCGCAGCTCTCCCAGCTCCAGAAGGGCTTCGATGCTCTCCTTCTGGGCGTCCTTTATAAAGGAGCAGGTGTTGACCACGGCGACGTCCGCTTCGCTTTCGTCGTCGGTAAAGGCATAGCCTCTGTCCGCCAGGATCCCCAGCATCTCCTCCGTATCCACCAGGTTCTTGTCACAGCCCAGAGATACAAAAAGTATTTTTAATCCTTCCTGCATTATTCCTCTGTTTCTTCCGAGGGCCCGTCGTCCTCTTCGGACTCTTCAAACTCTTCAGCTTCTTCGGATTCTTCGAACTTTTCGGCTTCTTCAAACACTTCGGCTTCTTCTGCTTCGTCCGTCAATTCCTCAGCTGTCTCTTCGGAAACTTCCTCTTCCTCCAGCTCCAGGATCTCTTCTGTCTCTTCGGGGATCTCGTCGGCAGCCAGGATGCGGATCTTGGCCTGGTTCAGCTCCTCCACGGCGATGGACAGAGGCTTGTCGCCTTCGGCATAGTCGATCAAGGGCTCGCTGCCGTCCACGATCTGTCTGGCTCTTCTGGCGGTGGCCATAACGATGGAATATCTGCTGTTGATGACGGGTGTTTCGCCTTCTTCAACGTCCTTGTTAACAACTTTCATCAGGTCTACATATGAAGGATGGATCATTTTGCATCAGTTCCTTTCTTTTTCTCTTCTTTCAATAATAGCTTCAAGTTCCGCTTTGAACTTTTCAACAAATGTTAAGTCGGGCGCATGTCCCGATGTGTCCCCGGTCTCACAGATATACTCGATGGCGTCGGCGCATTCCTCCGCCTTTCCGGTGTCGTTGATCAGCATGGCATCGTAGCGGCCGATATCCGCGCTCTCCCTGAGGGCGGTGCGAAGCCGCTTCTGGACCGTATCGAAATCGATGCTCTGGTCCGGCCTGTCCACCAGGCGTCTGACCAGCTCTGCGGCCGAAGGGGGAACGATAAAGATGGATACGGTATCGGGATAGACGGCCTTGACCTGGGCGCCGCCCTGGACCTCGATCTCCAGGATCACGTGGCGGTCGTTCTTCAGGTTCTCCTCCACGAAAGCTTTGGGGGTTCCGTAGTTGTTGGAGCTGCCTTCATAGTAGGCATATTCCAGGAAGCCGCCTCTGTCAATGGCGTCCCGAAACTCCTCGTGGGATACGAAATAGTAATCCCGCCCGTGGACCTCTCCGTCCCTGGGACTTCTGGTGGTCATGGACACGGACAGGGCATAGTGGTCATACTTTTCCAGCAGGGTCCTGACGACGGTCCCCTTGCCTGCGCCGGAAAAGCCGGAAATCACTGCGATCTTGCCTTTACTCATCTTCACTTTCCTCCGTTTCCGTATCTGACTGGGCCCTGCCCCGGATGGTCTCCGGCAGCAGCGCCGACAGGACGATCCTGTCGTTCTCCATGACTATGACGGATTTGGTCCTGCGTCCCTGGGTGGCATCGATGGTCCTGCCGTCCTCTCTGGCAGAGGCCACCAGACGTCTGACCGGAGCCGATTCCGGAGAGACGATGGCGATGATCTTGCCCGCGTTGACGATGTTGCCGAATCCGATATGTATGAGTTTGATCTCCATAGGCTCTTATTCGATGTTCTGGATCTGCTCACGGACCTTTTCGACCGAAGTCTTGAGGTTGATGGCATGGTCCGAGATCTCCAGGTCAATGGACTTGGAAAGAATGGTATTGGATTCCCGGTTCATTTCCTGGGCGATGAAGTCCAGCTTGCGGCCTACGCCCTCGTCCAGATCCAGGGCGGCCCTGGTGGCCTCGATATGGCTCCTGAGCCTGACCAGCTCCTCGTCCACGCAGACCTTGTCGGCGTAGATGGCGGTCTCCTGGACGATGCGGGCATCGTCGATGGAGGCGGTCTCCAGAAGCTCCCTGACCTTGTCGTAGAGCTTCTGCCTGTAGACGGCGATGATCTCGGGAGATCTGGAGGTGATGAACTCCACGTCCCCTGCCATCTCGTCCAGCTTGGAAAGAATATCCGCCTTCAGGAACTCGCCCTCGCGGATCCTGGCCTGCAGGAAGCTCTCTGCCGCCTGGTCCAGAACGCCCCTCAGGTTTGCCCAGATGGCATCGGCATCTGCCGTCTCCTCTTCCATGGTCAGGACGTCGGGATATCTGGAAAGCTGGGACACGTTGATGTCGTTGGGGATGCCGAAGTCCTCTGCCATCTGTCTGAGGTGGCGCAGATACTCTTCCGCCAGCTTTCTGTTGTACTGGACGCTGCGGGCCTTGTCGGTCAGGTCATCATAGCTGATGAAGACATCCACCTTGCCGCGCTGCATATACTTTTTCAGTTCCTTCTTGATCTCGCCCTCCAGCGCGTTCAGCTGTCTGGGCATCCTGATGCTGATATCAAGATAGCGGTTGTTGACCGACTTCATTTCCACTGTGATCCGGCAGCTGTCATTGGCCATTTCGGCATGTCCGAATCCGGTCATACTTTTGATCATAGTCTGATCCTCACTTACAGATTGGTTTTCTCTGTTATGGAATCCGGTTTTGGGCATAGTTCCCCCTTGTCCGCATTCTATAACAATTTAACATTATATCGGCGCGGCTTTTTTGCGTCAAGCCAATTTGACTCCGGCTTTCCCGCCTCCCTTGCACAGAATCCTTCTTTTGTGTATTATCGTAGGGAAAATCGAAAAGTGATCCCTCCCGCCCCGGGCGGAGGGCTTTAGCGAAAGGATACACTATGGCTTTTGACGGAATTGCCACCGCATGTCTCACGAAGGAGCTTTCGGACCTTCTGACGGGCGGCCGCATTAATAAGATCGCACAGACGGACAGCTCGGAGCTGGTCCTGACCATCAAGCCCATGATGGAAAAGGGCGGAGGCCAGGTCAGGCTCTATCTTTCGGCCGACCCCTCTCTTCCCCTCTGCTATCTGACGGAAAAGACCAGGCAGGCCCCCCTGACGGCCCCCGCCTTCTGCATGCTGCTCAGAAAGCACATCCAGAGCGGAAGGATCGTCTCTGTCACCCAGCCCGGCCTGGAGCGGATCATCCGCTTCGAGATCGAGCACCTGAACGAGATGGGGGACCTGTGCCGCCACACCCTGGTCATCGAGATCATGGGCAAGCACTCCAACCTGATCTTTTTAGACGAAAACGAAAAGGTGGTGGACTCCATCCGCCGGGTCTCCTCCCTGGTCAGCTCTGTCCGGGAGGTCCTGCCGGGAAGGGACTACTTCATTCCCAGCACCCAGGGGAAAATAAATCCTCTGGAGGAGAAGGAGGACGCCTTTAAGGAAAAGCTCTCCCAGGCGGGGGCCGATCCCGCGGGCCTTCTTATGAAGACCTATACCGGCTTCTCCCGCCAGATGGCGGAGGAGATCCTCTTCCGGGCATGCCTCTCCCACGACCGCAGCGCCTCCTCCATGACAGCGGAGGAGCAGACCGCCCTCTGGAAGGTCTTTTCCGGCCTCATGGAGGATATCCGGAAGGGAGCTTTCTCTCCTGCCATATATTATAAGAAGGCAGGGGGAAGCCAGGTCCCCGCTGACTTCTCCGCCGTCCCCATGACCATGTACGGGGACATGGAGCGGAGGGACTATCCGTCCATCTCCTCCCTGCTGGAAGCCTTCTACGACCAGAAGAACGAAGTGACCCGGATCCGGCAGAAATCCGCAGATCTTCGCCACATCGTCCAGACCATCCTGGAAAGGGACATCCACAAATACGACCTGCAGCTCAGACAGATCCGGGATACGGAAAAGAAGGACAAATACCGGGTATACGGCGAGCTCCTCAACGCCTACGGCTACGGCGTCCCCGAGGGGGCAAAGTCCTGCCTTCTGGACAACTACTATACCGGCGAGAAGCTGACCGTCCCCCTGGATCCCAGGCTGACTCCCCAGCAGAACGCCAAAAAGTACTTTGACCGCTACACAAAACTGAAGCGGACCTACGAGGCCCTGTCCCGGCTGACCGTGGAGGTCAAGGCGGAGATCGACCATCTGGAGAGCATCCGCACTTCCCTGGACCTGTCCACGGGAGAAGGGGACCTGGCCATGATCCGGAAGGAAATGGAGGACGCCGGCTTTATCCGCAGGCACGCAGACAGTAAGAAGGGCAGGTCCCGTACGCCCCAGTCCAGGCCCCTCCACTATATCTCCTCCGACGGCTTCGACCTTTACGTGGGAAAGAACAACCTGCAGAACGACGAGCTGACCTTTAAGATGGCGGCCCCCTCCGATATCTGGTTCCACGCCAACGACATGCCCGGCTCCCACGTCATCTTAAAGGCCAGAGGCCTTGCCATGAACGATATCCCGGACCGGGTCTTCGAAGAAGCCGCTTCCCTGGCCGCCTGGTATTCCAGCGGCAGGGCCCAGAGCAAGGTGGAGATCGACTACCTGGAGCGCAGGGACGTAAAAAAGCCCGGCGGCGCAAGGCCCGGCTTCGTTGTCTACTACACCAACTATTCCATCCTGGCAAATCCCGACATCTCCATGCTGAGGCAGGCCGACTGACCAGCCATCGCCCTGTTTCTTCCTGACTGAAAGGCCAGGAAGCGGCAGGGCTTTTTGCGCCCCTTTTCCGTCCTGTCCCCGTCAGGAAGGGGAAGGGACCTTTGCGGCAGGGGACTTTCGTTATATACTGGTTATCATACAGCGCAGCATTTGCAGCTGCCATTCCCCGGAAAACAGGAGGAAGACCATGGCCAGATATAAGGAATACAAGCATCTTCTGGATGACGGCAAGACCGTCTACGACGAAAAGGGAAACCGGCATGAAGTATATGAAAACGACCAGCTTCTGGGCGGCGGAAAAAACATCTATATAGACGGCAAAAAGTATCAGACCTATGACCATCTGCTGGATGACGGCAAGACCCTGGTCCGGCCGGACGGAA
>DETN01000190.1:1713-7678 GCA_002362155.1 Lachnospiraceae bacterium UBA3287 | reverse complement strand
TCCACCACGTCGAAGTGATCCATGCTGACCTGATTGTTTCCGAACTCCAGCTGGTTCAGGGTCAGGAGCTTTTTGACCATTTCGTTCATCTTGCCGGCTTCGTCCACGATGACTTCGCAGTAATAATCCCTGCTCTCCGGATCCTCGGCCATGCCATCCTGCAGGCCTTCGGCGTAGCCCTGGATCAAGGCCAGAGGGGTCTTGAGTTCATGGGTCACGCTGGAAAGGAAGTCCTGCCGCATGGCTTCGATCTCTTCCCTGCGCTCCAGATCCTTCTGAAGCTCGTTGTTGGCCGTTTTCAGCTCCGAAATGGTCTCCTCCAGGATATCCGACAGCTCATTGATGTTGCGTCCCAGCTCCGTCACTTCCTCGGACCGGCTTACTCCCTGGTATTTTCTGGAGAAATCCAGGCCCTTCATGCGGTTGGAGATATCCGTGATCTCCCGGATGGGCCTTGTGACACTGCCCGCCAGGAACATGGCGATCATGGCGCCCACAAGAGCCATGGCCAGACCCATGCGGAGGAAGAAGGCATTGGCGATCCTGGAGCTGTTGCGGATTCCCTCCAGGGCGCTTCGCAGAAGGAACATGCTGCCGTCCTCCAGAAAGCCGAACATTTCCAGATACTGGGTGGAGGTCCTGCGGTCCAGGATGACCTGCAGGGAATAGGATGCAGAGGTCTCCAGCTCCTCCACGATATAGAAATCATATATTTTATGCTGGCTGCCCTGTCCGTTTTCTTCCTCTGAACCGGAAGTATTCCCGTCGGTGCTTTCCTGGGCCTCTTCGGCGCTTTCCTCTTCCTTTCCGTTTCCTTTCCGTCTGTTCCAGAAGGGCAGAAGGCTCTGGCTTTCCTCCAGCTCGCTGATATCCGGCGTAGTCCCCAGGGTGCGCTCCCACATGCGTCTGTACATGGTATCCGCATCCGTGGCATAGGATTTGAGAGTCATGGAATCGGCATCCACGATCATGATGCCGATGTTGTCCTTATTGCTGATCTGCAGAAGCTCCACATCATATTCGTCGGAAGAGATGGTCCCCTCCTCCACGGCCTTTGTCAGGCTCTCGTAACACTTTTTCAGGGCTGTGACACGGCTGTCCCTGTAAAAGTCATCCAGAAACACGGAGTTGGCCAGAACAAGGCAGAGGATCATTCCTGCGATCAGGAAGAAAAAAATGATGGTGAACTGGGCCTGCAGAGATATTTTCTTATGATCCAAGAGGGCGCCTCCCCTTTACGCTTCGAACTTATATCCCATACCCCAGATGGTCCGGATCAGGTCTCCCTTCTCTCCCAGCTTGGAGCGGAGCTTTTTGACATGGGTATCGATGGTGCGGGCATCCCCGTAGTAGTCATAGTTCCATACATTGTTCAGGATCTTTTCCCTGGACAGAGCGATTCCGTTGTTCTCCATGAAATAGGTCAGAAGCTCGAATTCCTTGAAGGACAGTTCGATGGACTTTCCGTCTATGGTGACCTCGTGGGCAGACTTGTCGACCCGGATGCCGCCCAGCTCCAGGGTATCCTCCGCCTTGTCCGCACCGCTCCGTCTTAAGATGGCCTCTACTCTGGCTACCAGAAGCTTGGGGCTGAAGGGCTTGGTCACATATTCGTCGATGCCCAGGTCAAAGCCCCTGAGTTCGTCTCTCTCGTCGGACCTGGCCGTCAGCATGATGATGGGGACCTTCGACACCCTGCGGATCTCTTCACAGACTTCATACCCGTCCATCTTGGGCATCATGACGTCCAGGATGATCAGGGCTATGTCCTTCTGGTCGAAGAAGACGCTTAATGCTTCCTCCCCGTCCGCGGCTTCCGCCACAGTGTATCCGTCCCGTACCAGGAAATCCCGGACCAGCTTGCGCATTCTGGCTTCATCGTCCACTACCAGTATTTTCAGATTGGGCATGTTTCTACCTCTCTTTCAAATGAAAAAGACAGGGACCTCCTTTGCAGGATCCCTGTCTTATACTTACTCCTTACAGGTCTGTTTACTGGTCATACAGCGTAAAGACCGCTACGCTCCGCTCCTTTAAGAGGAACATGGGCCTGGTCATAAAAACAGGTTCTTCATGGTAATAGTCCTGACCGGGCGCGTCCGTATCCACGCAGATCCCCCAGGAAAGCCCGGCTTTCAGGGCCGGCAGGCGGATCTCACAGGGCTCCCAGTGGGCGTTGATGGCCATATAGACCACGTCGTCCTTTCTGGTCTCCTTGTCATATCCCGCAAAGAGGATGCAGAGGATCCGGTTGTCTCTGGTAATGATATGATCGTCCGGATTGGCACCGCAGGTCACGATCTCGTCCAGACCGCATTTGGCTTTGCCCAGCTTTTTGCGGATCACGGGATGCTTTTTGCGCAGGCGGATGACGCTCTTGTAGAATTCGAAGAAGTCCCGGTTGCGTTTTAAATAGTCCCAGTTGAGCCAGGAGATCTCGTTGTCCTGACAGTAGGCGTTGTTGTTGCCGAACTGGGTATTGCCGAATTCGTCTCCCGCCAGGATCATGGGCGTGCCCCGGCTCATCATCAGCACAGTAATGGCGTTGCGCATCATCTTGAAGCGGAGATTCCGGATGACCGGGTCGTCCGTAGGCCCTTCCACGCCGCAGTTCCAGCTGCGGTTGTCGTTGGCCCCGTCCGTATTGTTCCAGCCGTTCATTTCGTTGTGCTTGCGGTTGTAGGTAAAGAGATCGTAGAGGGTAAAACCGTCATGGCAGGTAATGAAGTTGACGGAGGACTCATGTCCCTCATAGACTCCGTGATAAAGGTCCGGAGAGCCCGCCAGTCTCTTGGCCGTTTCAGGAGCGTTCCAGTAGTTGCCCTTGAGGAAATCCCGCAGGGCATCCCTGTAGCGGCCGTTCCACTCGGCCCATCTGTGATAGGCAGGGAAGGCGCCCACCTGGTAGAGGCCGCCGGCGTCCCAGGCTTCCGCGATCAGCTTGGTGCTGTAGAGGATGGGATCATAGGCGATCCTCTCCAGCAGGGGAGGATTCTTCATGGGAGCCCCCGACTGGTCACGGCCCAGGATGCTGGCCAGATCGAAACGGAAGCCGTCCACATGATATTCGGTGACCCAGTACTTGAGGCAGTTGACGATGAACTGCCTGACGATGGGGTTGTTGCAGTTAAGGGTATTGCCGCAGCCGGAGAAGTTGTAATAAGCTCCCGTATCCGGCACGAGCATGTAGTAGATGTTGTTGTCCAGGCCCTTGAAGGAAATAAAGGGTCCCTTTTCGTCTCCCTCCGCGGTATGGTTGAAGACCACGTCCAGAATGACCTCTATGCCGTTCTTTTTCAGGATCTGGATGGTCTGCTTGAGTTCCGTGCCCTCTTCATTGTATTCCAGGGAGGCCGAATAGGCCGTATTGGGCGCAAAAAAGGCAACGGTATTGTAGCCCCAGTATTCCAGAAGCTGCTTGCCGTTGATGTTGCGGGCATTGATGGTCTCGTCGAATTCGAAGATGGGCATGAGTTCAACGGCCGTGATTCCCAGTTCCTTGAGATAGGGGATCTTCTCCACGATGCCGGCAAAGGTTCCCGGATAATTGACCCCGGAGCTCCTGTGCCTGGTAAAGCCCCTGACATGCATCTCATAGATAATGGAATCTTCCATGGGCGTGCAGGGGAAGTTGGTCTCGTCCCACTTGAAATTATCGTGGACGACCCTGGCATGGTAGAAGTTGCAGGTCTTGGCGGCGCCCCAGGCCCTCTGTCCTACGACGGCCTTGGCATAGGGATCCAGGACCACCTTTTTTCTGTCAAAAAGAAGGCCCTTTTTCTTGTTATGGGGTCCGTCGAAGATATAGCCGTACTCAAAATCCTCGGCTTTCAGATCAAAGACCATGATGGAATAGACATTGCCGATCTTATATTCGTCAGGTATGCGGATGATGGCAAAGGGAACGGTCTGCTGTCTTCGAAAGAGCAGCAGATCGCAGCTGACGGCGCCGAAGGAGGCAATGGTGAAGTTGATGCCTCCGTGTACCTCTGTGGCACCGTTCAGGGAAAAATCGCCCGGACGCACCTTGAATCCGGATATTTCTGCAGTGGGCTTATAGATCTGGCTCATCCTGCCGGAAATACGCCTGTGGCCGAGACCGGGCAGCAGATCATTCTCCTGATGTTCCTGATGGCTGGTTCTTGCCTTTTCTTCTCTGTCCTGTATGATCTTGCTGACAACGTAGTTGCGTTTCATATATCGTTTGCTCCGATGATAACCTCCGGACCGCCCTGGGATCCGGGCCCTTTTCAGGAAAAGAAAGCGTCAAAGACAAATTCTCACTCTCAAATATAACACAAATCAGAGCTAATAAAAAGGACCATATGCCGATTTGCGGCATATGGTCCTCTCTGAATGTGATGGTTTTAATTTATGCAGGATAAGCACCGTTGGCTGTGTCAGCCTTGGTCACATCCACCTTGCTCTGCTGGGCGTCACGATACTTGAAGTAATCGATGGCTACCTGAGGGAACAGAGCGTAGGAAAGGACGTCCTCTTCCTGCTGCTTGTACATCTTGCACTCTTCCTCGAACTTGGGAAGCTGAGGCTCGATCAGATCTGCGGGACGGCAGGTGATCTGTTCTGCATCCTTGCCCAGGATCTTTTCCACGACTTCTCTGTTGAAAGGCTTTACGGTCTTGCCGTACTTGCCTGCCAGGAAATCCTTGGTCTGGCCGGTAGCGACCTTGTAACGCTCGCCCATCAGGACGTTCATGACAGCCTGGGTACCGACGATCTGGGAAGAAGGTGTGACCAGCGGAGGCTCGCCGAAGTCTTTGCGGACTCTGGGGATCTCTTCCAGAACAGCCTGGAACTTGTCTTCAGCACCCTGCTCCTTGAGCTGGGAGATGGTGTTGGAGAGCATGCCGCCGGGAACCTGATACAGAAGGGTCTTGATGTTGACGCCAAGGACCTTGGTGGACATCAGGCCGCTTTCCAGGCACTCTTCACGGTAGGGTCTGAAATAATCGGCGATCTCGGCCAGAAGCTTCTGATTGTAGCCGGTGTCATAGGGAGTTCCCTTGAAGGTCTCGACCATGACTTCGGTAGCGGGCTGGGAAGTACCCAGAGCGAAGGGGCTGATGGCACAGTCGATGATATCTGCGCCGGCTTCCACGGACTTCAGATAAGTCATGGAACCGCAGCCGGAGGTGTAATGTGTATGCATTTCGACGGGCAGGGAGGAACCAGCCTTCAGAGCCTTGACCAGCTTCTCTGCTTCGTAGGGAACCAGGAGGCCTGCCATATCCTTGATGCAGATGGAATCTGCGCCCATGGACTCGATCTCTTTGGCGATGTTCATCCAGTACTCTTCTGTGTAGGCGTCGCCCAGCGTATAGGACAGAGCGATCTGTGCATGACCGCCTTCTCTCTTGCAGGCCTTAACGGAGGTCTCAAGGTTGCGAAGGTCGTTCAGGCAGTCGAAGATACGGATAATGTCGATGCCGTTGGCAATAGACTTCTCTACGAAGTATTCAACGACGTCGTCTGCATAGTGGCTGTAGCCCAGAAGGTTCTGGCCGCGCAGCAGCATCTGCAGCTTTGTGTTCTTGAAGCCTGCTCTCAGCTTTCTGAGCCTTTCCCAGGGATCTTCCTTGAGGAAACGGAGGCAGGAATCGAATGTGGCGCCGCCCCAGCACTCAACGGCATTGTAGCCGACCTGATCCAGCTTGGGAACGATGGGAAGCATCATATCGGTAGGCATTCTGGTGGCAATCAGAGACTGATGAGCATCACGCAGAATGGTATCCGTAATTTTAACCGGTCTTTTCACCTGATCTGACATAATATAAAACTCCTATTATTTACCAAATATTCTGCGCCCCGTCCGGGAATCGTCCCGGACAGAGCATGTTGTCAATTGCCTGTGCTCTTATCAGCCTACGCCGAAAACTGCCATGAAAACGCCGGCAACGACGGCTGTACCGATAACGCCTGCGACGTTGGGGCCCATGGCGTGCAT
>DETN01000190.1:839-1681 GCA_002362155.1 Lachnospiraceae bacterium UBA3287 | reverse complement strand
GCGTGCATCAGCAGGAAGTTGGTGGGATCTTCCTCCGCACCGACCTTCTGGGATACACGGGCTGCCATAGGAACCGCTGAAACGCCTGCGGAACCGATCAGAGGGTTGATGGTGCCGCCGGAGAAGATGCACATGATCTTGCCAAACAGGCAGCCTGTAGCGGTACCGAAGGAGAATGCGATCAGACCCAGGGCAACGATTTTCAGGGTATCCAGGTTCAGGAAAGCCTCAGCGCTGGTGGTAGCGCCTACGGAAGTGCCCAGCAGGATAACAACGATATACATCAGAGCATTGGAAGCGGTATCTGTCAGCTGTCTGACGACGCCGGATTCACGGAAAAGGTTGCCCAGCATCAGCATACCGACCAGGGGAGCTGTGGTGGGAAGGATCATGGCTACCACGATGGTAACGATGATGGGGAAGAGGATCTTCTCAAGCTTGGAAACGGGACGGAGCTGGCCCATCTTGATGGCACGCTCTTTCTTTGTGGTCATCAGCTTCATGATCGGGGGCTGAATGATCGGGACCAGGGACATATAGGAATATGCCGCTACCGCGATGGGGCCCATGATCTGGGTCTGGCCCAGCTTGGAGCAGAGGAAGATGGAGGTAGGGCCGTCAGCGCCGCCGATGATGGAAATGGCTGCGGCAGCCTTGCCGTTGAAGCCCATGGCGATGGCGCCGAAGTATGCGGCAAAGATACCGAACTGGGCGGCAGCGCCGAGGATAAAGCTCTTGGGGTTGGCAATCAGGGGACCGAAGTCCGTCATGGCGCCGACGCCCATGAAGATCAGAGAGGGCAGGATGGCCCACTCGTCCAGGACATAGAAATAATACAGAAG
>DETN01000190.1:0-734 GCA_002362155.1 Lachnospiraceae bacterium UBA3287 | reverse complement strand
ACAAGCAGAAGGGGTTCGAATCCGTGACGGATCGCAAGGTACAGGAATACACATGCGACGGCGATCATCAGGTAGTTGCCCCATGTCAGGCTCATAAATGCGGTCTGGTGTACTAAGTTGGTTAAAGTGTTGACAACATAATCCATTAACTTAGACCTCCGTTAGTCGTTCAAAAAGTTACAGCGTTCAGATGTCTCAGTTCACTGTTGCAACAACCTGGCCGGCTTCTACAGCATCACCGACGTTGCAGTCGATAGATGCAACTGTGCCGTCAGCGGGAGCGACCAGCGGGATCTCCATCTTCATGGCTTCTACGATAACAACAGCGTCGCCCTTCTTGACAGCGTCGCCGACCTTCTTCTCGATCTTGAAGATCTTGCCTGCTGCGCCTGCTTCGACCTTATACTTGCCTGCGCCGCCTGCTGCGGGTGCTGCTGCGGGAGCGGGAGCGGCCTTGGGAGCGGCTTTGGGGGCTGCCTTGCGGGGAGCTGCGGGAGCTGCGCCGCCTGCGGTTTCTTCTACGGTTACATCATATGCTACGCCATTAACTGTGATGGTATAATTCTTCATTTTAAATTCCTCCTGTGAATTTCTGGATCTATTCACCTGAATGGCTCAGGCACTTTTCTTTCTGGATTTTCTGATGGATCTTACAACGAATCCGTCAGTAGTTGCCTGGCCTTCATAAGCAGCAATGGCTGCCGCAATAACAGCGACCAGTTCCATATCATCGG
>DETN01000033.1 GCA_002362155.1 Lachnospiraceae bacterium UBA3287 | reverse complement strand
CCTTGATCTTCATGTCGCGGAGAGAATCGCTGATGGCGCCGAAGGAGCATCTGGGCGGCAGGACCATGACCTTCTGGGCCATGCAGGGGATGCCGTCGTCGTCCAGCATGGAGACCAGGGCTTCGCCGGTTCCCAGGGACTGAATGGCCTCGTAGGTATTGAAGGCGGGGTTCTCCCTGAAGGACAGGGCCGCAGCCTTTACCGCCTTCTGGTCTGCGGGGGTATAGGCCCTCAGACCGTGCTGGATCTTGTTGCCCAGCTGTCCCAGTACGCCGTCCGGGATATCCTTGGGGTTCTGGGTGCAGAAATATACGCCGATGCCCTTGGAGCGGATCAGCTTGACCACCTGCTCGATCTTGTCCAGCAGGGTCTTGCTGGGCTTGTTGAACAGAAGGTGGGCTTCATCGAAGAAGAAGACCATCTTGGGCTTGGACAGATCGCCCACTTCCGGCATGGTCTCGAAGAGCTCGGAGAGCATCCAGAGCAGGAAGGTGGAATAGAGTCTGCCGTTGTTGATCAGGCTTTCGGAATCCAGGATATTGATCATGCCCTTTCCGCCCAGACCTGCGCTCATCCAGTCATGGATGTTGAGAGCGGGCTCGCCGAAGAACACGTCGCCGCCTTCTGTCTCCAGGGCTACCACGGCCCGCATGATGGCGCCGATGGAAGCGGAGCTGATCCGGCCGTATTCGTCCTGGAATTCCTTTGCATTCTCCTGCACGAAGTTGAGCATGGCCTTCAGATCCTTGGTGTCCACCAGAAGGAGTTCGTGCTCATCCGCGATGCGGAAGACGATGGACAGGATATCTGTCTGCAGATCGTTCAGATCCAGGATCCTGGCCAGGAGGACCGGTCCCATCTCGGTAATGGTGGTGCGCAGCGGAATGCCCTTCTGTCCGTAGATATCCCAGAAGGTAACGGGATAGCCCTGATAGGTAAAGCCGGCCTCGGCCAGACCGAATCTCTGGATCCTTTCCTGCATATTTGCGCTGTCGGTGCCTGCTTCCACAAGGCCTGCAATGTCCCCCTTGACATCGGCCATGAATACAGGCACGCCCATATCGGAGAAGGACTCGGCCAGGACTTTCAGTGTCACGGTCTTGCCAGTGCCGGTGGCGCCTGCCACCAGACCGTGGCGGTTGGCTTTGCCGGGAAGAAGATAGACATTCTCCCCTTCTGCTGTATTGGCGAACCAAATCTTGTTATCTCTGATCATTGTGTAACCCCCGTTCAATACGCTTTTGCGGTATAAAAACTGTTCTTATCCATTATTTTACGGCATGCCGCACGGCCTTTCAAGAAAAACAAAAGCCCCCTGACGCTGATGGGCAGGGGGCTCATCCGGCTGCCCGGCATGTCATGCCCGGCCTGAAAGAGCCGGTCTTAAAGCATCGGCGCTTTTCTGATACGTCGTCCTTTTTCAGGCCTTCATGGCTTCATAGGCGGTCACAGCCGCCTGGATCTCCATGTTGCAGGATAGTCTCCAGAAACCGGCAGACCCGGAGAGCCTTCCGGCCAGGTCC
This sequence comes from Lachnospiraceae bacterium UBA3287, assembly GCA_002362155.1. Classification (GTDB taxonomy): domain Bacteria; phylum Bacillota; class Clostridia; order Lachnospirales; family Lachnospiraceae; genus CAG-791. The sequence goes on along the minus strand of DETN01000033.1, from coordinate 1,422 downwards.
AGGGTCCTGACCGCCGCTTCCCTGTCCATGGGCAGGTAAACATTCTGCAGCAGAGCGGGATAGGCCGCGGATGATGATATCCGGCGGATCGTATTCGTTTCCCCTCTCTCCAGAAAGCAGATCCCCTTCAGGGGAACGGACATATTTGTGCTCAGATGGTGCTTTCCGTCCCAGGGCGTTCCGCAGGCCACCGGCCCTTCCCCGGTCAGGCGGATCATGGGCTTGTCGTCATTGATCATGACGGCCCTGTCCCCCAGATATTCCCGCCAGAGCCTGGTATGGGTGCTCTTTCCTGTTCCGCTCTTTGCGGAAAAAAGGTATCCAAAGCCGTCCACAGCTATACAGGAGCCGTGTATGAGGATAGTCTCGTATAAAGGTATCCTTTCGGCGATCCGGCGAAGGACTGCCAGCGTCTCCAAATATCCGTCCGAAAAGTGCAGGACAGGAATCCCCTACGCCTCGTCCTCCCGTGCGGATCTTTCCCGCTCGAATTCTATATCGGCCCTGTCTGTCACCACCGAAAAATCCGCCCTGCCTCCGGGAATGAGATACTCCCTGCACATCCGCGGCGCCGCATCATAAAGGGTGGTTAAGGCAATGTTTTTTTCAGCGATCCTGTATACTTTCGTCATTATTACTCCTTCCGGGAAAGACCTGCGCCGGTCATCCCTTTATCCGGCAGTTCAAAGCCCTCCCAAACCCTGTCCATGGGTTATCGACGGTTTCTTCAGTATGCAGGCACTTCGGGAAGTATGATCCGGCTGCTGTTTTTACGTGGCAGCGCCGCTTTCATCCCGAATCCTCAGCGGCTTCTTCCGGGGCGAAAGCTTCTTTGCTGCTGCCCCCTTCCCGGCAGGGTCTTTATGTTCCGGGGATTTCCATTCCGGGGAGTTCAGGCCCGCTCTTTTTACTTCTCCGAAGCATTTTCCTGTTCTGCTCACAGGATTCCCCGTTCTCCCCCTCCGGGAGGGAACAGGCAGGCGGGGAAAGTGCCATGAACGTTTTGCCCTTTCCGGGTATCTGCGCAGGTACTTCCGTACATCAAACCATATGGAACATCTTTATCGAAATGGCGAGGCTGATCAAAGAGTATGACAAAGCAGGCCTTCCTGAACACCTGCAAAAAGCTGATGGCGGTACTTGCCAGAGCAAAGAAATCCCGGCAGCTGATACGGATAAATCCGTCACAGGAAGATATTCTTCAAAAACCCGAGCTTATTCCCAGACCGGAAGATCCCCTGAGAAAGAGCGCAGGCGCGGACGCCCACCCGGAAGTAAGAACAGGCCCAAAGCATCATTATGGACTATCCACGCGTAATGCTCAGGACAGAGCTATATACATCCAGAGACTATACTCAAAAACCGGTATAGATAATATGAAGTGACCTCACATTTGTAGTAACGTGGATTTACCTGTATACT
>DETN01000088.1:3434-24591 GCA_002362155.1 Lachnospiraceae bacterium UBA3287 | reverse complement strand
AAAGAATTGCGAAAAAATCGTGCTTTCCCGGCCCTGCCCAGGGGCTTTTTGCATCGCCCAGGCTCTCCCCCATGCTCCCTGAAAGGCTCAGGGCCGATTCCTCCCTTGTACTTCAAAGGCAAACGTAGTAGAATGACAGGGATAAGTGTCAAGACAGATGTCTAGCCATACGGCGTCTGTCAGCTTTCCCGGGAGGACGGAAAGGGACGATCCGCCCGCATTCCCATATCCCGCCATTATAATAAGAAAAGAGAGATACTATGGACAGACAGAATCTGACGCTGCTGACCGACCTGTATGAGCTGACCATGATGCAGGGCTACTTCAAGCACAAGGACGAGAACAAGACCGTCATCTTCGACGCCTTCTTCCGCACCAACCCCTTCGGAGGCGGCTATTCCATCATGTGCGGCGTCGAGCAGCTGGTCAAATACGTAAAGGAGCTCCACTTCAGCGAAGAGGACATCGCCTACTTAAGGAGCGTGGGCATTTTTGACGAGGATTTCCTGGACTACTGCAGGAACTTCCATTTCACCGGCTCCATCTACGCCATCCCCGAAGGCTCCCTCATGTTCCCCAGAGAGCCCATGGTCAAGGTCATCGCCCCCATCATGGAGGCCCAGCTCATGGAGACCGCCATCCTCAACATCATCAACCACCAGAGCCTGATCGCCACCAAGGCCGCCAGGATCTGCTACGCCGCAAAGGGAGACGGCATTATGGAGTTCGGCCTCAGAAGGGCCCAGGGTCCCGACGCCGGCACCTACGGAGCCAGGGCAGCCGTGATCGCAGGGTGCGTCGGCACCTCCAACGTCCTGTGCGGACAGCTCTTCGACGTTCCCGTGAAGGGCACCCACGCCCACTCCTGGATCATGAGCTTCGAAGACGAGCTCACGGCCTTCAAGACCTATGCGGACCTCTATCCCAACGCCTGCATCCTGCTCTGCGACACCTACGACACTTTAAAGTCCGGCGTTCCCAACGCCATAAAGACCTTCCAGTACATGAAGGACAAGGGCGTCGAAATGAAGGGCTACGGCATCCGCCTGGACAGCGGCGACCTGGCCTACCTGTCCAAGAAGGCCAGAAAGATGATGGACGAGGCGGGCTTCCCGGACGCCATCATCTCCGCCTCCAACGACCTGGACGAGCACCTGATCGAATCTTTGAAGATCCAGGGCGCCGCCATCACCTCCTGGGGCGTTGGCACCAACCTGATCACCGCCAAGGACAACCCTTCCTTCGGCGGCGTCTACAAGTTGGCCGCCATCCAGCAGAAGGACGGCACCTTCCTGCCCAAGATCAAGGTCTCCGAGAACTCTGAGAAGGTCACCAACCCCGGCAACAAGAAGATCTACCGCGTCTATGACAAAGAAAACCACAAGATCATCGCGGACCTGATCTGCATGGACGAGGAGGTCTTCAAGGACGACGTGGATCTGATGCTCTTCGATCCCAACGAGCCCTGGAAGCGCACCCGCCTCAAAGCCGGCCAGTTCACCCTGCGGGAGCTCATGGTCCCTCTGTTCGTGGACGGTGAATGCGTCTACGAATCTCCCAAGACCATGGACATCCGTGCCTACTGCCTGCAGGAGCAGGATACCCTCTGGGAGGAATCCAGACGTCTGGTCAACCCTCACCAGGTCTACGTGGACCTGTCCAAGAAGCTCTATGACACCAAGATCTCCCTCCTGGACAACATGGAGGACGAGGTCCAGACCTGATCCCTCCGGGACAGGCACATAAAGCCCATACAAAAAGCTCAGAGCCTTTCCGGTCTCTGAGCTTTTTTCTGTCTGAACGAATGCTTTTTTTCCGTATTTTCCGGAAGATCTGCCCTCTTCCCTCTCCGGCAGCTTTACCTGAGCATGGAAAAGTCCAGAAGGAGCGCCTCCACCGAATTCAGAAGGATCTGTTCGTCCTTGACCACCAGGCCGGAGGTCTTGTAGATGCAGGTAAAGGAAGGGATCCCTTTGGCCGTAAAGGTCAGGGCCCCCCTGTATTTTTTCAGCAGCATGGGGATCCGCTCCGCATGGATGGCTGCTTTGGGATCCATGGTAAAGACGATCCTTCCCGCGTCTCCCGTCACGTCCGATATATCCAGATGGGCTGCCACCGCCCGGATCAGGGCAATCCTGAGCAGGTTCCCGGCAGGGGCCGGGATCTCGCCGAAGCGGTCCTTCAGTTCATCCGCCATTTCATCGTGGTCCTCCGTGCTCCGGATGGCCGCGATCTTTTTATAGATCTCCAGCTTCTGCTCCTCGTTGACGATATAGGCCTCGGGGATATAGGCGTCCACGTTCAGATGGACGGTCACGTTCTTTTCGGGGAGCGTCTCCTCGCCTTTTGCCTTCCTGACCGCCTCGCCAAGGAGCTTGCAGTAAAGGTCATAGCCCACGGCGGTCATATGGCCGTGCTGGGCCCTGCCCAGAAGGGACCCCGCCCCGCGGATCTCCAGATCCCGCATGGCGATGCGGAAGCCCGATCCCATGTCGGTGTATTCCCGGATGGCGGCAAGGCGCTTCTCCGCCACCTCTTTCAGGATCTTGTCCCGCTTGTAAAGGAGGAAGGCGTAGGCCGTCCTGCCGGACCGGCCCACCCTGCCCCGCAGCTGATAGAGCTGGGAGAGGCCCATGCGGTCCGAATCCCGGATAATGATGGTATTGACGTTGGATATATCCAGGCCTGTCTCGATGATGGTGGTGGAGACCAGCACGTCGATCCTGCCGGATATGAATTCGTACATGATGGATTCCAGCTGCCTTTCGGGCATGCGGCCGTGGGCGAACTCCACCCTGGCTTCGGGCACCAGCTTCCGGACCCTGGCCGTTTCCTCTTCGATATCGCCGATCCTGTTGTGGACGTAGTAGACCTGGCCTCCCCGGGACAGCTCTCTTACGATGCCCTCCCGGATCATCTCCTCGTTGTATTCCATGACATAGGTCTGGATGGGGACCCGGCCCTGGGGGGCTTCCTCCAGAACGGACATGTCCCTTATGCCCACCAGGCTCATGTGCAGGGTCCTGGGGATGGGGGTGGCCGTCAGGGTCAGCACGTCCACGTTCTCCCGCATCTGCTTGATCTTTTCCTTGTGGCTGACCCCGAAGCGCTGCTCCTCGTCGATGACAAGAAGGCCCAGCTTCTTAAAGGAAACGTCTTTGGACAGCAGCCTGTGGGTCCCGATCACGATGTCGCAAAGGCCCCTCTGCAGGTCCGAAATGGTCTTCTTCTGCTCCGAGGGGGGCGTGAAGCGGCTCAGGACCCCTATGTTCACGGGATAGGAGTGCATGCGTTCCGTAAAGGAGTTGTAATGCTGCTGGGCGAGGATGGTGGTGGGCACCAGGACCGCCACCTGCCAACCGTCCTGCACCGCCTTGAAGGCGGCCCGGATGGCGATCTCCGTCTTTCCGTAGCCCACGTCCCCGCAGATCAGGCGGTCCATGATCTTGTCGGACTCCATGTCCTTTTTGGTCTCTTCTATGGCCTTTAACTGGTCTTCCGTCTCCTCATAGGGGAAGAGCTCCTCGAACTCGTGCTGCCAGACCGTGTCGACTTCGAACCGGTGGCCCTTCTGCTCCATGCGCTTTGAATAGAGCTTTACCAGATCGTCCGCCACCTCTTCCACGGCGCCCCGGACCCGGTTTTTGGTATTGGACCAGTCCTGGCCTCCCAGCTTGTTGAGCCTGGGCTTTCTGCCTCCCTCGGACCCCGCGTCGGCCCCGGCGTACTTCTGCAGTACGTCCAGCTCGGTGGGAAGGACGTAGAGGACGCCCCCGCCCCCGTATTCGATCTTGATATAGTCCTTGGCGATCCGGTCCACCACGATCTTCTCCACGCCCCGGTAGATCCCGATGCCGTGGGATTCGTGGACCACGTAGTCGCCCACCTTCAGGTCCGCAAAGGAGCTGATCTTTTCCCCGTCGAACCTGCGGGCCTTCTTTTTCTTCCTTCCCCGGCTGCCGAAGATATCCGACTCCGTGATGACGCAGAAGCGAAGGGAAGGGTATTCAAAGCCCTGGCGGAGCTGGCCGTAGAAGACCATGACCTCCCCCTCCCCCAGCCTTCTCTGGGGGTTTTCCGAATAAAAGGCCGAGATCTCCTGGTCCGTCAGATCCTGGGCCAGACGTCTGGCCCGGGTCCTGGAGGGGGTCAGGATGATGACCCTGTATTTTTCCTTTTTATATCTGGCCAGGGCCTCCGTGAGCTTTTCGAAGCTCCGGTTGAAGGAGGTGATGTTCCTGGCGTGGACGGAGACCACATGGTCCGGCATGAAGAAAGGGTCTTTTACCGCCAGCTCCGCAAGGCCGATGCGCCTGAAGTCCTCCATCCGGGAAAGGACCGTATCCGATCCTGTCAAAAGTCCCATCTGGCCCGGCAGGATATAGCCCTTTTCGGACCGGCTGATCATGCTCTCCCGGAATTCCAGCTCCACGGCCCTGGCGTGCTCCCCGATCCTGTGGGGCTCGTCCAGAAAGATCATGGTCTTTTCCGGAAGGAAGAGATCCAGCAGGTTCTCCGTATGGGGATAGAAATAGTGGATATAGCTTTCCAGGGCCCCGTAGTCCTCCAGTTCCCGGACCTGCTCGCCCAGGCTGTCAATACCGGTCCTCAGCCTGTGGGCCTCCTGGACCCTGCCCTCGCTTTTCAGGCGGCCGACGGTTTCTGCCGCCTCCGCTTCGATCCTGGCCAGGCCGTCGTAGAGCCTCTCCCGGCCCAGGATCATCTCCGATGCGGGATAGATCTGCAGGGTCTCCAGCTGCTGGACGGATCTCTGGGAGAGGACATCGAAGCTCCGGATGGACTCGATCTCGTCCCCCCAGAGCTCTATGCGGAAGGGATTGTCCTCCGTCAGGTCGAATACATCCAGGATGTCGCCCCGGATGGCGAACTGGCCCGGCTGCTCCACCTTGAAATTCTTTTCATAGCCCATGGAAAGGAGCCTGGCGGCCGTCCTGTCCAGATCCAGGGTCCCTCTCTTTTCCAGGAAAAGGACGGCCCCCTTCAGGGCCTGGATGGGAAGCTGGGGCGTCATCAGGGCGGCAAAGGTGGTGATCACGGTGACGGGCTTTCCCTCCATGATCTTCTTAAGGGCCCGGATCCTTTCCATCTCCAGCTCCCGCCCTCTCACGTCTGCCTGGTAGAAGATCAGGTCCTTGGCCGGAAAGAGGACGGCGTTCTTATCGTAAAGGGCGTACTCCTCGGCGATCTCCCTGGCCCGCAGATCCGAATAGGTCAGGATCAGCCGGGTCCTGGGGCCGGAAAGGGGCATGCCGTCCCCTCCGGACAGTTCTCCGGAGATGAGGGCGCTGATCAGATGGAGCTTCTGGGAGGAGGCGCAGCCGTCCACCAGAAGGCATGCCCTCTCCTTTTCCGCAAGCTTCCGTATTTTTCTGTATTCTTCCGATTCCGCAAGGGGGGCGTAAATTGCTCTCATGGATCCTTTCCTGCCGGGTCTTCAGTCCCTGCTCTCATCTGCCGCGGCCACATCCTCCGCTTTTTCCGGGGCGGAAAGGCTCTCCTCTCCGGAAGAAGGATCCTGAGGGCCGGCCCCGGTCTTTTTCACCTTTTTCTTCTTTTCCTTGGGGGTATTGAAGCGGTTCATGGCCGCATCCGGCCCCTCTGTCATGAAACATACCACAGCCTGGGCGGCCTTTTCCTCCGCTTCGTCCATGACCTGTCTTTCTTCCACCGAAAAATGGCTGAGGACAAAGTCCATCAGCTCAAAGTCCGGATGGGGCTTTTTCCCCACCCCCACCCGGATCCTGGCAAAGGCGTCGGTGCCCAGGCACCTGATGATGTCCTTCAGGCCGTTGTGGCCGCCGGCGCTGCCCTTTTTGCGGATCCTGAGCTTTCCGATGTCCAGCTCGATGTCGTCGGAGATCACGATCAGGTGGTCCGAGGGATCCACCTTGAAATAGCTGACCACCTCCCGGACGGCCTCTCCGCTCAGGTTCATGTAGGTCATGGGCTTCATGAGAATGACTCTTTTTCCCTCGATCCGCCCCTTTGCCATCATGCACTTTCCGAAGCGCTCTGCGTCGTAGAGGCGGTATTTGTCCACCAGGACATCGATCACGTCGAAGCCCGCGTTGTGCCTTGTCCCGTCATATTTGCTGCCCGGATTGCCCAGGCCGGCGATCACGTATAAATCTTCCATATGTTTTTTATCCTGCAAAAGTCTGTGTTTTCCCCGGCTCTGCCCCGGGTGACACTATATTATAAAGGAAGCGGGGACAAAAAGAAAGAGCGGAAGCGCCTTCGCTTCCGCTCTCCAAATTCAGTCTTTTCAAAGCATCCTAGCCTTTTACGGCCGTGTCATCGCTATGCTGTCGTTCCGGTAGTTGAGTCATCTTCCTGCAATGCACTTTTTTCATAATGCTCTAAAACAATGCGTTCAAGTTCATTCCTTGTCTCAGAATTAATAGGATGGGCGATGTCCCTGTACTTGCCGTCTGCCGACTGCTTGGAGGGCATGGCAATGAACAGCCCCTTCTCACCTTCAATTACTTTAATATCGTGAATGACGAACACATTGTCGATCGTAATAGAGACGACTGCTTTCATCTTGCCTTCCTTGGCAATTTTTCGTACTCTTACGTCTGTTACCTGCATAGCGTTCTCCATTTCTCAATACTAAATGGTGTAACGTTCGCCTCGTTCGATCACGATCCTCACACCATCTTCTCCCTTATAGGTGGAATTAGCCTGAATGGTGTCGCCACTTTCTATGATGCAATTTTCTATGATGCTGTTGTCCCCGATGTATACATCATTCAGAATAAGGGAATTCCTGATTACACAGTTATTACCAACATAAACCTGATGGAATAACACAGAATCCTCTACCGTACCGTTCACGATGCAGCCGCTGGACAGAAGCGAATTCCGGACATGGGCACCCACGTTGTACTTCACGGGCGGAAGATCTTCGACTTTGGAATGAATCTCCGGATACTGCCGGAAGAAAAAGTCCCTGATCTCCGTATTCAGAAAGTCCATGTTGGTGCGGAAATAGTCGTCCACGGAAGCGATGTTGCTCCAGTAGCCCTTCATTTCATATCCGTAGATCTTTTTCACGCCCTTGTAGCGGATCAGGATGTCCTGGACGAAATCATACCGGCTTTCCTCCCTGCACCTTTCCAGGAGCTCGATCAGAAGCCTTCTGCGGATCACGTAGATCCCGCAGGAAATGGTATTGGACTCCGCCAGAACAGGCTTTTCGACGAAATCGACGATGCGCCCGTCTTCGTTCATCCTGACTGTGCCGTAGCGCTCCACGTTGAAGTCCTCCGGCATCTGCTTGACCACCACCGTAATGTCGGCGCCCTTTTCGATATGGGCGTCCAGCACCCGGCCGTAATCCATCTTGTATACGCAGTCACCGGATACGATGATCACGTACGGTTCGTGAGAATTCTTTAGAAAGCTGATATTCTGCGCAATGGCATCAGCTGTCCCTCTGTACCACTGACTGTCTGCGTCCGCAAACGAGGGAGTGAACAGAAACATACCACCCTGCTTACGTCCAAAATCCCACCATTTGGATGAAGACAGGTGTTCATTGAGGCTTCTGGAATTATACTGGGTCAGGACCGCGACCTTTGTGACCCTGGAAAACTCCATATTGCTCAGCGCAAAGTCAATACTGCGATAACTGCCGGCCACCGGCATGGCACAGACTGCTCTCCTTTTGGAAAGCTCTTTCATCCGGTTGCTGTTGCCGCCTGCTAAAATAATACCTATTGCTCTCATGATGCGTCACCCTCCTTAGTCCCGGACCAGCGTGCTGCCGCTGGGAAGATATCCGTCCGGATAGTCCTGTTCGGCGGTATAGCCGCTGATCATGACATTCTTTCCGATGGTTACCTTCTCCGGTATGACAGTGTCCTCACCCAGACAGATGAGACTGTCACGGTAAATATCCGGTCTGGTGTTGTTGGGTGTATCATCGCCCTGGCCAATGGTGACGTTATCTGCGATGGTCACGTTTTCCGCAGAAATGACTTTCGTCAGACTGCAGCCGTGCCCGATCACGGTTCCATTCATGATGATGGAATCTCTGACAACTGAACCCTCCCCAATTGTTACGTCACAGCCTATTACGGAGTTGTAGACCTTTCCGTAAATTTCACTGCCCTCGCCGATGATCGTGCGCTCCACAAAGCTATTATTTCCAAAATACTGCGGTGTGACCGTCTGACTCCTGGTGTAGATCTTCCAGTATTCCTCATAGAGATTGAATTCCGGAACGATGTCGATCAGCTCCATGTTGGCTTCCCAGTAGGAAGTGAGCGTCCCGACATCCTTCCAGTAGCCGTTGAACTCCCAGGCGTATAAAGGGCGTCCTTTGTCGCGGCAATACGGGATGATGTGTTTTCCAAAATCGAGATTCGGCTGCGACGCATTGGCCAGAAGGGATTCCTTCAAAGTGCTCCAGTTGAAGATGTAGATTCCCATGGATGCAAGATTACTGCGCGGATGAGCAGGCTTTTCCTCAAAGTCAATGATTCGCTTGTTCTCGTCAGTGATCATGATACCGAACCGGCTCGCCTCCTGCATGGGAACAGGCATGACGGCAATGGTCACGTCCGCACCGTTCTCCTTGTGGAAGTCCAGCATGGTCTCATAATCCATCTTGTAGATGTGGTCACCGGATAGTATAAGGACATAGTCAGGGTTGAAGCTTTCCATGTACTCGATGTTCTGGTAGATCGCGTTTGCAGTACCGGTATACCATTCCGTATTTTCGGATTTCTCATAAGGAGAGAGTACTGAAACGCCGCCTACGTTCTTGTCGAGGTCCCACGGAATGCCTATGCCAATGTGGGAATTGAGGCGCAGAGGCATGTACTGGGTCAGCACGCCCACTGTGTCAACTCCCGAGTTGATGCAGTTGCTTAAGGGGAAGTCGATAATGCGGTACTTGCCGCCGAAAGAAACTGCAGGCTTGGCCATTTTTGCCGTCAGAATACCCAGACGGCTGCCCTGACCGCCAGCAAGCAGCATGGCTATCATTTCCTTTTTGACTATCATTGTTGCCACCTCTGGAAATAATATTCCGAACCATAATGATCATTTTACTGACCTGATTCGTAATTGAATTATAGCACAGGAAAAATAGAAAAGAAATACGATAACAGGCATTTACCCCCGTTTTGAAACATTTTTAATACACTTTTGTTGAGAAAATTGATTCTACACTTTGCATAAAAATAAGTTTGTAAATTTAGTGAATTCTGACCACCGGCCATGATATAATAACGGAAACCTGATAGAGTGCATCGACATTCAATTAAGAAGCAGGAGGCAGTCCATACATGTATCAGATCGACTTTGAAAGGCCCGGACACATCTATTTCGCCGGCATCGGCGGGATCTCCATGAGCGGCCTTGCGGAAATACTGGAAAGCAGAGGCTTTGCCGTGGCCGGCTCCGACCGGGCAGCTTCCGCCGTTACAGAGGAACTGAAGACCCACGGGATCCGCGTCTATATCGGCCAGAAAAGGGAGAACCTGGAGGAAGAGATCTCCCGTTTCGGTCCCATCGACGCGGTGGTCTTTACGGCCGCCATCGGCCATGACAATCCCGAATATATCTATGTGGAAGAGCACGGCATTCCCAGCCTGACCAGAGCCCAGCTCCTGGGCCAGATCATGCGCCGCTACGGCACGCCCGTAGGCATTGCCGGCACCCACGGCAAGACCACCACCACATCCATGATCTCCGAGATCCTCCTGAAGGCGGATCTGGACCCCACTCTCTCCATAGGAGGCATCCTCAAGGCCATCGGAGGCCGCCAGGTCAGGGTCGGCGGCCCGGACTACTTCGTGGCGGAGGCCTGCGAGTACACGGACAGCTTCCTGGATATCTATTCGAAGATCTCCCTGATCCTGAACGTGGAATACGACCATCCCGACTACTTCCCCGACCTTGCGGCCTACAGGGCCTCCTTCCGCAGATACGCCGAAAACGTACCGGAGGACGGCACCCTGGTCATCAGCACGGACATCCCGGACTATACCTTCTTTACGGAGGGCCTGTCCTGCCGCGTGGTCACCTACGGACACGGAGAGGACGCGGACTACAGAGCGGAGAACGTGACCTTTGACGCCGACGGCTACCCCTGCTACGACCTGGTCTCCCCTGCAGGAGGGGACCATGTGGTCCTCCATGTGCCCGGCCTTCACAACGTTCTCAACTCCCTGGCGGCCCTGGCCGCCGCGGACCTCATGGGCGTCCCCAGGGCCTCTTCCCTGAAGGCCCTTGCCGAATTCGAGGGCACCGACCGCCGCTTTGAATATATCTGCACCTGGAAGGGCATCCCCGTCTACGACGACTACGCCCACCATCCCACAGAGATCCACGCCACCCTTACCTCCGCCAGGAAATTCCCCTGCGAAAGGCTTTTCGTGGTCTTCCAGTCCCATACCTTCACAAGGACAAAGGAGCTCATGGACGATTTCGTAAAGGAACTCTCCCTGGCCGACAAGCTGGTCATCGCTCCCATCTATCCTGCCAGGGAGGCTCCCATCCCCGGAGTCACCTGCCACGCCATGGCCGAAAGGCTCAGGGCCCTGGGCAAGGACTGTATTTCTTTCGATACATTCGAGGAGATCGAGGACTACCTTCTGAAAAATTGCCGAAAAGGTGATTTGTTGATAACCATGGGGGCCGGCGATGTCAATAAAATCGCGGCTTTCCTCAAGGCGCAGACTTAAGAAATAACCAGTATCCACAAAATCCCCCGGCCGGATATCCCCTTTGGCGTGTGGATAAATAAAGGCGGAGAGAGCCGCTTTTTCACGACTTATCCACATTCCCGGGGTTTTCCACAAAGAAAGGCCTCCCGCAGGGGCCGGGAAGGGGCGGCATTTTTTTAGGGCAGTTTTGCCATTTGTCCGCTTCCTCCCCTGTGCTATACTTTTCTTCACCGGAAAAGAAATCTGACTTGGGGGTCGTGACATGTTCGCGATATATAATGAAGCTATGAATGATTCGACGCTCGTTTCGAATCTCTTTATTGACGAATATATGAAGGATGCCAATGACGCGCAGCTGAAGGTCTATCTGTATCTTCTCAGATGCATGTCCAGCGGCCGGGGGGCCGGCATTCAGGAGATGGCCGATATCTTCAACCACACGGAGCGGGAAGTGATGCGGTCTCTGCGCTACTGGGAAAAGAAGGGCCTTCTGAACCTGGAATTCGACGGCGCAAAGAACCTGACCGCCGTCCGCGTCAGCGATCTCAGAAGTCTGGAGCCGGCAGGAGAAAGCGCTCCTCCCGCCCCCGGACGGGTCATTTCCATTGCGCCGAGGCTCACCCCCTTAAGGGATGAGGCGGCCGCAGCGGCTCCCGAAAAGGAAGCTGCCCCCGCCGCGCCGGCAAAGCGGGAAAAGCACTCTTCCGAAGCGGTCAGCGCCTTTATGGGCAATGAGGAAAGAGCCCAGCTCCTCTTCATCGTGGAACAGTACATCGGCAAGCCTTTATCCGTCCCGGAGATCGAAGTCATCTACTATATTTCCGAGGATCTGCATTTCTCGGACGAACTCATCGACTACCTGCTCCAGTACTGCGTGGACCGGGGCAAGAAGGACTTCCGCTATATCGAGAAGGTCGCTCTGAACTGGTCGGAAAAGGGCGTTACCACCACCAAGCAGGCCGAGCGGGTGGTATCGGGCGCCGCAAAGACCAGGAACGCGCCCAGGCAGAGGGCCTCCTCCAACCGCTTCAATCAGTTTGAACAGCATCAGTATGATTTTGATGCTCTCGAAAAGATACTCAACAGCTGACAGATATGGCAACCCTTACCAGAGAACAGTATGATTCCATCATGTTCCGCTACGGACAGAGGCAGAGAGACCGCCTTTCGGAGATCGAAAGCCGAAGGCGCAGGGTCTACGCTGCCATCCCCGAATACCGGAAGCTGGACGAGAGCGTTCCAACAAAAGCCATGGACACTCTCCGCGCAAGGCTCTCCGGCGGATCCGAAAAAGACTGCCGCAGTGAGATCTCACAGATCTCCGCAAAAAAGCGCAGTCTTCTTCGCATGCACGGGTTTCCGGAGGATTATCTGGAGGTTCCCTGCATCTGTCCCCTGTGCCGGGATACCGGCTACGTAAAGGGCGAAAAGTGCGTCTGCTTTAAAAAGGAAGAAGTCCGTCTCCTTTACGACCAGTCCAATGTGGAGATCCTGGCAAAGACCGCCTGTTTTGAAAATCTTTCCGAAGAATTCTACACAGGCGAAGCCCTGGACAACTTTAAAAGGGCCAGGGCCGCGGCTCTCCGCTTCGTTTCCACTTTCGGCCGGGACTACCGCAACCTCTACTTCTACGGTCCCGTGGGGACCGGCAAATCCTTCCTGTCCGTATGCGTGGCGGCTAAAATTCTGGAGGCGGGATATTCCGTTCTCTACTTCAGTGCCGCGTCCATGTTTGACAGGCTCTCCTCCCTCTGTTATGATTACCGTCTTAGAGAGGAATATCGTTCCTTCACAGAAGATCTCCACAGCTGCGATCTTCTGATCATTGATGACCTTGGGACCGAACTTCCCAGCCAGACCGTATCCGCCCAGCTCTTTACCTGCATCAACGAAAGAGCCCTGCGGCAGAAAGCCACCATCATATCCACGAACCTGTCTCTGGAGGATTTGCAGAAGAATTATTCCGACCGGGTCTTTTCCCGGATCACCAACGGATATGAGCTCTGCAAGCTGACGGGGAAAGATATACGCCTGCTTAAGAAAGTGAGGACAATCAATGGAACCAATCAGAAGACACGACAAACGCAATCTTGAAGGCCTCCCTGTCGGCAAGCTGGGACTGATCCCCGTGACAGGGGAAGAGGAAATGGCCAAAAAGATTGACCGCTATCTTGTCCACTGGCGCGCGGAACGCGCAAGAGAGCACAAGAACAACCCCGCCTACAGCGATTACAAGAGTGACTCCTACATCATGGAAGTCCAGCTCCCCCGCTTCGGCACCGGCGAAGGCAAGGGTGTTCTTCCCAACTCCGTCCGCGGCATGGACCTGTATATCCTTGTCGACGTTGTCAACTTCAGTAAGACTTACAGGATGTTCGGCTACGACAACCACATGTCTCCTGACGATCATTTCGCCAACCTCAAGAGGGTCATCGCCGCGGCCGGCGGCAAGGCCAGACGCATCACCGTCATCATGCCCTACCTCTACGAGTCCAGACAGCAGGTCCGTTCCGGACGTGAGTCCCTGGACTGCGCCATCGCTCTGCAGGAGCTGGTCCGCATGGGCGTTGACAACATTCTGACCTTCGACGCCCACGATCCCCGGGTCCAGAACGCCATTCCCCTGAACGGCTTCGATACCGTCCAGCCGGTCTATCAGTTCATGAAGGGCCTTCTGCGCAGGGAAAAGAACCTGCAGATCGACAGCCGCCATATGATGGTCATCAGCCCCGACGAAGGCGGCATGAAGAGGGCCGTCTATGTGGCCAACATGCTGGGTCTGGACATGGGCATGTTCTACAAGCGCCGCAACTATACCGAGCTGGTGAACGGCCAGCATCCCGTGGTGGCCCACGAATTCCTGGGTTCCAGCATCGAGGGCAAGGACGTCATCATCGTGGACGACATGCTCTCCTCCGGCAACAGCGCCATCGATATCGTAAGGAACCTGAAAAAGAGAGGTGCCTCCAGGATCTTTATCTTCACCACCTTCGGTCTTTTCACCGGCGGTCTTGAAAAGTTCGACAAGGCCTACGAAGAAGGCCTGATCGACAGGATCCTGACCACCAACCTGATCTATCAGACCCCCGAGCTTTTAGAGCGCCCCTGGTATACCAGCATCGACATGAGCAAGTACATTGCCTACCTGATCGATACATTGAACCACGACTCCTCCATCAGCGACCTCCTTAATCCCTACACCAAGATCTGGAAGCTGATCGCCCGCTACAACAAGGCCCAGCAGGACGGGGTGGACTTCGTCTGATATCCCCAAAGAAAAAAACTTTAAAAAGCAAAAGGCGTTAAAAAGCAAAAGACGTCAAAAGGAAAAAAACGTTATAAAGCCCGTATCCTCCGCCGCAGCATAACTGCCGCGGGAGATACGGGCTTTTTTTCGGTCCTGTATTTCTTTGTTTCCTTTACAGTTCCAGTTCGATTTTCCTTCCCGTCCGGGTGTACTGATAGTAGCGTACGCCGCAGGCGTCGAACATGCGCTTGGAGGCCCTGGTGGCGTCCGAATCGGCATATTTGTCGGAGTCATAGACCACGGTCCGGATCCCGCTCTGAATGATGGCCTTGGCGCATTCGTTGCAGGGGAAGAGGGTGACATAGATGGTGGACCCCTCCAGGGAACCGCCGCCGTAGTTTAAAATGGCATTGAGCTCGCTGTGGGTCACATAGGGATACTTGGTCATCAGAGGCTCTCCCTCCCTGTCCCAGGGGAAGACGTCGTCGGAGCATCCCCGGGGAAGGCCGTTGTAGCCCATGGACAGGATCTTGTGCTCTCTGCTGACGATGCAGGCGCCCACCTGGGTATTGGGATCCTTGGACCGCATGGCGGAGAGAAAGGCTATGCCCATAAAATACTCGTCCCAGGTGATGTAATCGTTTCTCTTTAAAATCATCCCTCTTCTCCCTTCGTGAAAAGGCGGCAGTCCTGTATCTTACTTGGTTCCGAAGACCCTGTCGCCGGCATCGCCCAGACCGGGAACGATGTAGCCGTGGTCGTTCAGATGGTCGTCCAGGGCGCCGATATAGAGGTCTACGTCGGGATGGGCTTCCGTAAAGGCCTTGACGCCTTCGGGAGCGGCAATGATGCAGAGGAAGTGGAGCTTCTTGCAGCCGTGCTGCTTGAGCAGGTCCACGGCCGCCACGGCGGAGCCGCCGGTGGCCAGCATGGGATCTACCACGAAGACTTCTCTTTCATCGGAATCGGCAGGCAGCTTGCAGTAGTATTCCACGGGCGCCAGGGTCTCGGGATCTCTGTACAGACCGATATGGCCCACCTTGGCTGCGGGGATCAGGGTCAGCATGCCTTCCACCATGCCCAGTCCGGCACGCAGGATGGGAACGACTGCCAGCTTTTTGCCCTTCAGGAACTTGGCTGTGGTCTTGCAGATAGGAGTTTCGATCTCTTCGTCCTCCAGCTCCAGATCTCTTGTCGCTTCATATGCTTCCAGCATGGCGATCTCGCTGATCGTCTCACGGAATTCCTTGGTTCCTGTCTCTTTCTTTCTGATGTTGCCGATCTTGTGAGCGATCAGGGGATGATCCATAACGAATACTTTTGCCATTTTAAGCCTCCTTGATAATTGACTGAGTCAGTTTTATATACATCGCTGCATTTCAGCGCTGCAATCATACACGCACCATGCGGTGGCCCGCCGCCTTCATCAGGCGGTTCATGATGGCCTGTCCGTCCGAAGCCCCTTCAAAGGACTCGGAGAACATGACCTGCACGTCTTCCGTATCGAATTCCCGCAGCAGGCGGAAAAGGGCCCTGCCCGCGGCGTCTTCGTCCTGCCTGCTGCCGGTGCTCTTGACAGAGTCTGCATGGTAGGAAGAGAAGGTCTCGTCGGTACAGAGGACTCCTGTCTTCATGCCCTTTGCCCGGAGCCCTTCGCACTCTCTGTTGATATAGGCGGCCACAGCCTCCCTCTCCCCGTCCACGATGGTCAGGTAGCCTCTGGGCGCGTAGTGGCGGTATTTCATGCCGGGGGCTCTGGGAGCCGCCGCGTCGTCGGAGGAAAGGATGGTCCTGTCCACTTCCACGGTGCCCAGCACCTCTTCCAGCATCTTTCTGGAGATCTTGCCCGGCCGCAGGATCATGGGAGTCTCCTCCGTCATATCGATGATGGTGGATTCCAGTCCGATCTGCACGGGGCCTCCGTCTATGATCATGTCCACCCGGCCGTCCAGGTCCTCCCTGCAGTGGTCCGCGTTGGTGGTGGAGGGCCTGCCCGAGCGGTTGGCGCTGGGAGCGGCCACAAAGCCGCCCGCTTTGTCGATCAGGGCAGCGGCGATCCTGTTGGAGGGAAAGCGCACGGCCACGGTGGAGAGGCCGCCGGTGGTCTCAAGGGGCACCAGGTCGCTCTTTTTAAAGATCATGGTCAGTGGACCCGGCCAGAAGACCTTTGCCAGCTTCAGGGCCGCGTCCGGTATCTCCTCCACAAGGGGAGGCAGGTCCTTCATCCTGCAGATATGCACGATCAGGGGATTGTCCGAAGGACGCCCCTTGGCAGCATAGATCTTCCGGGAGGATGCCGGATTCAGGGCGTCCCCGCCCAGACCGTATACGGTCTCTGTGGGAAAGGCCACCAGGCCGCCCTCCTGCAGGATGCGGCCGGCCCTGGCTATGGCCTCTTCGTCTATGCTCTCCTCCGAGAGCTTTAAATATTCTGTCTTCATTTTACCTGTTCATATAGTCGGCGATCACGTCCCAGACATCCGGCGTCTCGAAGCCCAGGCACCACTCTGCCACACCGGCAAGGCCCGCCTCTTCCATGACGTTCAGCTTCAGGGCGATGGACTCGTCGTCCTCCACCCACACCTGGTAGAGTCTGTCGCCGGAAGTCCTTTCCGCGTAATACTGGCCGTCCGTCTCGCTCCACTCGGCAGACATGCCGTTGTTTTCAAGATACTGTCTTACCACCTCCATGGTGCAGGCCTGGGAGGTGACGCCCTCGGGGCTGGTGGTCCAGACCCTGGCATAGAAGGGGATGCCGTTGATCAGCTTTTCGGCGGGCACCATCTGCAGGGCCTCCTGGATGCCGTAGGTGACATAGCCGATGGAGGCGACGCTGCCTGCCACCTCGCTGCCCTGGAAGTGCTCGTCATAGCCCATGAGGATCACATAGTCCGCGAAGACGGCCTGTTCGTCCATGTGATAGTGGTCGTTGAAGTTATAGGGAACATAATTGTCCACCGAGAGGTAGAGGCCCTCCTTATGGGTTCTGATGGAAAGCTCCCGGATGAATTCGATAAAGTCGTCGCCGTGGTTTTCCGCAAGGTTCTCGATATCGATGTTGATGCCGTCGATATCGTACTCCCTGCAGTAATCGATCAGGGAACCAATAACATGGCTGCGGAACTGGTCTCTCTCCAGGAACTTTCCGTAGGCCTTGCCGGTGGAGAAGTTGTCGAACACGGCCCATACCTGGCAGCCCTGGCTGTGGGCGGCGTCCACATAAAACTGGGCGGCGAAGCTTTCCACCTGTCCGTTGTCATTTAAGTGGAACCAGGTGGGGGAGACCACGTTGACCGTCTTTGTATTTGCAATAAGGCCGTAGTAGGTATCGTTGCCCAGGGTCCCGGCGATCTGGTGCCAGGCCAGGTTGACCTTGGTGCCCATACTTAAGGAGGGATACTCCGGCTCCTGATAGTCCGTGACCGCAGGCTCGGTGGCGTCGCCGTAGTTCTCCAGCTCCTTGTTTTCAATATAGCCGTAGAGGCCGTCGTGGGTCATGACCTTGGACCAGTTGTCCATTTCCTCCATGATCCTGACCTGGGTGCCTGATGTCAGGTCCGCCACGATCTCGCTCTTTACGCCGCCGGATACCCGGATGGCGGAATCCTTTTTAAGAGAGGCCACCCTGTAGGGCTCCCAGCTGGTGGTCAGCACCAGGCGGTTGGGGGAGGTGTAGGCCTGATAGGAGAAATTGGCATAGCCTTTCAGGAAAGGCAGGGCCATCCAGAGCTTTTCCTCCTCATCCTGGCGGATGATCTGGTAGCTTTCCGTAAAGCTCTCTCCGCTGTCCAGGGTCCAGGTATCGGACCCCAGGGCCGCCTTCACCCGGTCGCCCGGCAGACAGTAGAAAAGCGTCTGGTCCGCTTCGCCGTAGTAGAAACGGCTGTTGAACATGTCCAGGACCGTTTCGAAGGGAATGTAGATCTCCCCGTCGAATTCCCTGGCCTCCAGCTCCGATTTCTCTCCCTGATAGATCACGGGATAGGAGCTCTCGTCCTCGATGCCCAGGTAGGCGTTCAGATCGGCCCTTTCCTTTGTGTAGGTATACTTCCTCAGATAGTTCTTTGCGAAGAAAAATCCCAGCACGCCGATCATAATTATAATAATGAAGGATATCAGTATTTTTTTCACGTAAGGACCCCTTTTATTGCTGTTTACAAAATACCATTTTAGATTATAGCAAAAAGATAGGCTGTCAGCAACACAGGAGAAAGACCTTCCGGACGGGGTCGCTGCATGGTGGGGCCAGGGCAGATTCAGAGTCCGGAAGGTCTTAAGATTTGAGATAAGATATGGTAATGAAATGGTTCAGACAAAGACCGCGGCACTTAGCGCTGCGATCTCAGACAGAAATGTGCGCGGCCGGAAGGAGGACTTGAATCTTCCGTGGGACCCGTCCCCGGGCCGCCGGGCAGAAATACTGGATGGTATCTTCTTAAATAAAAAAGTGATATTTCAAGTGGAATGTTTCGCCGAAAGAAAGGCCCCGCGGGTGGGGCTCATATGGCGATCTGCGATATGCATTGTCTGCATACAGAAATGGACTGCCTGCCGGCAGTTGGCGGCTTTTCTCTCTCACCTCCCTTCCGGATACGGTTTATCCGGATTCCTGCCACGAAGCTATTTTAACTCCCCCGCCCCTTTCGTTCAACGGGGTCGGGCTTCCGAATTGATTTGACCACCTTCCCCCGGACTCTCCCCCGGAGGACTCTTTTTGTATACCGGCAGTCACTACTATTTTTCCCGCATCTATGGTATATTTAGGTAACGGAACACTTATATATTAAGGAAAGGTGGCACCCATTTGAAGATCGAGAAAATCAATGACAACCAGATCCGCTGCATTCTGACCCGTGAAGACCTGGAGCAGCGTCAGATCAGGCTCAGCGAGCTGGCATACGGTTCGGACAAGGCCAGGAGCCTTTTCCAGGACATGATGCGCCAGGCTGCCTTCCAGTTCGGCTTCCAGGCGGAGAACATGCCCATCATGATAGAGGCCATCCCCCTTTCCTCCGACAGCATCGTCCTGGTGGTGACCAAGGTGGAAAATCCGGAGGAGCTGGACGCCCGCTTTTCCAGCTTCGGCCCTTCCATCCAGAATTCCCTGGGGCA
Source organism: Lachnospiraceae bacterium UBA3287 (assembly GCA_002362155.1). Taxonomy (GTDB): domain Bacteria; phylum Bacillota; class Clostridia; order Lachnospirales; family Lachnospiraceae; genus CAG-791. Next base: position 5,532 of record DETN01000088.1, on the reverse strand, counting down.
GGCGGGGGAGGGAGGCAGTCCCCTTTCGCCCTTCGAGCAGCTCCTGAATTCCCTGAAAAAGGACCTGTCCGCCGGACTCTCCGCCGGCGCCTCCGCTCCCGAAAAAAAGGGCCAGAATCAGGACATGGCCCAGCTGCGCCGCTACCTCTTCACCCACAGGCTCTTCTCCTTTTCCTCCCTCCGGGATCTGGTCCAGGCCGCTTCCCTGACGGGGCCTCTGTACAAAGGGACCAGCGCCCTCTATCAGAATCCCTCCGATCGGAAGTACTATCTCTTCCTGACCATGCCGGATATGGACACTGTAAAATCCATGCAGCATGTCCTGGCCGTCATCTCGGAATACGGACATTCCGAGCCCATCTCCTACGCCAGGGAGCAGCACCTGAAAGAGCACTGCGCGGTGATCTGCCCGGAAGACGCTCTGACCCTGCTTTCCTCTGTCTGAGAGGCTTTTTTATGAGGCCCGCGCCCCGGCACGGGCCCCTTTTTTAGTCTTTATATGCATTTTTCGCACTTCTTTCCATTTTTCATGCATTCTGTGTCCCGGGGCCCCTTATTTCTCTCCGATTTCCAAACGTAAATTCGATAAAAAGCGCATTTTTTTGGATATTTTCCACAATAGTTAGTTATATCTAACCTTTAATTTCAGTAATAATAATGGATTTTAAGTAGTACAATCCGAAAATGACGTTGCATTTTAAGAGGGGCAATGCTAACATAAAAATAGACTAAAAAACTGTGTATTTTTATGTCTGTATGCAGTAATGCGTATCTTAGCATAGGAGGAAAAACATAATGGCAAGAAAAATGCTGACCATGGATGGTAATGAAGCTGCTGCACATGCTTCTTACGCGTACACAGAAGTCGCTACCATCTATCCCATCACACCTTCATCCGTCATGCCTGAGCATGTAGATGAATGGGCAACTGCCGGCAGAAAGAACATCTTCGGCACAACTGTCCAGGTTACTGAAATGCAGTCCGAGGCTGGTGCTGCAGGTGCGACCCACGGCGCGATCGCTGCAGGTGCTATGACATCCACATTCACCGCTTCTCAGGGCCTCCTTCTTATGATTCCCAACCTTTACAAGGTTGCCGGCGAAGGTCTTCCGGCTGTCTTCAACGTATCCGCACGTTGTATCGCAACACACGCCCTGAACATCTTCGGTGATCACTCCGACGTTTACGCAGCACGTCAGACCGGCTGCGCAATGCTCTGTGAATCTTCCGTACAGGAAGTCATGGACCTTACACCCGTAGCTTACTGCGCAGCAGTAAAGGGCAAACTTCCTTTCATCAACTTCTTCGACGGTTTCCGTACCTCCCACGAGATCCAGAAGATCGAGACATGGGATTATGAAGACCTCAAGGATCTGATCGATCTGGATGCTGTCCAGGCATTCCGTGACAACTGCCTGAACCCCACTCATCCCCGTCAGATGGGCTCCGCTCAGAACCCCGATCTGTTCTTCCAGACCAGAGAAGCCTGCAACCCTGTCTATGATGCAATGCCTGCCATCGTTCAGGAATACATGGACAAGGTCAATGCCAAGATCGGCACAGACTATAAGCTCTTCAACTATCACGGCGCTCCCGATGCCGAGCAGATCATCATCGCCATGGGTTCCGTCAACGAGACCATCGAAGAGACAGTCGATTACCTCAACGGCCTGGGCCGCAAGGTCGGTCTCGTAAAGGTCCGTCTGTACAGACCTTTCTGCGAGCAGGCTCTGATCGACGTCATCCCCGACACAGTCAAGAAGATCTCCGTTCTCGACAGGACCAAGGAGCCCGGCTCCATCGGCGAACCTCTGGAACTGGATGTCATCAAGGCTCTCAAGGGCACCAAGTTCGATTCCGTACCGGTCTTCGGCGGACGCTACGGCCTTGGTTCCAAGGACACCACTCCTGCACAGATCATCGCTGTCTTTGACAACGAGACCAAGAAGAGATTCACCATCGGCATCACGGATGACGTGACTGGCCTGTCTCTTGAGACCGGCAAGGAAATCGTTACCACTCCCGAAGGAACCATCTGCTGCAAGTTCTGGGGTCTGGGCGCAGACGGTACCGTCGGTGCCAACAAGAACTCCATCA
>DETN01000088.1:0-3380 GCA_002362155.1 Lachnospiraceae bacterium UBA3287 | reverse complement strand
TCGGCGACAACACCGACATGTATGCACAGGCATACTTCGATTACGACTCCAAGAAGTCCGGCGGCGTTACCATGTCTCACCTGAGATTCGGTAAGAAGCCCATCAAGTCCACCTACCTCATCCACCAGGCCAACTTCGTTGCATGCCACAACCCGGCATACATCCGCAAGTTCAACATGAGCCAGGAACTGGTAGACGGCGGCACATTCCTTCTGAACTGCTCCTGGAATGCAGAAGAGCTTGAGACTCACATTCCTCCGCAGGTCAAGAGATTCATCCATGACCACAATATCCAGTTCTACACCATCGACGGTGTCAAGATCGGTATTGAGACAGGCATGGGCCCCACACGTATCAACACCATCCTTCAGTCCGCATTCTTCAAGCTGGCTCAGATCATCCCCGAAGAGGATGCGATCCGCCTGATGAAGGAAGCTGCACAGAAGACCTACGGCCGTAAGGGTCAGGACGTCGTAGAAAAGAACTGGGCTGCCATCGATGCCGGTGCTCAGAACGTAGTCAAGGTCGAGGTTCCCGAGAGCTGGGGCCAGGCCGAAGGCGAAGAATACGATATCGTCAAGGCAGAAGGCAGCAGACAGGATGTCGTTGACTTCGTCAACAACATTCAGGTCAAGGTCAACTCCCAGGAAGGCAATACCGTTCCTGTATCCGTTGTCTCCGCATATTATGAAGGATCCACTCCTTCCGGCGCTGCCGCATATGAGAAGCGCGGTATCGCAGTCAACGTTCCCGTATGGAACAGCGAGAACTGCATCCAGTGCGGTTTCTGCTCTTATGTATGCCCTCACGCTGCCATCCGTACAGTTGCCATGACTGACGAAGAAGTCGCAAAGGCTCCCGAGAACACAGTTGTTCTTCCTCTGATGGGCATGCCGAACTACAAGTTCGCCATCACCGTGTCCTCTCTGGACTGCACAGGCTGCGGAAGCTGCGCAAATGTATGCCCTGGCAAGAAGGGCGAGAAGGCTCTGACCATGGTAAGACTGGACAAGGCTATGCCTCAGGCAAACCAGCAGGATACCTTCAACTATGCTGTAACTCTGGAAGACAAGGAAGAAGTCATCGAGAAGTTCAAGGAAGCTACCGTCAAGGGCTCCCAGTTCAAGCAGCCTCTGCTTGAGTTCTCCGGCGCCTGCGCAGGCTGCGGCGAGACACCTTATGCCAAGCTGATCACTCAGCTGTTCGGCGACAGGATGTACATTGCCAACGCTACCGGCTGCTCCTCCATCTGGGGCAACTCCTCTCCTTCCACTCCTTACACCGTCAACAAGAAGGGTCACGGCCCCGCATGGTCCAACTCCCTGTTTGAAGACGCTGCAGAGTTTGGTTATGGTATGTTCCTTGCACAGCAGGCTCTTCGTGACAAGCTGAAAGGCAAAGTCGAAGCTCTGGCTGAGACAGCAGGCGAAGACGTCAAGGCTGCAGCTGCAGAATGGATCGACACATTCGCAGTCGGCGCAACCAACGGCAAGGCAACCGATAAGCTGGTCGCTGCTCTGGCTGCTGACGGCTCCGAAGCTGCATGCGAGATCCTGAAGGATAAGCAGTTCCTGGCCAAGAAGTCCCAGTGGATCTTCGGCGGTGACGGCTGGGCATACGATATCGGCTACGGCGGTGTCGACCATGCTCTTGCTTCCGGCAAGGACATCAACATCTTCTGCTTCAACACAGAAGTTTACTCCAACACCGGCGGCCAGTCCTCCAAGGCTACTCCCGAAGGTGCAGTTGCACAGTTCGCAGCAGCCGGCAAGGACATCAAGCAGAAAGACCTTGCAGCAATGGCTATGAGCTATGGCTATGTATACGTAGCACAGATCTCCATGGGTGCTGACAAGAACCAGACCATCAAGGCTATCGCAGAAGCAGAAGCTTATCCGGGACCTTCCCTGATCATCGCATACGCTCCCTGCATCAACCATGGTATCCGCAAGGGTATGGCCAAGGTTCAGGACGAAGAGAAGCTTGCAGTTGATACCGGTTACTGGAATCTGTTCAGATTCAATCCTGCCGGCGGCGCCAAGAAGTTCACTCTGGACAGCAAGCCCGCTAAGCTGGATTACATGGACTTCCTTGCAGGCGAAGTTCGTTACACATCCCTGAAGCAGAAGAATCCTGAAAGAGCAGCAAGGCTCTTCGGCGAAGCCAAGGAAAATGCTCAGAAGCACTACGAGTACCTGAGCAAGCTGGGCGCTCTGTACAACGAAGAATAATTCTTCCGCGCAGGCTTAAAACCGCATATCCGGCCGTGGCCGGGTGTGCATCATAAATCAGTTGATACGGCCACAGGTCCCTCCGGGATCTGTGGCTGTATATAAATAAGGGTATTTAGCCCTAACTAACCTATCATTCTTTTTTAAGGAGGAATTTATAATGGCACGTGTTATTTCCGATTCTTGCATCAGCTGCGGTTCCTGTGCAGCTCAGTGCCCCGTAGAAGCTATCTCTCAGGGTGACGAACACTATGTCATCGACGCAGATGCCTGCATCGACTGCGGTTCCTGCGAAGCTCAGTGCCCTGTCGGCGCTATCTCTGAGGAATAATCCGTATTTTCTGAAATGACCTGGGACTCTCCCGCAGGTGCCGGAAGGCAGTCCGGGGACCAGACCAGAGTTCAGACATGAGAATGCAAAGAAGGACGGCCGCGAAAGCGGAGCCGTCCTTTTTTTGCGTGCATAAATTTTTTTGCATGCATATTTTTTTGTGAGCGTAAAAAAAGACCGGCCGCAGAGATCCGCGGCCGGTCCGTTATAAAAGCATTGTCAGAATCCGGGATCAGACGAAAAGTCTCCTGAGGTCATCCTGTACGATGGGCTTGAAGCCTGCTGCTTCCAGAATTTCCTCTGCTCTTTCCACGTCCTCATCCTCGACACGCATAGCCATGAAGAATCTGCCCTTCCTGTTTTCCATGAAGGAATAGCCATACTTCAGAACGATGCCGTTGTCAGCCAGAGGCTTAAGGAAAGCGGGCAGGGATTCCGGCTTGTCTTCCAGATCCAGAACGATGACAGGCTTGACAGCGGTGCTGTATCCATGCTCTTTCAGGATTCCGTTGGCTGTATAGACATCATCAACGATGATACGCATAATGCGGGCTGCATCCTTATCTACCAGGTCAAGAGCACGAAGCTCAATATCATTTTCCTCCAGGATCTTGCACAGCTTTAACAGGGTCCCTGATTCGTTTCCTACTGTAACTCTAATCTGTCTGATACTCATTCATAACTCTTTTCTGCGCTGCAAATCCATACTCCGAACACCTTCTGTTCCTCAGCGCCTGAACCGGGAGGCATTACATCGTAACCGTCATATAAATATTATAACAGAGATTGCATTTAAGTAAATGTTTTCCGTCTAAATA
>DETN01000219.1 GCA_002362155.1 Lachnospiraceae bacterium UBA3287 | reverse complement strand
TAGGTGATGCAGTGCTGCCAGACGGCAAAGACCCACAGCATGGTATAGTCCGTAATGGTATTGATATGGGTGGTCATGGGATCGTTTCCCCGAAGGGCCGTAAGGGTCCTTCTGTCAATGGAGGGATCCGCGAAGATATAGGGATTGATGCAGATGCTCTGGTAGGCGTCGCCGCACCAGATCCACTTGTCCCTTTTTGCGCCGTCGATAAAGAAGATGCCGCTGCAGAGGCTGAAGGTATGGGCCGCCACCTCCCAGATCCGGTTGAGCAGGCCGTCCCCGCTCTTGAAGAAGGCTCTGACCGGGATATCCACGAACTGGTGGATGGCGTAGACCTCTCTGGCCCTGCCGGGAATAAAGACATAGCGGAAGGCGCATCTGGGGCAGCGTCCCGTTTCGGCGTCCACGTGCCAGCTGTAGTAGCAGTGGAGCATGTCCAGGGCTTCCTCCCTGGACTCGCCGCAGCAGACCTGCATGGTCTTGACGTCCAGCATGTCGATGGGGGTGCCGTCCGTATTCAGGACCTCCAGCATGGCGGTCAGCTCGGTCTCGAAGGTGTAAAGATATCCTGAAACGGCGCCGGGCCCGGGAGCCCTTGTCTCCACCACGTTCCCTTTATCGTCCTTTTCCACGAATACCTTCTCCGCAGAGACGGGGCTGTAGACCTTTTCGGAGTACTCCCAGACAGAGGGGTCCTGCCAGGGATCGGTGAAATATTCGGAAAAGCCGGCCGGTCTTGCAGGGGCGCAGTAGTCGGAGGCCATCCAGCCCGGGTCGGAGCAGACGATCTCGCCCTCGATATAGACGGCCGGGAAAGCCTCGATCCGGGCGCAGTGGATGGAAATGCTGACTTCTCCCCTGGGGGCCGTAATGACCTTTCCGAAGGGATATTTATCCTCTCCCACCAGAACAAAGCCGTCTCCCCTGCCGGTGACCCGAAACTCCGTCTCTTCCTCCAGCAGATAGGTCCTGCGGAAGACGACACGGTTGCGGAAGCCTTCGCTCTTCCAGAAGGCAGGCCAGGAAAATCCCCTCTCCACACGGCTGAAATTCTGCTTCATGGCAAAGTATAATTCCATGTCTCCGGGATACCAGAGCCAGTAAGATTTGGTCATTTGAATAACCTCCTGTAGTTTTTAACCTTATTTCCGAATTAGTATACTTCCACCATACAAAAAGGCAAGGGCAAAATCAATGACTTTAGTCCCCTTCGGGAACCAGTTTTCAGTCAATTTTCAAAATAAGGAGGGCCCGGGTCTGTCCCCGGGCCCTGCCTGTCTGCCGGTCCTTACTTAAGAGGAATGACGATCTCCTGGGTGCCCTTTTCGTCGCTGACACGGACCTTCACAGGGCCTGTGCCAAGAGCCCTTACCACGGTCAGGGCCTCTCCGAAATAGGTGGGAACGCTCTCCTGAGCGTAATTTCCTTCGAAATAGGCCGCCGCATTTCCAAGGCCCATGATCTCTCCCCCTTCTGCCTCCACCTTCAGGGTATGCTTTTCCATGGGCTTCCAGATCCCCTTTTCGTCGGTATACTGCATGGGGATAAAGACCAGGCCTTCCTTTTTTGCCGAGGCGCTCTCGGGCCTTACCTGCAGAAGGGTCTCCTCTCCCGCCGTCTCCAGGCGGTCCCTGCCGATCTCGATCCCGTAGGAATCATAGGAGACGGCCTCGATGCTGCCGGATGCGTAGGGGGTCTTAAAGGTGGTCCTGCAGTCCTTTTTCAGAAAGTTCTTTCCCACGCTCTTTCCGTTCACGAAAAGCTCCACCGAATCCGCCCTGGCGTAGACCTCCACCTCGGCCTCCCTGCCTTCAAAGCCGNNGCCGGTCATCTGGGTCTCGGGGCGCTGGTCCAGGTAGTCGGAATACTCCGCTCCCCCAAGGCCCGTTTCCCCCAGGTAGTCCCAGCCCGACCATACGAAGTCGCCGATGATCCTGGGATTGTCCTTTGCGATCTCCCAGAAGGCGTAGGCGTCGGTGCAGAAGGTCTCGGATCCCAGGATCAGGCGGTCCGGATACTTCTTCAGATCCTTTTTATAGCGGTTAATGCCGTAGTTGTAGCCCGCGATGTCCATGGCCGCGAAGGCTTCCCTGGTCTTCCAGTCGGAGGGCGGGAGGGAGGCGCCGAACTTCATAAAGCCGGTGCCCATCTTTACCGCCAGCATGTTGTAGAATTCGGAGCCCACGGACTTCTTCCTGGCCTTCCCCGCGCCCTCGGGAGCAGCCTTGACGGCGGCCTCCTTTGCCTGAGCCTCCGCCTTGTCGTCCGAATAGACTCCCAGGCCTATGGAGGAGAGGAAGTTGAAGAAGATGTTGATGCCGCAGGTGACAGGCCTTGACGGGTCCAGGGAATGGAGATAGTGGGTGAAGCGCAGCTGCAGATCGATCCCCTTCTTCTGGGCGCTCTCCGCCACCTCGTTGCCTGTGGAATACATAATGACACTGGGGTGGTTGTAGTCCTTGTCCACCAGATCCTTCAGGTCCTGCTTCCACCATTTCAGCAGGGTCCCGGCGTAGTCATACTTGGTCTTGTGCATGTACCAGTGGTCCACATATTCGTCCATCACCAGCATGCCCAGCCTGTCGCAGGCAATGAGCAGGTCTTTGGATGCGGGATAGTGGGAGGATCTTATGGCGTTGTAGCCGTTCTCCTTCAGGATCCGGATCTTTCTCTCCTCGGCTTCGGGATAGGTGCAGCCCCCCAGGATGCCGTTGTCGTGATGGATGCAGGCGCCCCGCAGGATGACCCGCTTTCCGTTTACGGTCATGCCCTTCCCGGCGTTCCAGTCAAGGGTCCGGATGCCGAAGGTCTCTTCGCTCACATCCTCCCCGAAGGTGACTCTGCAGGTATATAAATCAGGATGGTCCACGCTCCAGGTCCTGGCGTCCGGGATCTCCATCTGACAGAAGGCCGCACAGCCTGAAGGAGTCTTCTCTGAAAGGGCCTCTGCCTCCGCCGCCTTTTCTCCCTCCCGGAAGATCTCCACCTTCACGGGTCCGGGAACGGATGTCTCCGCCTTTACCTGGATCTTGGCAGGCTTAATGCTCAGGGTCCGGATCTTTACCCCGTTTATAAGGAGGCCCTCCTCCGGCCCCTGCCAGAGCCATACGGGGCGGATGATCCCGGTGCCGGAATACCAGCGGCTGTTGGGCTGGTCCGCGTTCCTTGCGATGACGCGGATGACATTGTCGCCTTCCTTCACATGCCCCTTCAGGTCCACGTAGAAGTTGGTATAGCCGTAGGGGCGGGAAGCCGCAAGGCTGTCCCCGAGCCACACCTCGCTGCCATGGTAGACGGTCTCGAATTCCAGGACCATCCTGGTCTTTAAGTCCTCAGCGCTCAGGGTCAGGACTCTTTCGTATTCATAGTCGCCCCCCTCGAACCAGCCGATATTGCCCTCGCCCATGCTCTCCGGGGTGCGCTTTTCCGTGCGCATGGCGTCGTAGGGAAGCGTTACGGGAACCTTTTCCCCTTCCCTGGACAGGGGCCTGCAGGTCCAGTCGTGGTTAAAATCTTTCTTCAGCATA
>DETN01000197.1:621-50427 GCA_002362155.1 Lachnospiraceae bacterium UBA3287 | reverse complement strand
CCGGCCATGCTCCGCGCTTCCATCCGCTTGGATATAGCATTATGAGGGTTAAGATATGATTAATGTTGTTTATTCAACAGAGCACTGGATCGTTCCCAGGATCGTCATGGGCGTTCTGGTCGTACTTCTTCTGGCAATCATCATCACGGAAGGCCGCGCCAGAGTGAGTGAAGGCGGGTCCTTCCTTGCAAAGCCCGGCAGATTCTTTATCGACGGCTACGACAAGGTAAAGCTGTGGGGAACGCTGATCCTCTTTGCCGGCTACATCTTTGTCATCGACAAGGTGGGCTTTACCGTTACTTCCATGATCTTCGTTCTTCTGTTCAATCTGCTCTATGCGGGCCTCGGAAAGAAACAGGTCCTGGTCAGCGTGATCATCGCCATCGTTGCACCGCTTATCATTTCCATTATGTTCGGCGTTGTTTTCAATATCACGCTTCCCAAGGGAATGTGCAGCATTACGTTCGTAGACTACGGATTTACAATCTATTAAGGAAGGAGGATCTCAAACATGATTACAATCACCAAACTTCTTGTTGCGATCCTGGGCGTTGTCGTCGGTATCGTGTTCGGTGCCATCCCCGGCATGACTGCCACCATGGCGGTCGCCGTATTCCTTCCCCTGACCTATGCCTATGATCTGGAGACAGCCCTCTGGCTTCTCCTGGCCCTGTATGTCGGCGGTATCTCCGGCGGTCTGATCCCCGCGATCCTGATCAACATTCCCGGCACACCGTCCTCTATTACCACCACTTTCGACGGCTATCCCATGGCCAAGAGAGGGGAAGGCGAAAGAGCTCTGAAGATAGGTATCGTATCCTCCTTCATCGGCGGCATGATTTCTCTGGTGGCTCTGTGGCTGTTCACACCCATCCTTTCTTCGGCAGCACTGAAGTTTTCTTCTGTCGAGAAATTCCTGATCATCCTCTTTGCCCTGACCGTTATTGCGGCTCTGTCCAAAGGCCAGATGCTGCGCGGCATCTTCGCAGGCTTTCTGGGCGTTCTGGTCACCCTGGCCAACTCTTTCAGCGTCAACAACCAGTACCGCATGGTGCCTGCTTTCCTGAAATCCAAGATGTCTGACGGCTTCCAGCTGCTTCCCTGCCTGATCGGCCTGTTCGCGATCGCCCAGATCTTCGAAGAGGCGGAAGAGGGTATGAACTTCAAGATTCAGAAGACGGATTCCGAACTGGAAGGCGATGTCAAGTTCTCCCTGTCCGACTTCAAGGGACAGGGCGTGAACGTGATCCGGTCCTCGCTGATCGGCACCTTCATGGGCGTACTTCCCGGCGTCGGCGGCTCCGCAGCCTCCATTCTGGCTTATGCCCAGGCAAAGAACTTCTCCAAGCATCCCGAGCTTCTGGGCACGGGCGTGCCGGAAGGTCTGATCGCCTCTGAATCTTCCAACAACGGTCTGACGGGCGGCGCTCTGATCCCCCTTCTGTCCCTGGGTATTCCCGGCGACTCCACCACCGCTGTCCTGATCTCCGCATTCATGCTGCAGGGCATTCAGGTAGGACCTCTGTTCATCACCCAGAATCCTCACACCTGGAACACCATCCTGGTAGCGCTGCTGGCCGCCAACATCATTATGTTCCTGGTCATGTTCTTCCCGATCAAGCTGATCAGCAAGATCATTTATATTCCCAGGACAAGACTCTATCCCGTTATCATCATGATCTGCATCGTAGGTGCCTATGCCACCAAGAACGGCCGTATATTCGACGTATGGGCCCTTCTGATCTTCGGTATTCTGGGCTATATCTTCGGCAAGATCAAGATTCCTGCATCCTGCTTCCTGATCGGCTTCATTCTGGGCGATGACCTGGAGAACTATTTCATCCAGTCCATCTCTGCAGCAAACGGAAGTCTGACCGTCTTCTTTACCAGACCCATCGGCTGGGTCATCTGGCTTCTGATCATTGCCTCCGTCGCATATGCGATCTGGGATGACAGAAAGGACAAGAAGAAAAAGGCAGCAGCAAAATAAGAAGCCATAACACACTTGAAAGCGGTTCGGGCGGACCATTATGTTCCGGCCGGACCGTTTCTTATTAGGGGAGGAACAATATGAAGACAGTAGAAAAAAACGGCGTGGTTGCAGGCCTGCTGAAAGATGTGCAGATTCCCCGGATGTTCCGGGCCAGGCAGGATTTTCCAAGGCCCCTGATCCGGCCGGAGGAGATCCCGGACGTTGTCTTTCAGGAGCTTTCTCAGGAGAAATTTGCCTCCAAAGTACAGCCCGGTATGGAGATCGCTATCACAGCCGGAAGCCGGGGCATTGCCAACGTGGATATCATTACCAGGGCTGTGGTGGACTTTGTCAAAAGCCGGGGGGCTGTGCCTTTTATCGTACCTGCCATGGGAAGCCACGGAGGAGCGACGGCAGAGGGCCAGCTGGAGATCCTGGCGGGATATAAGATCACCCCGGAGACCATGGGGTGCGAGATCCGCTCCAGTATGGAGACGGTCTATCTGGGAGAGTCCGGATCCGGCCGCCCGGTCTACATGGACCGGAACGCCTATAATGCGGACGGTATTATTATTTCCTGCCGCCTGAAGCCCCACAATGCATTCCGGGGCAGCGTTGAGTCCGGTCCCTGCAAGATGATGACCATAGGCCTTGGCAAGCAGAAGGGGGCTTCCAACGTCCACGCCGACGGTATGGACCGCATGGCGGTAAACATCCCTTCCATGGCGGAGGTGGTCCTTGCAAAGGCCCCTGTCCTCTTTGCCATTCCCTGCATGGAGAACGCCTACGACGAGACCTGCAGGATCGAAGCCATCGACGCCTGCGACATTCTGAAGCGGGAGCCTGAGCTTCTGAAATACGCCTTCTCCAACATGCCTTCCATCCTGGTGGGAAAGGCTGATGTCCTGGTGGTGGACCTGATCGGCAAGAACTTTTCCGGAACGGGAGTGGACCCCAACATAACGGGGACCTTTTCCACCGACTGCTGCAGCGGAGGCCTGCAGGTCCAGAGGACCTGTTTCCTGGACCTTTCGGAGGAGTCCCACGGCAATACTCTTGGCGTAGGTCTTTCCAACGCCATCACCCAGAGGATCTTTGACAAGATGGACCTCAATGCCATGTATCCCAACTGTATTACCAGCACAGTCCTGGCTTCGGCCCGGATCCCCTGCATCATGCCCTCGGATAAGACGGCCATCCAGATGTGCATCCGGACCACCAACAAGGTGGACCAGTCCCCGGACAAGCTTCGTATGGTCAGAATCCCCAATTCCCTTCACGTGGGAGAGATCATGCTGAGCGAATCCTATTATCAGGAGGTCCTGGAAGGAAAATATCCCGGTCTGACCGCCATCGACGAGCCCGCTCCCCTGGTCTTTGACGAAGAGGGAAATCTTCTGACCCCTACGGTCCGTTCTTAATAAGGAGGGCGGACTTTCCGGCCTTCCCGGAAGAATAAGGCCGTAAAGGAAGGGACGGCAGAAAAGGGAAGAAGAGAAAGAATAAGAATGATCCCCGGCAGAATGCCGGGGATCATATCAGATAAGGAAAAGAAAAGCCTATGTCAGCATTATTACACGATCCGGCCCTGGAGGGGCTTCTGGGCCTCATGGGTCAGATGTTTATTTTTGCCGTCTGCGGCATTGTCCTCCGCAGAAAGAAGATCCTGCCCGACCAGGCCAGGACCATCCTGACAGACCTGGTCATGGATCTGATCCTGCCCGCAAATATCATTCATTCCTTTGAAGTGGAGTTCTCCTTCAGCATCCTGCAGAAATTCCTGCTGATCCTGGTCATTGCATCGGCGGCCCAGGCAGTCAGCATGGTCTTTGCGGGGACCCTGTGGAAGGGGCAGCCGGCCCATATGAAGCGGGTCCTTCAGTACGCCACGCAGGTCTCCAACTCGGGCTTTCTGGGAAATCCTGTCTGTGAAGGGGTCTACGGGGCGGAAGGCCTGATGTATGCCTCGGTCTTTCTGATCCCCCAGCGGATCGTCATGTGGTCCGCCGGCCTTGCCTATTTCACGGATGATCCGGACTGGAAGGGGACCCTGAAAAAGGTGGCCCGCCATCCCTGCATCATTGCAGTCTATATAGGCATGTTCCTTATGATCACCCAGCTGCCCCTGCCGGATGTGGCTGAAAAGAGTCTTGTCAGACTGGGCGGCTGCACCATCCCCCTCAGCATGATCCTGATCGGCATGATGATGGCGGACGTGGATTTCAGGACCCTGGTATCTCCCATGGTAGTGGCCGTTACGGCCATCCGCCTGTTTCTCCTGCCCGGGATCACCTACCTGGGCTGCCTTCTTTTTCATGTGGATCCCCTTTTGACGGGCGTCTCCGTCCTTCTGGTGGGCATGCCCTGCGGATCCACTACTCCCATTCTGGCATCCAAGTACGGGGGAGACTACGTATTTGCCAGCAAGTGTGTTTTCTTCTCCACTCTCATGTCTTTGTTTTCCGTGCCCTTCTGGTGCATGATCATGGGGGTCTGACCTTCCGAAAAATCTTGCGACTTTCAGCTGCATATTGTAATTTTATATCAGAGGCTGCGGGAAGGCGGCCCTGCTGAAGGAGTGGAAAGAATGACCATCTATGACATCGCAAAGCTGGCGGGCGTTTCGGCCAGCTCTGTGTCCAGAGTCATCAACGACAAGCCCGGCGTAAATCCGGAAACGCGCAGAAAGATCAAGGCTCTGCTGGAGGACAACAACTATGTTCCCAATGACATCGCAAGAGGCCTTGTGACCAGGAACAGCCGCCTGGTGGGTATTCTGGTCCCGGAGGCATATTCTATCCATCTGATGGAGGGAGCCTATCACATCACGGGCCGCCTGTCCGAGGTGAACTACGGGACCGTCATTATTAAGACCGGCTGCACTCCGTCGGAATGCGCGGAGGGAATCCGGAGCATAGGGGAGCGGAACGTGGACGCTGTGGTCCTCATGGGCTCCCGCTACGCCAACGAAAAGGTGGCCGGAGCCATCCGCCAGTTCATGGAAAAAAAGCCGGTCTTTGTTCTGAACGGAGAGATCACGGGCCCCAATGTCTACAGTGTCATTTCTGATGAAAGCGGAGGGGTCTGCTCCTGCGTGAATTTCCTGGCCGGGAAGGGAAGACGGCGGATCGTCTATATCAGCGATGCCATGGACAGGCCCAGTTCCTTTCAGAAAAGGCAGGGCTTCCTGCGGGGGGCGCGGGCAGCGGGCATCTGCGGGGAGGAAGATCCGGAGAGCCTGATCTATGAAGGCCGCAACAATGACATTGACAGCGGAGAGGAGATCATGGAACGCATCCTGCAGGAGCATCCTGATACCAACGGTCTGATCTGTGCCACGGATATGCTGGCCTGCGGGGCCGTCCGGACCCTGCACCGAAAGGGCATCCGGATCCCGGATCGGATCTCCGTGATCGGGGTGGACAATTCCAGCTTTGCCCTTGCCTGTTATCCGAAGCTGACCAGTCTGAACAACATGATCCTGGAATCCGGGGACGAGATCGCCTCCAAGCTGATCGCCTCCCTGGAGGGGCGGAAGCCCGGAGCCAGCAAGATCATGCTCCTTACCGAGATCGTGGAACGGGAATCGACCTGAAATATAAAAACGTACCAGTTAAAAAGCCGGGGACCCCGGCTTTTTTTGTGTGCCCGTTCTGAGGGGTGAGAGTCCCTGATCCGCCCGGCGGCGGGATCGGGAAAGGGAGATGAAGCGCATCGAGCAGGCAGGGGACGGTTCAGGCGTTTTAATTCTGAAGACATGAAAAACCTTAAGAAAGAGCTGGATGAGCGGCTCCTCCGCAGGATCCGGGCCCTGCACCTGCCGAAGCGGAAAGAGCATGAAATGGCTGCCTGCAGGAAAGGGACATGGAAAGCGGCGGTGAAACCCGACCCGGTGCCCGCCAAAAGAAAGTCCGCCCTGACTATTGAAACGCCTGGTACCGAACGGCACCCCGTCCAATCGGATAATTTCATATGAAAATGCGGTTCATTTCGGCCGATTGCCCGGAAAAGACCCTGAATCCGTGGAAGAAATACGGAATACAACATCAAATACAGACTAAAAACCGCACGGTTTCCGAAAGACTACGGCGGAAAGACGAAATCAGGAGTGAAACCCGGTTTCACGTATAAATTAACTGATTGCAGGAAAGTGTTATTGTACAAAAAGCTGAAACTGAAAAATCAAACAAAATAATTAACAAAAATGAGGTGTATGTATTGTAAATAACGGAGAATTGTGCATACTGATTGACGATTCTGGCGAAAGTGTGATATTCTAATCATGCAATCGATGTCACTTAACATACATCATTTGCTGTTAACAAATTCATTTCTATCAAGGAGGGTATGTAACATGAAGAAAAAACTTGCAGCACTTGCCATGGCAGGCCTGATGATCTTCTCACTGGCTGCCTGCTCAGGAGAAGGCACCACCAGGGAAGACACCGCTGCCGCCGCAACAGAGACATCCGCCGCCGCAAAGCCGGCCAAGGACGTTTACAGCGGCGAGACACAGATCAGGATCGCCTATGTCGCCCATGATCTTTCCACCCCCAACAACCAGGCATGGCTGGAGGGTATCGAACGTGAGATCGAGCCCTGGGATCATGTCACAGTGCAGGCTTTCAACGGCGAATCCTCGGCCGAGACCCAGGTTTCCATCATGACATCCGTCATCGACGAAGGCTATGATGCCATCATCCTGCAGTGCTCCGACGGCACGGCACTGGCTGACTCCGTGACCCAGGCGGAAGCGGCAGGCATCCCTGTCGTAACGCTGAACCTGGACTGCACGTCCACCCATTCCGCACTGGTCATGGCCGTTGACTATGACGCAGGCCGTATGATCGCTGACCAGATCGCTGAAGAGATCGGCGGATCCGGCAAGGTCGTCATCATCGAAGGCGTCCAGGGCCTGACGAGGACCGACAACATGGAGCGGGGCTTCGTGGAGACTATCGAAAACAACTACTCCGGCATCGAGATCATCGACAAGCAGTCTGCTCAGTTCGAGAAGGCCACCGCACAGACAGTCATGAACTCCTTCCTGCAGAACTATGATCAGATCGATGCGGTATTTGCCATCAACGATGCCATGGCCGAAGGCGCTGCTCTTGCCTGCGAATCCGCCGGCAAGAAGGATATCGTAATCTGGGGCGCCGACGGTGAGAAGGCTGCCCTGGAAATGATCGAGAACGGCCAGATGACCGGTACGATCTACACGAACAGCTGGGACCAGGGTTCCACAGCAGCCAAGATCGCTCTGCTGATGGCCGGTTCCGAGTACAGTTCTTCCGTTCTTTCCAAAACACCCCAGGTCATCATGGAGCCTGTCATCGTTACATCTGAAACAGTTTCCTCTATTGATGAGAAGGATCGCTGGTAATTGCCGACACACTGAATATGATTATAAGTTGATCTGATTATGAGGCCGGCTGTCCGGGACAGATGGTCCCCGGACAGCCGTTCTGTTTCATAAGAGAGGAGCAAGTAGTGAAGCAGCAAACATTAAGACGTTTAATTTCACTGGGCATGCTGGCGGCTCTGTGTATCTTCTTTTCCGTACTGAGCAAATCTTTCCTCACAGCCAACAACATGCTTGAAATCGTTCGTGACGCGGCAGTTCCCGGCATCATCGGCGTAGGCGTCACATATGTCATCATCACTTCCGGCATTGACCTTTCCACAGGCGCGACCATGGCCCTGGTCGCCATGGTCATGGCCAACATCTACAAATACACGCTGATCCCCATTCCGATCATGATCCTGGTCGGTATTCTGGTAGGCTTTGTCTGCGGCGTCGTCAACGGCCTTGTAGTTGCCAAACTCCATCTGCCGGAATTCATCGGCACCCTGGCCACCATGGGTATCTTCAGGGCGCTGACCTATATCATCGCAGTCAGAGATGCCAACGGAACCATCAGCTCTGTAGCCATGAACCATTCCTCCTACGCCATTTTGGGCAAGGGCTTCGGAAGGATCTACTTCGTTTCGATCGCCTTCGTTGTGATCACCATCATCGGACAGATCGTCCTTAAGTATACCCGCTTCGGCACCAACCTCTATGCCGTCGGCGCCAATCCCAAGGCAGCGGAACTGTCCGGTATCAATATTGCCAGGACCCGTATCATCGCCTACATCGTTGTAGGCCTGTGTGCAGCCATCGGCGCCATTTTCACCACCGGCCGTCTGCAGTCCACCACAGCCCTTCTGGGTGAAGGATTTGAATTCAACCCCATTGCTGCATCGGTAATCGGCGGTGTCTCTCTTTCCGGCGGATACGGCGAGATCATCGGTACCTTTATCGGTGCCATTTTCATGGCAGCTCTGGAAAACGGCGTTTTGAAGCTCCAGATGAATACGGCTTACCAGTATGTCATCAAGGGCGTCATCATCATCATGGTCGTTATCTTCGATGCCTGGTTCAACTCCGTTATGGAGAAAAAGGCCCAGGAAGCTGCAGCTGGAAAGGAGGCATAATATATGGCGAACAATGAAATCATTCTTGAAGCTAAGAACATATATAAGAGCTTTTCCGGTGTTCCTGTCCTCCAGGACGTGCACTTTGAAGTAAGAAAGGGCGAAGTCCACGCCCTCATGGGAGAAAACGGCGCGGGCAAATCAACGCTGATCAAGATCATCACCGGTGTCTACAGCAAGGACGCAGGTTCGATCTGGTGGGAAGGCAAGGAAGTCCAGGTCAACTCCTACGCAGACGTTCAGAAGCTGGGCATCGCCTGTATCTATCAGGAACTGTCCGTGGAACCTCCTCTGACAGTGGCCCAGAACGTGTTCCTGGGCAGAGAGCCCAGGAAATTCGGTCTGATCGACCATAAGAAGATGATCAGAGATACCGAGGAGCTGATCGCCCGATACGGCTTCCCCTTAAAGGCAGACGAGCTGGTGGCCAACCTGGGCATCGGCCTCAGACAGCTGGTGGAGATCTTAAAGGGCCTTTCCTGCGATTCCAAGCTCCTGATCATGGACGAGCCCACGGCATCTTTATCCGGCAAGGAAGCGGAGTCCCTCTTCGAGATCATCGAGAAACTCCGGGATCAGGGCGTATCCATTATTTATATTTCCCACCGTCTGGAAGAGGTCTACAGACTGTCCGACAGACTGACCGTCCTCCGGAACGGGCAGAATGCGGCTGTACTGAACCATGAGCAGATCGAGCCCCGCCTGGTCATCAAGACTATGATCGGCAAGGAGGTCGACGAATCCGCAGGCTCCGCCAAGGAAATGAGAAAGAACAACAATGAAGTCGTTCTGGATGTCAAGAACTTTTCCGACGAGATCGGTATGTTCAAGAATGTTTCCTTCCAGGCCCACAGGGGCGAGATCCTGGGCTTCGGCGGTCTGATCGGCGCCGGCCGTACCGAACTCATGCGTGCCATCTACGGCATAGACAAACACAAATCCGGCACAGCGACCCTGAACGGGGTGGAGCTCAAGTACAGCCCCAAAGAAAGCATCAAAGCAGGCTTCGGCTTCGTTCCCGAGGACAGAAGAAACCAGGGCTTCATTCCCCTTCTGTCCACCGTTAAGAACGTTGCCCTGACCAACTATGACATTGTCAAAAAGAACGGCACATCCATTTCCGACAAGGATGAACGGGATATGGGCATCCGGGCCATCCAGCAGATCGACATCCGTCCCGATAATCCGGACAAGGAAGTCGGCCTCATGTCCGGCGGAAACCAGCAGAAGGTGGTCCTGGGCAAGTGGATCCAGAGAGACCTGAAGGTTCTGATCGTAGACGAACCCACTGCCGGCATCGACGTCGGTGCCAAGGATCAGATCTATTCCATCCTGGAGGATCTGGCATCCCAGGGCATCGTAGTCATTATCGTTACTTCCGACCTCCAGGAGCTGATCCGGGTATCCCACAGGATCCTCGTGATGAGAAAAGGCTCTATCATCAAGGAGTTTGACAGCGGGATCGTGACCCAGTCCATGGTTCTTGAAGCGGGCTCCGGAATCGTAGACTAAGAGGGGAGGACATCATGAAAAAACTTTCAGTTAAAGATTTAAGCAAGCCGATCATCCTGGCTGCCTTCTTCCTGATCCTGACCATCCTTCGTCCCAGCAGCTTCCTGACCATAGGCAACCTGGGCAACGTTCTCTGGTCTGTTTCGATCTACGGCGTAATGGTCTCCGGCACCATCTTCGTTTTCCTGCTGGGCGGCATCGATCTTTCCATCGGTACCCTCTGCGGTCTGACAGGCGTTACCTGTGTCATGACGGTGCGGGCCTTCGGCTATTCGCCGGCAGGCGTCGTTGCCGGTATCCTGGTGGCCCTGACCGTCGGTCTTCTGGCCGGCCTGATCCATGGCCTGATTATCACAACTTTCCACGTGCCGGCCTTCCTGGTCACCTTCGCGACCCAGACCATTTATCTGGGCCTGTCCATGATCCTGACCAACAACAAGATCCTGGACTGCACCAATCCCAAGCTTTTCACTTCCATCGGCAAGAACCCGATCCCCATCATCCTGATGGTGGTCGCGGCCCTGATCTCCTGGTATGTCCTCAGAAAGACCGAGACCGGCCGGTATGTATATGCGGTCGGCGGCAATGACCAGGCAGCGGCTATTTCCGGTATCTCCGTCAGGAAGATCACTATCATGGCTTACATGATCTCCGGCTTTACCACCGCCATCGGCGGCATCATCCTGTCCTCCATGACCCAGCAGGGCATGGCCTCCAACGGTTCCGGCTATGAGCAGTATGTCATTATGGCAGGCGTCATCGGCGGCATCTCCCTTCTGGGCGGCGAAGGCACCGTTCCCGGCGCCATCTTCGGTGCCATGATCATTGGCCTTCTCCAGAACGGCCTGAACCTGATGAGCGTACCTTCCACCCAGCACGGTCTGGTCAGAGGTCTTGTCATCATTGCAGCAGTCGGCTTCGACGCCCTGCAGCGCGATACCAAGTTCCAGAGCTGGCTGGCCAAGCGCAGGCAGGCAAAAGCGGCAGGCAAATCCACGGCCTGAGGCGCCGTATCATTTGGGCGGGACAGGCCTCTGGCCTTCCCGCCCCAGCCTCAATGATTCCCGAATTGTTTGTTTCGACAGAACAAGGAGCCCTAACAATGAAAAAAATCGATGCACATCTTCATCTTGCAAATCCTGTAGCCGGTTACTGCAGACGGGGTGAGTCCCGCGCCATCGGCGGCGGCAAAGCCCAGTGGGGCAACGGGGAGATCTTCCAGCTGATCCCTCCGGAGCTGGGAGATATGACCTTTACGGCAGAGGAAGCGCTGGAAAACTACATGGGTCCCTGCGGCGTAGAGAAGGCTGTTCTTATGAGCGGCAGCATGTATGGCTTCCAGAACCAGTATCACAAGACCCTTCTGGAAAAATATCCCGATACCTTCTGTCCTTCCTGCACCATCGATCCCTTTATGGGAAACTATAAAGAGGCCATCAGGACATTCATGGAGAAGGACGGCTTCCACCTGGCAAAATTTGAAGTCTCCACCGGCGGAGGCCTGATGGGATGCCACAAGCCTTTCGACCTGGCAGGGGAAGAGATGATGTATATTTATAAGACAGTGGAAGAGCACAAAGGCGTCGTAGCCCTGGATGTGGGCGATATTGCCATGCCCAGCCACCAGCCCTGGTCCATCATGGAAGCCGCCCATAAATGCCCTGACCTGAAGTTCGTCGTCTGCCACCTGCTGGCTCCCACCAGAGGATGGGAGAGAGAATGGAAGCTGTCACTGGAGCTTCTGAACATGCCCAACGTCTGGTTCGATATCGCTGCCATTCCCAAGATCCTTGCGCCCGACAAGTATCCTTATCCTGCAGCTGCTGAGTATCTGCAGATGGCCAGAGAGATCATCACTGCCAAAAAGATGATGTGGGGCACAGACGCTCCCTTCGCCGCGACCCAGGATTCCTGCGAGCACCTGACAGACTATCTGTTAAAGAACGGCGCCTTCACGGACGAGGAGTTGGAAGATGTTTACTATAACAATGCCTATCATGTTTACTTTGAAAAATAATATTGATTAAGCGAGCAAAAGGGGATTACTTATGAAGAAATTAGTATCATTTTTCGGCGATCAGTCTGATGTTTTTGTAAAACTCAACCAGGAGGCGGAGGAATACGCAAAAACAAAAGACATTGAATTTGTATGGAAGCCGCAGCTTCCCTTTGACGAGGAGGATGTGATTAGCCAGCTGCAGAATGCGGATGCGGGCCTGATCGACGTTCAGCCCTACGGCGAGCCCATCTTCTCCCGTATGGGAGACCGCTGCAAGCTGCTGATCCGCTTCGGCGTAGGCTTTGATGCAGTCGATCTGAAGGCGGCCAGCGCCCACGGGATCGCCATTACAAGGACCACCGGCGCCAACAAGACTTCGGTGGCGGAAATGGCCATGACCCAGATCCTTGCTCTCAGAAGACAGCTCTTCCTGAACCGCAGGGTCATGGAATCCGGTGTCTGGGAAAAGAACATTGCCTATGAAATGGTGGGCAAGAAGGTCGGTATCCTGGGCTTCGGCAACATCGGTGTATGTCTGGCAAAACGTCTTTCCGGCTTTGAGTGCGAGATCCTTGCCTACGATCCCTATCCCAACCTGAAAGCTGCCGAGGAGCTGGGGGTGCGCTTTACAGATATGGACGAGATCTTCCGGACCTGCGACGCCATCAGCGTCCATCTTCCCTATCTTCCTTCCACCCATCACATTATCAACAAAGAGCGCTTCGATATGATGAAGGAGAATGCGGTCATCGTATGTACGGCCCGCGGCAATATCATCGACGAGGACGACCTCTACGATGCGTTAAAGAGCGGCAGGATCGGCGGCGCCGGCCTGGATGTCTTTGCCCAGGAGCCTCTGCCCACAGATTCCAGGCTTTTCGAACTGGAGAACTGCATCCTGACCCCCCATGTTTCCAGCCAGACCTATGAGTCCCTCTGGAACATTTACAAGAAGGCCATCGACATCATGGATGCATTCTACAAGGGAGAGCCGCTGGGACGGGGCGATCTGGTCAATCCGGACTATGTGCACTGATCGGAGGTAGGATATGAAATACTTTATGGGTCTGGATAACGGCGGGACAGCCACCAAGGCAGCTCTGTTTGATATCCACGGCAAGGAGATTGGATCCTATGGGATATCAACGGAATCCATCAAGCCCAGACCCGGTTTTGTCGAACGCGACATGGAAGAAATGTGGCTGGCAAATGCCAGGGTCATCCAGGGCGCTCTAATCAAGACCGGTGTGCAGGCATCGGATGTCATCTGCCTGGGCATCTCCGGCCACGGCAAAGGGCTTTATCTGTGGGGAAAGGATGACAGGCCTCTGCGGCCCGGCATCATTTCCACTGACAACAGGGCCTATCAGTACATGAATGACTGGAGAAATGACGGAACGGAGGAAAAGGCCTTCCAGTACTCCTGCCAGCATGTCATGGCCTGTCAGCCGGTGGCTCTTCTGGCCTGGCTCCGGGACAATGAACCCGAAAACTACAAAAATATCAAGTACGTCTTTGAATGCAAGGACTATGTCCGTTTCAGACTGACCGGCAAAGCCATGGCCGAAATCACGGACTATTCCGGGTCCGGTCTTATGAACCTTCATACCGGCCAGTACGACGACACGCTTCTTGAACTCTTCGGGATCGAAGAGATCAGAGACGCCCTGCCTCCCCTGGTCAGGGCCACCGATCTGTGCGGCACCATCACCCGGATCGCTGCCATGCAGACAGGCCTGGAGGAGGGCACGCCCGTCATTGGCGGCATGTTCGACATCAATGCCTGCGCCATTGCTGCGGGCGTGACGGATCCCGAATCGATCTGTATGATCGCAGGGACCTGGTCCATCAACGAATACCTGCGCAGGACGCCCATCCTGGACGGAAAGGCGCAGATGAATTCACTTTTCTGCCTGCCGGAATACTACCTGATCGAGGAATCCAGCCCCACCTCGGCCGGAAACTTCGAATGGTTTATCCAGCAGCTTCTGCCCGAATTTTCCGAAAAGGCCAAGCGCATGCAGTCCAACGTCTATGATGCCGTGGATCAGTGGGTCGAGGCGCTTCCTCCTAAGACTTACGTGCCCATCTTCCTGCCCTTCCTGATGGGATCCAATGTTCATCCCAATGCCAAAGGCTGCTTTATCGGCATCAGCTACAACCATACCAGAAAGCACCTGGTAAGGGCGGTATTTGAAGGAATCACCTTCTGCCACCGTTATCATCTGGAGAAGCTTCTGCAGACCCGGGAGACGGCTCCCAGACGGATCCGTCTGGCAGGCGGCGCCGCAAGAGCCGAGGTATGGGCCCAGATGTTTGCGGATGTTATGAACATTCCCGTAGAAACAGTGGAAGCCCATGAGACGGGCGCCCTGGGCTGTGCTATCGCCTGTGCGGCCGCGGTGGGAGAGTATAAGGACATCGAGGAAGCGGTCAGAAATATGACCCGGATCTCGGCCCCCATTATGCCCATTCCGGAAAATGTGCAGGTCTATAACAAAAAATACGAAGTCTACAAGAAGATCCTGGAGAGCCTTGACGGCATCTGGGACGATATGCAGGGCCTGTCAGAAGAAAAGTTCTGATTCAGGCAGAGCTTTCCTGCCAAAAAGCTGCTTAAACAATAAGAGGAGGCTCCGGAGCGGTTCCGGAGCCTCCTTTTTTCAGGCCTGTCAGATGGCCCATGTTCTCAGTACCGGAGAGCACGGGATACAGGAAGGGGGGAAGAGCGCATGGTGCATGACTACGGAAGCCCGGTCAGGACTCGAAGCTGGCTTCAATGCCGTATTTTTTCATTTTGCGCCAGAGAGTGGTGGTGCTGATGCCCAGCTCTTCGGCGGTCTGGGCCCGGTTGCCTCCGTTCTTCTGGAGAATGTTCTTAAGCTCCAGGGCTTCCGGTGTTTCATAGACCACCAGGCGGTTTTCGCCTTCGACCTTCCGGATATTGGGATAAAGATCGTCGTAGGTCTTCTGTATATAGATCTCGTCGACACTGCGTTTTTTGGCGCACAGGACCAGACGCTCCACAAAGGAATGCAGCTGGATCCGGTTCCCTTCCCACTGAAGGGAAAGAATCTTTTTTCTGCCCCCTTCTGTCAGTTTCAGGGGCCGCTTGTAAGTCCTGACGGCTCTGGTAAATTCCTCATCGAAAATAAAAGCCAGGTCCTCCGGCCTCTCGTTCAGAGTCGGGATCTTCAGGGTCAGGCCCTGGAGCTGGTAGTAGAGGGTGGGAAGGAAGGCCCCGCTGTTCACCTGGTCAAGAAGATCAACGGAGGAGAGGCAGATGATCCGGGCATCCAGGGCCTGAAGGGACTGGGTATCCGTCCGGAGAATGTTGCCCTGCAGCATGGTCTTGGACAGAAGCATCTGGACGGAAGGCTTTAACTTTCTGATTCCGATGATGAAGAGGGTGCCGTGGTCCGCCCGGCTGAGGGCTCCCCGGGACCTGTCGGCGCTTTCGGTCCTCTCTTTCCGGCCGAAAAGGACCAGCTCCTGGTCTTCCTGGTCTATGCCCAGGAGGTTGACGGTCACAAAGGGACCGCCCCGGCGGGCCGAGGAATTGTGTATGGCTTCGGCGATGGCATAGGATTCGTCTCCGTTGTTTCCGTAGATCAGGACCGGGCTGTCGGAGAGGGCATAAGCCCTTGCGTTGACCAGCATATCCTGCATGTCTTTATTACGCGTGGTGATGTCGGAAAAGCTGGAGGTGGCCATGAATCCGCTGTGCAGCAGTTCCTTGCGGGTCGCCGAGGTCTGCAGGGATGCCGTGCTGACGCCGTGCAGGGAAAGAATGGCGCCGGTCACAGTATCGTTGTAGCGGATAGAGGTCATGAGGACCATCCAGGCCCGGTTGCGGATGGTGATAGAGGTGGTCAGATCCTCCCTGGCTCCTTCCAGGACCTGGCGGACTGCATTGAGGTCGATCTGAGGGAGGACCTCCTGCAGAGGAGCTCCGATGATCTCTGCCGAGGGCCTGCCCAGCAGTTCCTCCACCATCTTGTTGACCACAATGACGCTGCAGGAGGTGTTGACCCGGATGATGCCGTTGGCGGAGGTGTCCAGGATGGCTTCGAACTGGGCCGATGAGAGCTTGTCCTTTTCCATGGCGGCAGCGGTCTGCAGAGCTTCGTGAAAGGCCTCCCGGATGGATTCCTCGGTGGAACTGTAAAAGAGGGCGGGATAGCCGGCCTGGGAGGCCAGAGTGCAGGTGGTGTCGCCTCCTATGAAAAGATCGGGAGACAGCAGAGACATTTCCCGGATGGTCTCGGGGATCTCCTCACTGGATTCTATGTAGCGTACGTCCAGGGTCACGCCCAGCAGATTTCCGATATAGGAAATGTTGGAGATCTGATTGCTGAAGGCGATCAGGGCGATGCGGGGCCGCTCCTTCTGCAGGATGGTCTTGGCGCTCTGTATGACCAGGGCGATCTCCTGGGCATGGAGTCGCATTTCCACGACAGGGATGTTGGTATAGCGCTCGATCAGACGGGCCTGATAGCCCCTGGCGATCAGAAGGTCGGCGCCGGCTTCCACGGCGGCCCGGGCTTCCGAGATGGTATCGATGGTATCAATGTGCTTGAGGTAAACGACGTTGAGCTGATTGTCTTCGATGATCCGGCGGGCGGTCTCTACCATTTCCTGTCTGGGCAGAAGGACGCCCAGGTTCAGGCTGGAGGGCTGGGCTATGACTTTGGTATCCATATGTATTCCCCTTTTTATGATGTGATGAAACAGTGTCTGCTGAAGCGGCGATATTACATATTAATAAAAGTAAAGGCGGGACTTCGGAAAGTCAATGGCGGGGCCGGAAAAACAGAAAGAAACCGACTGAAAAATGAAATTATGATTTCATTTATTGAAAGAAAATGGATAGTGCAAAAAAAACAGGAGTCATTTCAGTGAATGATTCACATTTAATATTATTCATGAAAATGGAATAATAGCATTACAGTAAATTGGTAATGCCCCAAGGGGCAGACAGTAAGGAGGAAAAACAAAATGAAAGTTGGATTTATCGGACTCGGAATTATGGGCAGACCCATGGCAAAGAACCTGATCAAGGCCGGTTATGAAGTAGTAGTATTTGATTTCAACCCCGCAGCAGTCGAGGATCTGGCATCCTGCGGTGCCAAGAAGGCAGCCTGCGGCAAGGAAGTCGCATCCCAGGTCGACGTAGTCATCACCATGGTTCCCAATTCTCCCCATGTCAGAAGCGCAGTCTTCGGCGCCAACGGCATTGCGGAAGGTGCCCATGAAGGACTTGTCTTCATCGATATGAGCTCCATCGACCCCGTGGAATCCAAGAAGATCGCAAAGGATCTTGAGCCCTACAACATCCCCATGCTGGATGCTCCCGTTTCCGGCGGCGAACCCAAGGCCATCGACGGTACTCTGTCCATCATGGTGGGCGGCGAGAAGGAACTCTTCGACAGGTTCTTTGATCTTCTTTCCGTCATGGGTGGTTCCGTAGTCTATGTAGGCCCTATCGGCTCCGGCAATGTTGCCAAGCTGGCCAATCAGATGATCGTCGCCATCAACATCGCAGCCTGCGCAGAAGCCTTCACATTCGCCAAGAAGGCAGGCACAGATCCCGAGCTGGTCTATCAGGCCATCCGCGGCGGCCTTGCAGGCTCCACCGTTATGGACGCAAAGGTTCCCATGATGCTGGACGGCAACTACAAGCCCGGCTTCCGCATCGCCCTGCATACCAAGGATCTGACCAATGCCCTGAACGCGGCCCACGCCATCAACAGCCCCGCTCCCTTCACCGCATCCGTTATGGAGATCCTTCAGTTCCTCAACGCTCATGAGTGCGGCGCCGATGACCATGATGCCATCGTCAAGTACTACGAAGCAATCTCCGGTACCAGCATCGTAAAATAAAGCAGGGCCCTGCCAACAGAATGAACAGCCGGCCCGGGCCTGGAGGCACGGGCCGGCAGGAAGGACAGTAGATGAATACAGACCACATTAAAGGCGTAATCGTTCCTATTATCACGCCCATTGACAAAGAAGAGAGAATCGATGAAGTCAGGATGCGCAGACAGGTGGATTTCGTCATTGACGGCGGCCTGGACGGTATCCTCGCTTTCGGTTCCAACGGTGAGTTCTATCAGGTAGAAGAAGATGAGATGGAGCGCGGCCTGCAGATCATGATCGATCAGGCGGCCGGCAGAGTTCCCGTCTATTTCGGCATCGGCGCCATCAACACAAAGAAATGCGTCCGTCTGGCAAAAATGGCTGCAAAGTATGAGATCGGCGGCATTTCCGTTCTCCAGCCCATGTTCCTTAAGCCTACGGAAGCAGAGCTTTTCGCTCACTTCAAGGCTATCGCGGACGCTGTTCCGGATACCCCCGTTCTGATCTACAACAACCCCGGCCGCGTGGGCTATACCCTCAGCGCCGGTCTTGTGGAGAGAATGGCGCATATGATCCCCAATATCGTAGGTATGAAGGATACCTCCGGTGACATGACCCAGACGGAAGAGTTCATCCGCAGGAACCGTGACATCGGTTTCAAGGTGTTCGGCGGCAAGGATACCCTTCTTTACGTCAGCCTTTGCTGCGGCGCCGTGGGCGGCGTATGCACGGCCGGCAACTTTATGCCCGAACTGATTACGGCTGTCTATGACAGATTTATGGAAGGAGATCTGGAGGGAGCAAAAGAGGCCCAGTTCAAGGTCAACCCCGTCCGTCTTGCCATGGATGCGGCTTCCTTCCCCGTAGCGGCCAAGGACATGGCCAACCTGCGCGGCCTGGATATCGGCGTTCCCTACCTGCCCAGCATGCCTTCTCATCCGGCAGCCTACGAGCACATCAAGGACGCCATGGAAAAGTCAGGCCTGATCTGAGATAAGGTTTATTCAGACAAAACGATAACCAGTATTGGGAGAAAGGGTTATATTCAATGAGAAGAATCGAAAAAATGGAAGTCTATCCCGTAGCGGGACATGACTGTATGGAACTGAACCTGAGCGGCGCCCACGGCCCCTATTTCACCAGAAACGTTGTCATCCTGACAGACTCCGAAGGCAACGAAGGCATCGGTGAAGTTCCCGGCGGCGACAAGATCACAGACGCTCTGAACGAAGTCAAGTTCCTGGTAGAAGGCACCAACCTGGCCGAATACAAGACCACCCTGCGCAAGGTGGAAGAGTACCTGGCAGCCAAGGGCGAAGAGGATGTCCGCGGCAACCAGACCTTTGACCTTCGCACCGGCGTTCATGTAAAGACAGCCATCGAAGCTCCCTGCCTCGACCTTCTGGGCAAGATGATGGGCGTTCCCGTAGCAGAGCTTCTGGGCGAAGGACAGCAGAGAGACAAGGTCCGTATGCTGGGCTATCTCTTCTTTGTAGGCGACCCCAACAAGACCGATCTGGAGTACATCCATGAGCCCGACGCGGACTGCAAATGGTACAGGATCCGTCATGAAGAAGCCATGACTCCCGACAAGATCGTTGAATTCGCCGTAGCTACCAAGGAAAAATACGGCTTTACCGATTTCAAGCTCAAGGGCGGCGTTCTTCCCGGCGACCAGGAGATGGAATGCATCCGCGCCATGAAGAAGGTATTCCCCGAATCCAGATTCGACCTGGATCCCAACGGCGGCTGGCTCCTTTCCCAGGCCGTGGAATATGTCAAGGGAATGCAGGGCATCCTGACCTACTGCGAAGATCCCTGCGGCGCCGAAGGCGTTTATTCCGGACGTGAGATCGTATCCGAATTCCGCAGAAAGACCGGCTTCCCCACTGCTACCAACATGATCGCCACCGACTGGAGAGAGGTGGGCCATGCACTGGAGTCCCAGGCTGTGGATATTATCCTGGCAGACCCTCATTTCTGGACCATGGCCGGTTCCGTCCGCGTTGCTCAGATGTGCCATGACTTCGGCTATACATGGGGCAGCCATTCCAACAACCATTTCGACATCTCCCTGGCCATGTTCACCCAGGTCGGCGCGGCAGTCCCCGGCTTCTACAACGCCCTGGACACCCACTGGATCTGGCAGGAAGGCATCGAGCGCCTGACCAAGGAGCCCCTGCAGATCATTGACTCCTGCGTGGAAGTTCCCGCAAAGCCCGGCCTCGGCGTCGAGATCGACAGAGACCAGCTCATGAAGGCACATCAGCTGTATCTGGACAAGTGCTACAAGAAGGGCGCCAGAAACGACGCTATCGGCATGCAGTACCTGATCCCCGGCTGGAAATTCGACCCCAAGAGGCCCTGCCTGGTCCGCTGATACAAAAAGTAAGGCTTTCGTGTAAAAAACGTGTATGCCGGTGCCTTCGGGAAGCCGAGGGTACCGGCATTTTTTAAGGATACTGATAATAAGGAAAAAAGAGAGACGAAATTTCCGGAGAAAGGAAAAAACAAATGGCAAGACGAGTATGTATTCAGATCACTGAAAAGGACAACGTAGCCATAGCGATCCATGACATAGCAAAGGGAACAGAGGTCATGCCCGGCGTTGTGACGGCAGAGGATATTCCGCAGGCACACAAGATCGCTTTAAAGGACCTGCCGGAGGGAAGCGAGGTCATCCGCTACGGCGTGGTTCTGGGAACCACAGACAGGGATATCCCCTGCGGCGGCTGGATCAACGAGACAAATCTTATCATGGCCCCGGCTCCCGACCTGGATTCCATGGAATTTGCCACCAATATCCGCACAGATCTGCCGCCCGCTCCCGAGCTTTTCTGGGACGGCTACAGGAATCCGAACGGAGGCCCCGGAGGCACCAGGAATATCCTGGCCATCAATACCACGGTCCAGTGTGTGGCCGGTGTTGTCAACGTGGCCATCCGCAGGATCAAGCAGGAGATCCTGCCCAAATATCCGAATGTGGACAATGTCATTGCGATCAACCACCCCTACGGCTGCGGCGTGGCCATTGATGCCCCCGAAGCAAAGGTCCCCCAGAGGATCCTGCGCAATATCGCCACCCATCCCAATTTCGGCGGTGTTTTCATGCTGGTGGGCCTGGGCTGCGAGAAATTCACGGTGGACCGTTTCTGCGAGTGGTGGCCAGAGCTCAATACCCCCGAGAATGTCATTGTGCTGCAGCAGCACAGGGGCTATGACGCAATGATAAATGCCATCATTGAGATGGCCGAGAAGAAGCTGAAGATCCTGAACGAAAGAAAGAGAGAAAAGCTTCCCCTGTCCGATCTTCTGGTGGGAATGCAGTGCGGCGGCTCTGATGCCTTTTCCGGCATTACAGCCAACCCCACCGCCGGCTATGCGGCGGACCTGATCGTTTCCGGCGGCGGCACCGTTATGTTCTCGGAGGTTACCGAGGTACGTGACGGCGTCCAGTTCATCGCCCATCGCTGCATCAGCGAAGAAGTGGGAAAACGCCTGGTGGAAGAGATGAAGTGGTATGACAATTATCTGAAGATGGGCGGCGTGGACCGCGGCGCCAATACCACTCCCGGAAACAAGAAGGGGGGACTCTCCAACATCATTGAGAAATCCATGGGTTCCATCGCCAAGTCCGGTTCCTCCCCCATTGTGGAGGTCCTTTCTCCCGGTGAAAAACCCACGAAGCACGGCGAGATTTTTGCGGCTACCCCTGCCTCCGATCTGGTATGCGGTCCTTCCCAGCTGGCCTCCGGCATGGGGCTGGAGGTCTTTATGACCGGCCGCGGAACGCCTTACGGCCTTGCAGCAGCTCCTGTGGTCAAGCTCTGCTCCAGGAACGAGATGAAAGAGCAGTGGCCGGACATCATTGACTTCAACGCAGGTCCCGCTGCAGTAGGCGACAGAACTATCGCAGAGCAGGGCACAGAGCTTTTCTACTACATCCTGGATGTGGCCAGCGGACGAAAGAAACCCTATACAGAGCAGTACGGACTTGAAAACGATCTGTGTGTCTTCAACCCTGCTCCCATTACCTGACAGACCCATAAGTTACTCCATAATAGATACGGAAACGGCGTCTCTTCCTTCCCCGGGAAGAGGCGCCGTTTCTGTCTGGTGCTGTATGGATATGGAGGCCGGCCAAAGGTCCTCAGGCCTTGTGAACGGTCCTGGTCGCGATCAGGTCTGCGTCATAGCCCAGGACATTGGAAAGGATGACGGTGCCCTCCTCTACCGGGGCTTCCATAGTTATTTCCCGGATGGCTTCCATGACCCGGAAGATCTCCTTTTTGGGAACGGGCGCCGTCAGGCGGACGCTGCAAAGGGGCATTTCTCCCCCTTTTACGGCTGCGGAGCTGGCAATGGTCCTTCGGGGATCCGTCAGTTCCTGACGGACATATTCTTCGCCTCGCCGGCAGGTCTGGCCTTCCACGCTTCTTATAATAAGACTGCCGTCTTCTTTCTTTTCATAATCTGCCGTGATCCGGCAGCCGTTCGGACATACGATACAGGTAAATTCTCTTTGCATCTTTCTTTCCTCCTTACTGCGAGATGGATACGGTGATGCTGCCTTCTCGGGAAAGCTTTTCCTTACGGATCTTCAGCTGGATCATTTCCGCCGGCAGGACCTTTTTCATCTTTCTTTCCAGAATGATATTTTCTCCCTGGGAGACCTTCAGCCTTACATCCTGCATGGGCCGTCTGGGCCGGAGGGAAAGAAGGAAGTCTCTTTCTCCGCTGACTTTCTGGGGAAGGGCGTGGCCCACGTTGTCCCCTGCCGTAACGGAAACAAGGCACTCCGGAAGAGAACCCTCCCGCACATAGGCGGCAGCGCCCTCTGCCAGGGCTTCCGCCTCCATGGAGACAAAGTCTACCAGATCATGGACATGAAGGACGTTTCCGGCGGCAAAGATGCCGGGGATATCGCTCTGGTAGAATTCATCCACCAGGGCCCCTTTGGTATGATCGTCCAGGGAGGCGCCGGCCCCCAGGGTCAGCTCGTTTTCGGGGATCAGGCCTACGGACAGGATCAGCGTGTCGCAGGCATATTCTTTTTCGGTGCCGGGAATGGGCTGCATATGGTCGTCGACCTGTGAGATGGTAACGCTCTCCAGGCGGTCCGTGCCCTTGATATCCGTGACGGTATGGGAAAGGTACAGAGGGATGCCGTAATCGTTCAGGCACTGTTCGATGTTGCGGGGCAGTCCCGATGCCACGGGCATGACTTCGAAGACGGCTATGACATGGGCCCCTTCCAGGGTCAGGCGCCTTGCCATGATCATGCCGATATCTCCGGAGCCCAGGATGACGACCTCTTTTCCGATCATGCGGTTCTGGAGATTGATATAGGCCTGAGCTACGCCGGCCGTCATGACGCCGGCGGGCCGGGTGCCGGGGATGGCCAGAGCGCCTCTGGTCCTTTCCCGGCAGCCCATGGTCAGGATCACGGCCTTTGCCTGCACCTGCAGAAGGCCCGCTTCGCCTGCTGCCGTTACCAGTTTATCCCTGGTGATCTCAATGACAGTGGTATCCGTGATATAGGGGATCTGCCTTTTTTCCACTTCCCCTATAAAGCGGGAGGCATACTCGGGGCCGGAAAGACTGACGCCGAAGCGGGTCAGCCCGAAGCCGTCGTGGATGCACTGGCGGAGGATCCCGCCCAGGGAATGTTCTCTTTCCAGGATCAGGATATCCCTGATCCCCATATCATAAAGCCGGACTGCGGCGGCAAGGCCCGCGGGGCCTCCGCCTACGATGACTACATCTGCGTATTTCATGCTTCTCCCCTTACCTTTCCTGTAAAAATGACCCCGTTTTCTCTCTGGTAGCGGATATCCTCCGGCGCAAGGCCCAGCTCCTCTTCCAGCATTTTTGTGATCCTGGTCTGGCAGTATCCGCCGTTGCAGCGGCCCATCATGGACCTGGTCCTGTTCTTGATGCCGGTCAGGGTATGGACGCCCAGAGGATTGTGAATGGCCCTGAGGATCTCTGCCCGGGAGACATTTTCACAGCGGCAGACGATCTGGCCGTAGTCGGGATTTTCCGATATGGCCTTTTTCCGCTCTTCCATGGTCATCTCCGAAAAGCGCCTTGGGACTTTCCGGCAGGGATCGAAGGAGGCGTTGGGAGAAAGGGGCTTTCCTTCCTTCTCCTGGCGGTCCAGGATCTTCTGTACGGCCCTTCTGGCCAGAGGCAGAGCGCAGGTCACGCCGGGGGATTCAATGCCCACCAGATTGACGCTGCGGCCCTTTTCCGGATCCGCTTCCAGGATAAAGTCCAGGACCTCGCCGGTCTTTTCGTCGCAGTTCTTCCAGCGGATGCCCGCAAAGTTGCGGATGAAATAGTCCCGCTTCATCTGATGGAACATGATGCTGCCTTCTTTGAAGAGAGAGTCCAGTCTGTCCCTGCGGTTGGCGTAGTCCTCCCGGCCTTCTGTCAGATAAGAGTCGGGACCCACCAGGATATTGCCGTCCACGGTGGGGGTGGCGTGGGTGGCAAAGCCGCCCTTGTCGTTGGGAGCGGGGTAGACGGGAATGGAAAGATATTTTCCCGCCTTTTTGTCCAGCACGTAGTATTCGCCCTTAAAGCCCTTCTGGTAATATTCGGGATAGCCCAGCATGGCAGAGACCATGGGAGAGAAGGCCCCTGCGCAGTTGATGACCCAGCGGGAGGAGAAATCTCCCTTTTCTGTATGCAGGATCCAGAGGTCCCCGTCACCTGGCCGGTCAATGGAGGCGACGCCTGCACCGAACAGGAAGGAGGCTCCGTTTTCTGCGGCATTCTCCGCCAGGGCGATGGTATACTGCATGGGATCCAGGATACCGGAGGAAGGCACGTACATGGCGAAATTTCCGCCGGCATACGGCTCTATGGCCTCTATCTCCTCCCGGGTCTCCAGCATGCGGATGCCCTTTACTCCGTTCCGTTCTCCGTTTTCCCTGAACTTCAGGATGTTCTCCCGGTCATGGTCCGTAAAGCCCACCACCAGCTTGCCGGTCCTTTTAAAGGGGACGGAAAGTTCGGCGGCCACAAGGTCGAATTCCTGGTTGCCTTCCACCGCGCACTCAGCCTTGAGACTTCCGTTCTTATAGGTGAAGCCTGCATGGAGCATGCCGGTATTGCGGCTGGAGTTGCCCGTGGCCACGTCCAGCTCCTTTTCCAGGACCAGGATCTTCAGATCCCACCTGGACAGTTCCCTTGCAACGGCGCATCCTACGACTCCTGCGCCGATCACTGCTGCATCATAGATCATATGCTGCCTTCCTCCTCTCATCAGACAGTTCGGACATGTCCGGATCAGAATGTAATGGTTTTTCTTACGGATTTAAGTGTAGCAGGAAGGCTGCCCGGGAAAAACAGGAGGGACAAAGATGGGACAGGATGGGCGCTTCAGGATACAATTTTGTACAAATTTGTTCAAAGAAGAAAGGAAAAGGAATATACTTAAATATGGAAGAAAGAGAGCCTCTGAAGGAAAGGAGGACTGAGGATGGAAGGCGTGCGCTACAGGACGCTGCCGGAGAAAACGGCAGACGCCCTTTCCGATTATCTTTATCAGGAAAACTACCGGGTAGGCCAGAAGCTCCCCAACGAGCTGGAACTGGCAGAGAGCTTTGCGGTCAGCCGGGGGACTCTGCGCAGGGCCGTGGAGATCCTTCAGGAGAGGGGGATCCTGGAAGTCCGCCGGGGGTCCGGCACCTATATTTCAGGCCGCATGGGCCTGTCCGACGATCCCCTGGGGCTGACTCTGGTCAGCGATAAAAAAAGACTGGTCCAGGATATGCTGGATGTCCGCCTTATGATCGAGCCGGAGACCGCCATGCTGGCCGCGGAGCGGATCACGCCCTCCGAGATCCGGGCCCTGGAGGAGATCTGCCGGAAGCTGGACGCGGCTGTGGAAAAGGGGGAGAGCTACTATCAGCTGGATATCGAGTTCCACCGCTTTATCGCGGGCTGCAGCCGGAATCTGGTGATCCACAGTCTCTATCCGGCCATCGTAAGGACCATTCTGCTCCAGGAGTCCATTACGGACGTCAGGACAGGAGGGGAGACCTCCCGGGCCCACCGGGAGATCTGCCGGGCGATCTCCTCCCATAAAGGAAGCGAGGCCGCTTATGCCATGCGGGCCCATCTGATGAAAAACAAGGAAAGATTCCGTGAGCGGTGAGAAGCGGATGATTAAATGCTGATCAGGAGCTTTATATGATGCTTTTATTATTTGCCATCAGTCTGCTGCCGTCCTTCGCACTTTATTTCCTGATGAGAGGGCTGAAGAAAGACAGCGGCGAATACAGAAAGATGTGCCGCGGCGCCCTGCTGGCAGGCGCCACATGCGCCGTACCCGTCGTTTTTGCATCCATGTTTCTGAATATGGCGGAGATCATTCTGGGACGGGTCCTGGGAGAGGATCCGGTCCTGAGAACGGTCTTTCACACCTTTATCACCCTGGCCCTGGCGGAGGAAGGAGTCAAATGCCTGACCCTCTTCCGTTTTATGAAAAATAAAGAGTATGACTACAGCTGGCTGGATGTGATCTGCCTCATGACCCTGATCGGTCTCGGTTTCGGCCTTCTTGAGGACCTTCCCTATGCCATCGGGGCCGGTGCCGGCGTCATGCTGGTGAGAGGGGTCCTTGTCATGCACGGCGGCTACGGATTTATCATGGGCTATTTTATGGGAAGAGCCGGGAAGACAGGAAAGAAGAGCTGGGCCGCAGTAGGATTTCTTCTGCCCTGGCTTCTCCACGGAGCCTATGACTGCTGCCTCAGCGATACCTTGAATGCTGTCAATGAGGATATCGGCATTATTTCCGTTCTTCTGGCAGGAGGCGCTTTCATTACAGCCGTGGTATGTATTATATTTATTCTGAGAGCCCGCAGGAATGCCCTGTACACAGAGCCTTTTTTAAGGCAGGAAACATCGGAAGGCCCGGGGGAAGATACCGGCGGGCTGCAGAGCAGGGAATCAGACCCGGCTGATAATAATAAAGCTTAAAACAGAAAATGAAGCAGGTTTAGGAAGGAGACGCAGGATGCTGAAGAACCCGGAACAGACAAGAGACGAAATCATCGCATGGATCAGAAAATACTTTGAGGAGAACGGCCCCTCCTGCAGCGCGGTCATAGGGATCTCCGGAGGAAAGGATTCTTCCGTGGCAGCGGCCCTGTGCGCGGCGGCTCTGGGAAAAGAGAGGGTCCTGGGCGTTCTGATGCCCAACGGAGTCCAGGCGGATATCTCCGATTCCAGAATGCTGGTGGAAGCCATCGGGATCCCCTATGTGGAAATGAATATCGAAGCCGGCTTTAAGGGCATGGAGCAGATGCTGGAGTCCAACACGGACCTGCAGAAGATCACCGGAACTGCCGAAATGGCCAGGGAAGCCAGGATCAATCTGGCCCCCAGGCTCCGCATGTCCACCCTCTACGCAGTGGCCCAGATGCTGCCGAAGGGCGGGCGCGTTGTCAATACCTGCAACCTGTCCGAAGACTATGTGGGCTATTCCACCAAGTACGGGGACGCCGCAGGAGACTTTTCTCCCATTTCCGCCCTTATGGTCCATGAGGTCCTGCAGGTGGGCGCGACTTTGGGCCTTCCCGAACAGCTGGTGAAAAAGACTCCCTCCGACGGCCTCTCAGGCATGTCGGACGAAGACAAGCTGGGCTTTACCTACGCGGAACTGGACCACTATATTTTGACAGGAGAATGTGAGAACGAAGAGCATAAAAAGAGGATCGACCGCCTCCACGCTCTCAATCTCCACAAGCTCCGCCTCATGCCCCGCTATATGCCCGAACAGGACAGGGAAAAGAGAGAGTTTGCCTGAGGGGACGATGCCGGATACCGATGCGGCCGCTGCCCCGGATGAGGCAGTGCCGGATGCGCCGGTGCGGCCGGCGGCAATAAAATAAAATACAGGAAATATCATTTGGGAAAGCACGGGCCGATCCGTGCGCTTCCCGCCTAAGGAGCGGCTGCCGGACCAATGAGTGGTCCGGCAGCCGTTTTCTGGTGCAGCCCTCAGAATGAAACCGGAGGACGAGAGGCGCCTTTTTATACCGGCTGCGGCTGCAGCGGCCCGGGATTTTTCTTCTGCAAAGTTCACGTTCCTTTTCGTGCATTTCACGACAGGGACCGGTCATCCGTCTTCTGATATGAGATAATCTGTACAGCGGATTTTTGACAGCAGGATAAAAGGAGATGCTTTTCTGCCCGCCCGGGGGAAGGGGACGCGCTGTATACGCCTTCGTCCATGCCGGCCCGGCCTGCAGAACAAGAGGGTGATTAAGAAAACAGTTGCAATTAAGCTGTAAATCATTCACAGCTGACAGGAAAATCCTGTTAAAATAGAAATGGCGATACTGGCGCGAGGGGCGCCTTAACGCAAAATACAATATGAAGGAGGATTATATGAAAGACAAGAAAATTGGTTTGAAGCGCGGTCTTTCGGTCATTCTGGCGTCGGTGTGCGTACTGTCGCTGTTTGCCTCAAGCATCGCGCAGACCTGGGCAGGAAAGATCAACACGTTCCTGGGGACTACCAGCTTTGAGACCGTCAAGACCGGTGAGAGCACCAGCGACGGCATCTACTTCGAGTCCGAATTCCAGAGCGTAAAGGACGTCATCGACGCCAAGGAAGCTCTGGCCCGCGAGATCTCCCAGGAGGGCACGGTGCTGTTCAAGAACAACGGCGCTCTTCCCCTGGATCCCGCCAGCGAGAAGGTCACCATCTGGGGCCTCAACGCACTGGCTCCCACCTTCGGCGGCCTGATCGGTTCCACCACCTCTGTCAACTATGAGGCAGGGCAGACCACCGTCACCCTTATCGACGCCCTGAAGGAGAACGGCGTTTCTCTGAACGAAGAGCTACTGAATCTCTACAATAGCTCTGCTGCGGATGCCTACCGCCGCAAGGCAGCATTCTTCGGACAGGAGGTTCCCGGCCATTCCCTGATCCCCGTGTTCTGGCCCATGTTTGAGACGGCTGACAGCTACATGATCGGCGAGCCGCCCGCAAGCTTCTACACACAGGAAGTACTGGACGCCGCAAAGGATACCGCTGCAGTGGTATTCCTTTCCCGTGACAGCTCGGAGGCTTCTGACTACGCTGTCTCCACCATGAAGGATCCCAACGGCGACAATTTCGAGCGTCCCATGGCTCTGTCCGACAATGAGAAGGCCATGATCGAGCTGGCCAAGGCCAACTCCAACGGCAAGGTCATCGTCGTCCTGAACTCCGATGTTACCATGGAGATCGGCGAACTCAAGAATGATCCCGCCATCTCCGCCATCGTGTGGGCCGGCCTTCCCGGCGCCTACGGATTCAGAGGCGTTGCGGATGTGCTGACCGGCGCCGTGAACCCTTCCGGCCATATCTCCGATACCTATGCGGCCAGCTCCATTTCGGCTCCGGCCATGCAGAATTTCGGCCTCTTCTTCTTTGATGTTCCCGACGGCACGATCGATCCCGGCAACGACAAGGGCAACTGGTACATCATCGAGACCGAGGGCATCTACGTCGGCTACAAGTACTACGAGACCCGCTACGAGGACGCTGTCCTCGGACAGGGCAATGCGGACGGCGCAGCAGGCGTATTTGCATCGAACGGCAGTTGGGATTATGCTTCCGAAGTGACCTATCCTTTCGGCTACGGCATGTCCTACACCAGCTTCGAACAGAAGCTTGACAGCGTTGAATTCAACATCGGCGGCCAGAGCAAGGCTGTCGTGACCGTAACCAACACAGGTTCCGTTCCCGGCAAGAGCGTGGTACAGCTCTATGCCCAGGCTCCCTATATCCAGGGCGGCGTGGAAAAGGCTGCCATCCAGCTGGTAGGCTTTGCAAAGACTTCCACTCTGGAAGCCGGCGCCAGCGAGACCGTGACGGTGGACTTCGACGCCAAGTACGTGGCTTCCTATGATGAGACAGCAGTCAAGGCAGACGGAACCCAGGGCGCCTGGATCCTGGATGCCGGCGACTACTACTTCTCCATCGGCAACGGCGCCCACGAGGCTCTGAACAATGTTCTGGCCGCCAAGCTGGGCAGCGACGAGAAGCTTGTAAAGATCAACGAAGACGAAGTGATCAATGCCGAGAACGCCAAGGTGGTCGCTGTCGGCGAAAAGGATATCGAGACCTATTCCGCAGGCGTGCAGAACCAGCTGCAGGACGGCGATATCCGCAAGCTCCTTCCTGAGCGCGGCGTAGAATTCATCACCCGCAGCGACTGGAGCAAGGGCTGGGATCCCGTATGGGGCATCTCTCCCAGCGAAGAAATGTTGAAGAACCTGAAGAACCAGGTCTATGAGCTGACCGAGAACGGCGACGGCGAGACCTGGGATGCCGGCAACGGCATGCGCCTGATCGATATGGTGCTGCTGGATGAGAGCGGCAACTATCAGGGCACCGTCGCATTCGACGATCCCATGTGGGATACCCTTATCGAGAATGTTACACTTGAGGAAGCGGTCGCCTTTATGAAGGGCGCCGGCGGAAACTTTGAACCCCTCAACTCCATCGGCCTGCATATGGTCACCGCATACGACGGCCCTGTGGGCTTCGTATCCGACCAGGTGCCCGGCTACACCGCCAACTGGACAGCGTCCGAGTCCGGCGAGCCTACCTATGTCGGCCCCGACAGCGAATACGCAAACTGGCAGATGCCCACCATGCCCACCGAGCCGGTGGTTGCTGCCACCTTCAATGTGGACCTGGTAGAGCGCGAGGGCGAGCTCTTCGGTGAAGACTCCCTGTGGTCCAATGCCTGCTCCATCTTCGGACCCGGCCTGAACAACCACCGCGCCACCTACTGTTCCAGAAACCACGAGTACTATTCCGAAGATTCCATGCTGACCAACATCCTGGGCGTGGCAGCCTGCAAGGGCGGCAAGTCCAAGGGCCTGATGATGGAGCCCAAGCACTTCGCTCTCAACCATCAGGAAGCCAACCGGTCCGGTACCGCCACCTTCGTTTCCGAACAGGGTGCCCGTGAGATGGAACTGAGAGGATTCCAGGGATGCCTGGAAGGCAACTATGCCCAGGGCGTCATGACCGCATTCAACCGCCTCGGCTGTGTCTATGCCGGCGCGCACCGCGGCCTTCTGACCAACATCCTCCGCGACGAATGGGGCTACACAGGCTATGTGGTCACCGATATGATCAACGGCGCCGAATATATGAACTGGCGCGATGTCACCCTTGCGGGAGGCGGCGGCTGCCTGACAGAGAATGCCTACGATTCCTCCATCATCGGTGATCCCAATTCGGCAGACAACATGAAGCTCATTGAAAAGGATACTGCCTTCCAGCAGGAGCTGAAGAAGATGCTGAAGTATGATCTCTACACCTTCGCCAATTCCAATACCATGAACGGCGTCACCACCGATACACGCGTTGTCCGTGTGCACCCCTGGTGGGAGAAGACTCTGACCGGCATCAACTGGGGCTCCGGCATTCTGGCACTCCTGGCATTTGCCTGGTATCTGTCTTCTGCGCTGCGCAAAAAAGAACAGTAAGTAAAGGAGGCTGAACAATGAATAACAATAAAAAGATCACGCTCGGCTTTGTCCTTGCTGCAGCCTCGACGGTCCTTTCCGCCGTGTGCGCTTTCCTGTATAAATCCGCATTGATGAAGGATTCCAGGACTTATATTTTCCTGATCGCTGCGGCAGCAGCCGGCGCTCTTGCACTGATCCTGGCGCGTACAATGGGGAAGGAGATCCCGAACCTGGTCCTTGCGGCCCACGCCATTCTTCTTATGGCAGCTCTGGGCATTTCCATCGCTCCTATGGTGAATGAAATGGGTCTGGTATTTGCCGGACTGAATCCCCAGACCAACCTGTCGGGATTCATCACCTATGCCGTGGCAGCCGGCATCGCCTGGCTGATCTCCGTCGTGGCTTCCTTTGCGGGCGTCACAGGAGAATAATCTTAAACTGTTACCGTAGAAGCGGCGGCGGCGTTTAGCCGCTGCCGCTTTTTTTCATTGAGGTTTGTCAGATGAAAGAGAAGAAGAATTTACTTAATTTTGACAGGATCGGACTGGCAGTATTTCTTGTCCTGTGTCTGATGGGCGCCGTACAGGTATGGAAATATCTCAGCCTTTCCATAGCCGTCATGGCCCTTACGGCCCTGCTGCTGGAGGCTCTGATCCTTCTGGCGGCATGGGCCGCGTGGCAGGGGAGGATGCCTTTCCTGCTGTTTGCCGTGGCAGCGGGCGGTTTGGTCCTGAACAGCTTTCTGAATTACGGAGAGACCACGCGCTTTGCTTCCTTCTTTGTCATTCAGGGCGTGTTCGGCGGGGTATGGGCCCTTCTGGGAACAGGCTGGATGATCCTGAAGAAAGTGAAGCCGGCAGGGATCCCCTGGGTCCCGCTGGCCCTGATGCTGCTCATTCTGGCCGGGACCGGTACTGTCTGGAAGATCAATGTGGACCGGGACAGGGCCTGGGACGGCCATGCAAAGCGCGCCCTGTGGGCGGTTCCCGCCAGGTTCGATACCGGAGAGGCAGAGGAGGCCGGGACCCTGGAGGAGCTGGTCTATGAGACGAAAGCCTATGCCACGGACGGACGCAGCGTGGAAAAGCGTGCCCTGGTCTATCTGCCTTACGGCTATGATCCTGACAAAAACTACAACATCCTCTATCTCATGCACGGTACGGGAGACGACGAGAATTACTGGCTGCAGACCCACGCCTATAACAAGACCATGCTGGATAACATGATCGCCCTGGGGGAAATCGAGCCCCTGATCGTGGTGACCCCCACCTTCTATGTGGAGGACGACTGCATGGACGGCCTGGATGCCCT
Source organism: Lachnospiraceae bacterium UBA3287 (assembly GCA_002362155.1). Lineage (GTDB taxonomy): Bacteria > Bacillota > Clostridia > Lachnospirales > Lachnospiraceae > CAG-791. Next base: position 17,800 of record DETN01000197.1, on the reverse strand, counting down.
GACCTTCTCCTTCCGGGAGGAACTGCGGAACGATCTGATGCCCGCTGCGGAGTCAAAGTATTCCACCTGGGCCAGGACCCCTGACGATGCGGGCTTTGCCGCATCCCGGGACCACCGGGCCTTTGCCGGCCTTTCCCGCGGCGCCGTTACCACGGCCAATTCCGTCCTCTGCGGCAGTCTGGACTACTTTTCCTGGTACGGCCTGTTCAGTTCCTTCCGGACGACGCAGGAACATATCCTGGAGACTATCCAGTCGGAGAATGAAAAGGACCTTTCCATTCATTATGTCTACGCCACCACCGGCAACTTTGATTTCGCAACGCCCTATATGGCCCCCGGCTACCGCATGCTCTGCGAGAACGTGCCCCGCCTGAAGGAAGGCGTCAACACCAGCTTCGACATCTTCCCCATGCGCTATCATTCCATCGGGCACTGGCATCTGTCTCTGTACAACTTCCTGCAGAAAATCTTCCCGGATGCTTAAGACAGGGCTGTTTTCTGAAAGAATTTCTGAATGATGAATTATCTGAAAAAATGTTTCCTGCCGCTTTTGTATGCGGCTGTGCTGATCGTTTCCTGGACCGGCGTCAGCTTCAGCCCCGGTTTTTCGGAAAGCTTTGCCGCCATTTTTATTACGGCCCAGGCGGCCCTGCTGCTCTTTAGGAATGCCTTTGGGCGGACGGCCGCTCTGCTTGGCTCGCTTTTTCTTGCCGCGGGGACCTATATCTATGCTGCCGGAGACGATCACTTAAGTCTCTGCCTTAAGGCCGCCCTTCTCGGAGCCCTTGTCTGCGGCGCCCTTCAGTGGAAAAGCCGGGAACCCTTCACGGAGCGGCTCCTGCGGCCTGTGCTCTTTGGAGCGGGCCTCTTTACTGTCTTCTGCGGGTTTTTCAGCACGGCCCTTCTGCCGGCCGGCTTTGGAGCCATGCTCTGTTTTCTGGCCCGCTATAAGGAAGAGACCCAGAGCCAGGTCACGCTGGCCGGACTGGCGCTCTGCAGCGCCTTTCTGCTCTCGCCCATGTGCTTTCCGGGAGGTGGACCGGTATGAATCCATGGCTTCACCGTATTGTTTCGGCGGTTATTTCCCTCCTTCTCATACTTCAGGGCGGCAGCGCCCTTCATATCAATGACAGCAGGACTGCGGAGGGGAGCTTCCTGCCCGGAGCTGTCTGGAATGACACAGAGGGAGAGCCCATCCAGGCCCACGGAGGTCAGGTGCAGTACATGCCCGTTCCGGACGGCAAAGGAGGACAGACATGTATGTACGTCTGGGTGGGAGAGAACAAGACAGGCGGCCATACCGGCAACCCGGTGGCGGTCTATACTTCCGAAGACCTCTACCACTGGACCTGCCGGGGGGATGTCCTGCGTCCCCTGGATTCCCTGGACCAGATCGACAGCGATCCCTATTTCTCTAAGCTCTACGGAGACTGTACGGCTGAGGAAAAGCAGCATATCTATGACTGTATCGGCACGCATATGGTGATCGAGCGGCCAAAGATGCTCTATAACGCCGCCTCCGGCCGGTATGTGATCTGGTTCCACAATGACGGCCCCACGGAAAAGAACAGCTACTATTACGACATAGGCATGGCGGGGCTGGCCGTTTCCGACTCCCCCTTCGGTCCCTTCCGTTTTGAGGGACGTTTCCGCCTGTCAGAGTGCCCAGGTGGCCAGATCGACTGCTATCCCTCTTCGAAAGGCGAAGCAAGGGATATGAACCTGTTCGCCGATGAGGACGGCACAGGCTATATCGTCTACACCAGCGAGAACAACAAGACCATCTATATCTCCCGTCTGAACGAGGACTACACCGGCCTGTCCGGGTCCGAATACGGGGTGGACTATATCCGCATCTTCCCCGGCGCCATGCGGGAAGCGCCGGTCCTGTGCAAAGCAGAAGGCCGCTACTATCTGATGACATCCTCCACCACAGGCTGGGGCTCCAACCAGGCCCGGGTCTGGTCGGCGGAGGCCATCTTCGGCAGGTGGAGGAACGACGGAAATCCCTGTATAGGAAGAGGCCGCAGCGTCACCTTCGACACCCAGTCCACCACCCTGTTCCAGGCGCCGGACGGAGGCTGGATCTACGGCGGCGACCGGTGGAAGGGAGAAGACCTGGCGGATTCCCGCTATGTCTGGCTGCCGGCCGCCTTTGAAGACGGCCGCCTGACCATCCGGTGGGAGGATGAGTGGAAGTGGGAGGAATGACCGGGCATATGAAGAGCCCCTTCCTCCATACAGACCCTTCATAAGTGCGCAGAAAAAAACAGGAGCAGCGCTCCGGGAAGATCATCCCGTGAGAACTGCTCCTGTTAAGTTTTTTCCGTTTCCGTGTCAGATATGGTCCGGCGCAACGGAAAGGATCCGCTTCAGCTCCCTGAGAACGCCTTCGTGCCTTACCGAATGCCCCACCAGGTCAGCGGCGTCACGGACTTCGCTGCGGGCGCTGGAAACGGTGGCGCTGACCCCTGCCTCCGTAAAGGCGGAAAGATCGTTCATGTTGTCGCCGAAGTATACGGTCTCTTCCTGAGGAATCTCCAGAAGCTCCTGCAAAAGAGCAAAGGCCTCGCCCTTTCCTGCGTTCAGGGCCACGCACTCCAGCCACTTGGTGCCGGCGCAGAGCAGCTGGACCTTTTTCGCCCAGTCGGACTCTGTCACGGGAGTGCAGACCTCTTCGATCCGGTCGCCGGCGTGGAAATAGCTGACCTTGAGGACCTGGTCCGCCGGGACCGCCAGTACATCCGGGATGTTTTCGATGTTGTAATGGTAGTCGTCATGCATGGTGCGGTAGAGTTCCCCGTCTTCGCCGCATTCGCAGTAGGTCTTGTCGGGGGTGCAGATCATGACGGAGATGCCGGGCAGCCTGCGGCCCTCCTCCACCAGGGGGCGGACATATTCTGCGGGGACCGGCCAGGTATAGAGGACTTTTTCCTCTGTGCGGAGAATGGTCCCGTTCTCGCTGATGAAATAAAGAGAATCCGCAATGGGAGCAAAGAGAGTGTGCATGCTCTGATAGGATCTGCCGGAGCAGGGGCAGAAGATGATGCCCTTTTTCTGCAGAGCGGTAATTACGTCAAAGTATTCGGGGTTCAGGGCGGGAGCGCCGTCCGGGACAAGGGTGCCGTCGATATCACTGGCAATAAGTCGGATCATTTCAGGTAATGCGGGGGAGCCCGCTTCCTCCTTTCGGTCATCTATACAGTCTGCAGCATTATACCGGAGATGAATACAGATACAGATATGCTGAAAACACATGATTCCATGTCCTGCAGTGCAGAGACCGGATCCTGATCAGTATCCGGCATCCGGACTGCCCTGACAGTTATGAATCTATAATACGGGGAAACAGGGGCAAAGGCAAATACTCTTTGTGGAAAAAGTTAAGCTCTGTTCCGGCCGGCTTTCGAAATGACCTCCATAAGCTCCGGGAACGGGCATCCGGCTCTGCCCGGGCCCGGCAGATACTGCGTTTCCTTTCAATTTCAAGTAAATGTGGAATTTTCTCCCGATTCCATGTAATATTTAGCTGAGTCAGAGTGCTCTTTCCCCGGATATCTGCAGGGCGGCTGCTGAAATCTGAGGATGGAAGAGACTGTATCGGCAGGCTGACTGAGCGGAGCGTATACCGAAGGCGCCGCCTTATGCGCCTGCTATTCTAAGCGACGGAGTAAAAATGACAGATCAAAGCTTAAAGACCATCCTGTGCGGCAAATGCGGCGCACTTAATCCAGATCATGCAAGATGGTGCCGCAGCTGCGGCGCTACTTTTCCGGAGAATCCGGTCCGGATCCTGCCTCCGGGGACAATGCTGGGGCGCGGGAATTTCATAATCACCGCATTTCTGGGGCGGGGCGGATCTGCCCTGACTTACAAGGCCAGGCGGGAGGACCCTGAGGAAGAGGTCGTCATCAGGGAGTATTATCCTGAAGAGATCGCCATGCGGGACCTGGACGGATACAGGGTGAGACCGGCGGACCCGGACCTGGAAGAGGACTACGAACAGGGACTGGAGCAGTTCATGTATGCCGGGGATACGCTGCATTCGCTCGCAGGCATTCCGAATATCATCAGGGTGCGGGACACTTTTAAGGCCTATGGAACGGCATATATAACCGGGGATTATATTGACGGCCTTCCTCTTTCCGCCATTCTTCAGCAGAAGAGAAGGTTTACTTTCGATGAGGCTCTGGACTGCCTGGAGCCTGTTATGAAGGCTCTGGTACAGGTGCACGGGGCCGGCCTGATCCACGGAAACATCAATCCTTCCAATATCATGATGTCGAACGGAGAGGCCTGTCTGATCGATTTCAGCACTGCGGGAAGCAGCAGTGATTCCGCGGCCGGGCTCCAGGAGCGTCTGAACAGGAAAGAGACAGGGATTTCCCGCAGAGGCTACGCGGCCCCGGAGCAGATGACCGGTGAGGAGCAGGAAGCGGAATGGACAGATGTTTACGGAATGGCAGCGACTCTGTACCGGATGATCACGGGGGATGAGCCGGAGGATGCCGCGGCCCGTATGACCGGCTTCCTGCTGCCTCCGCCTGCGGATATTGTGGCAGGGGTGACACTGGACCAGTCGGATGTCATTATGGAGGGCATGGCGCTGGAGAGGGATGCCCGATATCAGAGCATGGAGGAATTTCTGAATGCTCTCGAATCCTGCAGGGAAGAAAGGAAAGCCGCGGCGGCCGGGGAAGAGACCCGGAAAAAGAGTGTGCATCCTGTTCTGCCGGAAATCATTGTTCTGATCCTGTGCCTCCTGATCGGTGCAGCAGGCCTGTTTGCCATAAGGAGATCGCGCCTTTCCGGCGGATCATCTTCCGCGGGCAGCGGGGAAAGCACGTCTGCTGAAGCAGTCAGTACAGAGGCAGAGGACCAGGCCGGGGAAGGTCATACAGAGGCCCTTCCTGAACAGGCCTTATCCGAAGAAGAAAAGACCGCACAGGCGGAAAGAGCACAGGAAGAGGAGATCAGACATCTGAGAGCGGATATCGGCGTCAGCGGAGACATGCGCATGGGAGGAAATCCCGAAGTCAATGCGTATGTTTTTGGAAACACCGGCATCCGGCGGGAAGATATTGAAGCGGTCATCTTTGTAAACAGCCTGGAGGGAAAGCCGGCGGATGCCTGGGATGTTTCGGAGGAAGGGAACGGGGAGGTCCTTGCCTGGGTCAGGGAAGGCCGCCTCTATATAGGCGCGAACGGCAGGATCAGTCTGCCTTCGGACTGCACGGGACTCTTCAGCTTCTATACCAATGTAAAGACCATCGATTTCGGCAGCGGGATCGATACATCCGGCGTTACGGACATGACCTTCATGTTCAAACAGGACATGCAGCTGAAGAATCTGGATCTGAGCGGTTTTGATACCTCCCGTGTGGAAAGCACGGACCGCATGTTTACCCAGTGCAGATCCATAACAAGTCTGGACCTGTCCGGTTTTGATACTTCCAGAAACACCAACATGCTGGGCATGTTTGCCCACTGCACGGCCCTTACGGATCTGGATGTCAGCTCCTTTGATACCGCAAAGGTCACGACGATGGCCTTCCTTTTCTATAACTGCAGCGCTGTCCGGGAACTGGATATCCGCAGTTTTGACACGTCCCTTGTAAAAAGCGGCAGGTGCATGTTCCTGGAATGTAAAAATCTTAGGAATCTGTATTTTGACCCGGAAAAATTCAGAACAGGCAGTATGACCGACATGCATTCCATGTTCAGCAACTGCAGTTCCCTTGCGTCCCTGGACGTCAGCTCCTTTGATACCGGCAATGTCACAGACATGGAGTACATGTTCTATAAGGACGCCGCTCTTACGGAGCTGGCCTTTGAGAATTTCGATATGAGCCGGGTCGAAAAACGGCAGGATATGCTGACAGGGACCAGGTGGGAAGAATAAAAAGGAAGACCTGAGCAGACCCCTTAATGAAACTGCTGCAGGATGCGTACCGGGAATGAGGCGGAAGAGACAGAAGCAGCTTCCCGGAAGAAAGGACCATGCCATGCTTCGTATACTTGTCATTGACGCCCAGGGAGGCGGAATCGGAAAACAGATCATTGCGGGCATCCGGGCCAGAAAGATCCCTGCTGACATTACCGCTGTGGGGACCAATACTCTGGCGACCACGGCCATGCTCAGGGCCGGTGCGGATGCGGCGGCCACCGGGGAGAACGCCGTGATCGTGGGATGCCGCAGGGCGGATCTGATCATAGGGCCCATCGGGATCGTGATCGCGGATTCCCTTTACGGGGAGATCACCCCTGCCATGGCGGCGGCTGTGGGCAGGAGCGATGCAAGACGTCTTCTGATCCCTGTCAACAAATGCGACAACATCATTGCGGGCCTTGCAAAGGACGGGAACCTGGGCACCTATATAAGCGACGCCGTCCGGATCGTGGCCGACATGACCGGGGAGAATACAGAAGACAGACCGGAAGAACTCTGCTGATCCCGGAATCCGATATTGCGGGGAAAAAGATTAACTGCTATACTTTTACTGCAGTCGGAAAAGAGGCGTATGTGTACCGGCAGGAAGCCGGACCGCTGCGCAGGAAGTGCAGGTTTTTCTCCGGACCGAAGGCTTTTTTCATAATATTTAAATGATTCATGCATAAGAAGGCATACACTCTCCGGAAGGGAATGTATGCCCTTTTTTTGAAAGGAGAAAGACTATGCATATGGCTGACGCTCTGGTGATCCCTGCCGTGGCAGGCACCATGTATCTCGCTTCCTCTGCAGCGGCAGGGGTATCTGTTCACAAAGTGAAACTGGAAAACGATCCGAAAAAGATCCCCGCCATGGGGGTCATGGGAGCTTTTGTATTCGCAGCCCAGATGATAAACTTTACCATTCCCGGGACCGGCTCTTCCGGCCATCTGTGCGGCGGCCTTCTGCTGACCGCGGTCCTGGGGCCCTGGGCAGGGTTCCTTTCCATGATCGGGGTCCTTCTGACCCAGTGCCTCTTCTTTGCGGACGGGGGACTTCTGGCCCTGGGCTGCAACATCTGGAACATGGCCTTTTACGGCTGCTTTGTGGGGGGCCTGCTGATATGGAAGCCTGTCATGAAGGGCGGTGCGACAAAAAAGAAGATCCTTCTGGCATCTGTCCTGGGAAGCGTTCTGACATTGCAGATGGGGGCTTTCTCCGTAGTTATGGAGACTTTGATCTCCGGCATTACAGAGCTTCCTTTCGGAGCCTTTGTCATGGCCATGCAGCCCATTCACCTGGCCATCGGACTGGTGGAAGGCCTGATCACGGCAGCGGTCCTCTGCTTTATCTATGATGCAAGGCCGGAGCTTCTCTGGGGCACCGGTCAGACAGAAGAATCCGAAGGGAGACTGACTGCCGGCCGCACCCTGGGTCTTCTGGCCATCCTGACGGCTCTGGCAGCCGGAATCCTTTCCCTTTTTGCCTCCTCCCTGCCGGACGGTCTGGAATGGGCTATGGAAAGAACAGCCGGCACCTCCGAGCTGGCCGGCTCCGGAGCAGTCTATGAGACGGCCGAAGGCATCCAGAATGCCCTGTCCTTCCTGCCCGACTATGCCTTTAAAGGGTCGGAAAGCGCGGCAGGGACCACCGTTTCCGGTCTCGTGGGGGCCCTGATCGTAGGAGTCATCTGCTTTATGATCGCCGCGGTCCTTCATCGCCGCAGGGCCTGAGGAATTTTCAGTACTGGAGGAAATCTTACATTTATGAGCAGGATCACAGGTGCCATCCGTGAGATGCAGACAATTGAAGAAAGTGCTTCCAGAGACCAGTGGGTGAACCGCATTCACCCCCTGGTCAAATTTTGCCTGACCATTCTTTACCTGATCTGTGTCATATCCTGCGGCCGCTATGACCTGCCACGGGTCCTGGGACTGGCCCTCTATCCCTTTCTGATGTTTGAGCTTTCCGGGCTCCCTTTCGGAGAAGCCCTTTACAGGCTGCGGATCGTCCTTCCCCTGGTCTGTATCGTGGGGATCTTCAATCCTCTTCTGGACAGGCGGCCGGGAGCGGAGATCCTCGGCTTTACTCTGACCATGGGCCTTCTGTCGATGCTGACCCTGATGATCAAGGGGATCCTGACGGTCCTGTCTTCCTATCTCCTGGTGGCGTCGACCCCGGTGGACGATCTGTGCGCCGCCATGCGCATGATCCATATCCCCCGGATGATCGTGGTGGAATTTCTTCTGATCTGGCGTTATATTTCTCTTTTTATGAGCGAGGCGGAAAAGACGGAAGAAGCCTACCTGCTGCGGGCGCCGGGCCAGAAGGGCATCGCCATGAAGAACTGGGGGCCCCTTCTGGGCAGCATGCTCCTGCGGTCCATGGACCGGGCATCGGAAGTCTATGAAGCTATGTGCCTTCGGGGCTTTACCGGAGATTTCCCGGCCGGAAGGATCCGGAAGGCAGGAAGGAGAGACCTTGTCTTTTTCGTCAGTTTTGCGGCGGGGATCCTTTTACTGCGCATCTTTCCGGTCCTTGTCCTGGTGGGAAGCCTTTTTGCAGGGTGAATCCCCGGGGGACCTTTTCCGCGCAGTATATACCGTCAGAGGTAAGAGACCATGAGCCATATCCATATCGAAGTAAAAGATCTGACATTTGCATATGAAAAGGACCGTAAGATCCTGGACGGCGTGACCTTTACGGCCAGGGAACAGGACGCCATCGGCATCATCGGGGCCAACGGAGCGGGCAAATCCACCCTGCTGAAGATCCTGGTGGGCCTTCTCCTGTCTTTTGAAGGCACGGTCCGGGTAGAGGAAATCCCCCTGGAAAAGAGGACCCTGCCCAGGATCCGAGAAAAGATCGGATATGTCTTTCAGGACGCCGACAGTCAGCTTTTTTCCACCAGCGTCTACGAAGACATCGCCTTCGGCCCCAGGAACTACGGACTGCCGGAGGAGGAAGTGGACCGGAGGGTCCGCCTGGCCCTTAAGAAGGTCTCTCTGGAGGGCTTTGGGAAAAAGCCCATCCACAGGCTTTCGGGGGGAGAAAAGAAGCTGGTCTCCATCGCCGCCATCCTGTCCATGACGCCGGATATCCTTCTCATGGACGAACCCTCCGCGGCTCTGGATCCCCGCAACCGGCGGAATCTGATCCGGGTCCTGAACGAATTCGACCACCTGAAGATCCTGACCTCCCATGACCTGGATTTCATCTGGGATACCTGCAGCAGGGTCATCCTGCTGGGAGAGGGGAGGATCCTTTACGACGGGAATCCGGAAGGGATCCTGCGGGACAAAAAGACCCTGGAGGAGAGCGGCCTGGAGCTGCCCCTGTCCCTGACTCCCAGGGAGGAAAGGACTCCCTCCGGCGGGCAGTGAATATTTCGGAAAAGAAAAAAGCAGACAGGATGCCGCCGGCTGATGGACGGTTCCTGTCTGCTTCGTGCTTATATCTGTTTTTACATTTCTCCGGCCGTATCTTCCCCGGTCTCTTCGGCGGCCCCTCCTTCGGGAACGGTGCCCGGCTCTTCCAGGGCGTAGACGAACACCTCGTCGCTGATCTGGTCCGCCACCACAACTTCGCTCTCGATGCCGTAATGGTCGCTCACGTAAAGGGCAATGGCCTCGGCGGAATCGGGCTTGGTGGAGATGATAAAGACGTTGTCCCTTTCGACGATCTCCCTGAAAAGGTGGTCTCCGTCCTCTACGCCGAAGGCCTGCAGCTGGTCATAATATCTGGGGCTGAACAGATCCCAGCTGCCCAGGCTCAGCTTGTTGTAATAGTACTTGTCCGCGGTATGGCCGTAGACAGGGATGTGGACGTTCAGGTCGTAGGCGATCCCGGAGGTCATGCAGTAGAGATTGTCGGGATGCTCTGTCAGATAGGTCCTGGTGCTCTTTCGCAGCAGCTCGTAGGTATTGTAGCTGACGGAGAACCAGATATCGGTCCAGAAGAGGGTCCCCGTCAGAAGAACTGCGGCCGTGATCTCGGCCAGGATGCCCAGATGCCTTCTTACGATCTTCCATCTGCCGGCGGATTCTCTGTCGTAGTCTGCTGCCGCCGCCCCCAGGATGATGAGCATCTCAAAGGTGCCAAGGAGGATCACGGGGAGGGTGATCCGCAGGAAGGGGCGCTTCCTGAAATAGAGAACGATCAGAAGACCCAGGGTAAAGAGGATCGACATCAGGATGGCCGCCGTGTCCTTTTTCCGGACCCAGACGCACAGGGCCATCAGAAGGACCGCACCGGCAGTCATCAGGAAGCGGATGACATACTGATCGGTAAAGGTCTTTGTCAGCACGTCGATCACATCGCAGTTATAGCGCTCCGTGAAATCCTGGACGCCCGACAGGGTGCGGAAGGCTTCGGGACGGAAGACCTCCTGGTCGGCGTAGTTCCAGTTGAAGGCCAGATACTGGTCGTTCTCCGTCCATCCCAGAGTAGAATAGACAGCAGCGTATTTTTCGGGATCCGGCTTGGCGAAGTCCCGGAAGGAGGCACAGGCCGAGTTCCATTCCCCGTAGGAAGTCCAGCTTCCTCCCAGGTGTTCCGTCCAGTCGGTGCCGGAGGTGGCTCTTCCCGCCACCAGAATGGTGACTGCCAGGACCAGACCCAGGAACTGACGGATCAGAGCTTCCTTTTTCAGGCTGTGCAGGATCAGGGGCAGAAGCAGGGCCAGGGTGGTCAGGCATACGCCGGGTCTGAGGAACCCCCCTCCCGCCGTCAGAGCCAGGAGGAAGAGCCAGGTAAAGAGCCTCTCGGGGACCCGCATGTCCTTGTGAAAGGAGCAGGCCAGGATGATGCCGGCCCCGTAGGCCAAATAGGCTGTGGTGGTCCAGTTGCAGGTGCCCAGGACCAGAAATTCGGCGGCTACGACGCCGGCATGGAAAAAGACGGAAAGATGCCTCTGCACCGCCGCCCAGTGGAGGCCCGAGAAGATCAGGACGCTGAGGATCATGATATAGGCGCCGTAGACATTGAAAAGGCCGGTCATGACCGAAATGCGGGTCAGGAGCCAGGTCAGAGGATAGGCGCAGTAGAAGACCACGCTCTGATTCAGGCCCTCTCCCCAGGCGCCCCCCAGGATCCCTGCCATCAGGAAGTCGTCCGTGGTGGTAAAGCGGACCCTGTAGCGGAAGAAGAGGATATAGGCGACGACGGCGCTGATGATCGTATAGATGACAAGCTGTACGTAGGCGGCCGCATGGCGGCTTTCTTTGATTGTGTTATCGGAACCCATTGTATGCCCCCTTATGCCCAGAAATCTTTTTTGCCGGTAGCTGTGCTCAGGACCTTGCGAAGTTCCATCATGGCCGTATAGTTGGGCAGGGCAAAGATGGGACGCTGTTCCTCAAGAAGCAGGCCCAGCAGGGTGTCGTAGTCCCCCACGATCTGACGGATCTCACCGGGAGCCCCGGCCTTTTCCAGCCTTGCGTCCAGGTCTTCCTTCCTGTCGCCGCAGACGTAGAGTTTTTTCAGATGCGGATCGCCGCAGAGCTTTTCGTAGTCGGTATCGTTGATCCAGGAGATATCATGGCCGTCGCCGGTCCTGTCATTGAGGCAGAGGACGGCGGTAAAATCTTCTTCCAGGCTGGTCAGGTAGGAAAAGGCCTGGTTGCAGCCGGCCGGATTCTTGACCAGGATCATCTGAAGGCGGTTCCCCTTCAGGTCAAAGGTCTCCAGGCGTCCGAAGGAGGACTCCACGCTTGAAAGAGAGGAGAGGGTCTTGTCCAGGGGAAGGCCCAGGGCCAGGGCGGCGCCCACGGCGGCAGCGGCGTTGTAGATGTTGTAGACGGCGGGGAGGGAGATGTCCACGTCCCTTTCTCCTTCTGCGGTCCGGAGGCGGATCCTGCTTCCCAGGGCGGTCAGGTCTTCGATGGACATGACCTCCACGTCGGGAGTCCTGCGGCCGTAGCCGCAGCCGGGGCAGCGGTAGCCCCCCAGATGGGCGTAGATATGGAAATCCCATTCGTAGGCCTTTCCGCAGACAGGGCAGACGCCGGCGTCATTCAGATCCACATCGCCCCTGACCCCTACTGAGGGGTTCATGCCGTAAAAGACGGTCTTATTGGGGACGCCCAGGGCCAGGGAAGCAGACAGGGGTTCGTCCGCGTTCAGGACCAGAGTGGTCTCGGGGACCAGCTTTACGCCCCTGCGGATCTCGGCCAGGGTATTTTCTACGCCGCCGTAGCGGTCCACCTGGTCGCTGAAAAGGTTGGTCACCACTACGGCCCTGGGACGGACCAGGGGAACCACCTGCTTGAGGGCGGCTTCGTCGCATTCCAGAACGGCATAATGGGTCCTGGGCCGGCCCCGCCAGTCGGCATTGCAGGTCAGGTCCGCGGTAATGCCGGACAGAAGATTGGCGCCGGACCGGTTCAGGAGGCAGTCCCGGCCGCATTCCGAAATGGCGTGCCAGGCCATGTTGCAGGTGGTGGTCTTGCCGTTGGTGCCGGTGACGACCACGATCTCCATGCCCTGTGAAGTGGCCTTCAGGATATCCGGGGCCACCTTCATGGCCACCTTGCCGGGAACGGCGGTGCCGCCCCGGCCGGTCCTGCGGAGCAGGGCCCGGGTCAGCTTGCAGGAAGCTGTGGAAAGAACCGTCTTAAGTGCGCTGGGTCTTGACATATATGTAAACCTCCGATGAAAGTCTTAAATTCTCTGTACCGGTTTATTGTATCATTAAGGACGGAAAAAGCAAAATAAAGCTTCAAAGAAGCGAAGATTCCGGGAAGGACAGGGGGACATCTTCCGGAAGGGCTGCGGCCGGGAGGCAGAAGACCTCCGAAAAGGCATATCCCGCCTCTGCCGGGATATGGTATCATATATGGAAACGCCCCGTGCGGCAAAAAGAGAGGAGAGAATATGGCGGATTACGGAATCGGACCCGAGGACTATGTGGAACCCAGATGCCTTCTGTGCGATGAACCCTACGGGATGACCCCGGAGGTGAAAGCAGTCCCCCAGAAAAGGATCGCGGAAAAGCTGGACGCCTACATGGCGAAAAGAGACTATAAGGGAGCGGAGCGCCACCTTCTCTACTGGCTGGAGGAGGCCAGGCTGGGCAGGGACCTCCGGGGCGAGCTCATGGTAAGAGGAGAACTCATCGGCCACTTCCGCAAGACGGGGAACCGGGAGGGGGCCCTTGAAAACGTGGACAGAGTCCTTTCCCTTTTAAAGGAGATGGATTTTGAGGATTCCATCAGCGCCGGCACCGCCTTTGTCAATGCGGCCACGGCCCTGAACGCCTTCGGGGAGAACGAAAGGTCTCTGGAGCTTTTTGAAAAGGCCCGGAAGATCTATGAAGCCGCCTCTTCCACCGACCCTGCCCTCCTTGGGGGCCTTTACAACAACATGGCCCTGACAAATGCATCCCTCGGCAGGTACGGGGAGGCTATGGCCCTCTATGAAAAAGCCGCCGCTGTTATGCGCAGGGTCCCCGGCGGACATCTGGAGGAGGCCGTCACCTGCCTCAACATGGCGGATACCCTGGAAAAGCAGGGCGGCATGGAGGAGAACGAGAAAAGGATCTTCTCCCTTCTGGACAGGGCCCAGGAACTTCTGGAGAAGCAGGGAGAGGCGCCGGCGGGCTATTACGCTTTCGTTCTGGAAAAATGCGCCCCGGCCTTTTCCTATTACGGATATTTCGCGGCGGCCCGGGAACTTTCTGAAAAGGCGGAGAAGATCTATGCAGGGACTTGAAATATCGAAACTCTATTTTGAAACCTATGGAAGGCCCATGCTGGAGGAAGCGTTCCCCCAGGTACTGCCCCTTCTGGCGGCGGGCCTTTGCGGCAGCGGGTCGGAGTGCTTCGGATTTGACGACGAGATCTCAAAAGATCACGACTTCGAGCCCGGATTCTGCCTTTTTCTGCCCTCAGAGGAGCTGGTGGACAGGCGGACGGCCTTCCTGTTGGAAAGAGCCTGTGCAAAGCTTCCCAGGGAGTTTATGGGGCTCAGACGCTCCCTTATGCAGCCCGTGGGCGGCGCAAGGCGCGGGGTCCTTCGGACGGAGGATTTTTTCAGGGATAAGACCGGGACTCCGGACGGGATCCTGACCCCGGAAAGATGGCTGACCCTGCCGGAATCTTCCCTGGCGGAAGCCGTGAACGGGGAGATCTTCTTCGACAATCTGGGAGAGGTCACAGGGATCCGGGAGAAGCTTTCCTTCTACCCGGAGGACATCCGGAAGAAGAAACTGGCGGGAAACCTGCTCCTGATGGCCCAGGCCGGCCAGTACAACTATGTAAGGTGCCTGCGGCACGGGGAGACGGGGGCGGCCCAGCTGGCGGTCTTTGAATTTGCTTCCGCCGCCATGAAGGCGGTCTTCCTGCTGAACCGGGTCTATCAGCCCTATTACAAGTGGTCCTTCCGGGCCATGAGAAGGCTTCCCCGCCTGTCCATCCTTGCGGAGCTTCTGGAATATCTCCTGACCTCGGACAATGACAAGCCGGCCAGGGAGGAAAAGTACATGGTGATCGAATCCATCGCTGCGGATATCATAGAAGAGCTGCAGGCCCAGGGCCTGACGGATGCGGTCTGCACAGATCTGGAAAAGCACGCCTATTCGGTAGGAGACAGGGTGGAGGATCCGGGCCTTCGGAACCTTCATATCCTGGCAGGAGTCTGATCAGAAAGGAAAAAGCTATGAAAATTCACGGACTTCAGAAGATGACCCTTCTGGACTTTCCGGGCAGGGTCGCCTGCACGGTCTTTACGGGCATGTGCGATTTCCGCTGCCCCTTCTGTCACAACTACCAGCTGGTGGACGGAAGCGCTCCTGCCGTTATGGAAGAGGAGGAGCTCTTTGCCTTCCTGAAAAAGAGGCGGGGCCTTCTGGACGGAGTGGCCGTCACAGGGGGAGAGCCCTGCCTGCACAAAGACCTTCCGGACTTCCTTTCCAGGATCCGGGACCTGGGCTTTGCCATAAAGCTGGATACCAACGGAAACCATCCGGAGATCCTCCGCCAGGTCCTGGAAAGAGATCTTGCGGACTATGTGGCCATGGATATCAAGAACCGGCCGGAAAAGTACGCTTCTACCATAGGCCTTAAGTCTTTTGACATGGCCGGTGTCAGGAAAAGCATTTCCCTTCTGATGGAAAGCGGAAGGGATTATGAGTTCCGCACCACGGTGGTCAGAGAACTGCATGAAGCGGAGGACTTTGAGGAGATCGGCGCTTTGATCCGGGGAGCCAGGGCCTACTACCTGCAGTGCTTTACGGACCGGGATACGGTCCCCTGCGGAGGGCTGCACGCCCCGTCCCGGCAGGAGATGGAGACCTATGCCGGCATTGTTTCGAAATATGTGGAAAAGGTCAGTATCAGAGGCGTGGACTGACAGAGGGAAGGCCATGTGGATCCGAAACATCCGTTTTTTCAGTGAAAAGCACATATTTGTCCCGGGCGCTGTCCGCACGGCGGGAGAGCGCATCGGGGAGGTCATATCCTTTTTTTCCCCGGAAGAGGGGGAAGCCTTTATTCCCCCCGCGGCCCCGGGGGAGGAGATCCTGGACGGACAGGGCGGCCTCCTGATCCCGGGAATGACGGACCTCCACTTCCACGGCTGCATGGGGGCGGACTTCTGCGACGCTTCCATGGAGGCTCTGGACACCATCGCGGCCTATGAGGCTTCCATCGGAGTGACCGCCCTCTGCCCGGCCGTCATGACCCTGCCGGCAGATGCCCTTAAGGAGGTCCTCTCCTGCGCCGCCGCCTGGAAGAAAAGGCAGGACAATGCAAAGGACGGCCTTATGGCGGAGCTGGCGGGGGTAAACATGGAGGGGCCCTTTATCAGCCCCCTCCGATGCGGGGCCCAGGACCCTGCCTTTATCCTGCCCAGATCCTCCCGGCGCTTCTTCGAATTTCAGGAGGCGGCAGAGGGCCTTGTAAAGCTTTTGGCCATCGCCCCGGAGGTCCCCGGGGAGGAGAGCGTCCGGGAGTTTATCCAGGCGGTGGGAGGGAGCGCCCATGTATCCCTGGCCCATACGGACGCGGATTATGAAACGGCCATGAGAGCCTTTGCGGAGGGCGCCTGCCACGCCGTCCACCTTTTCAACGCCATGCCGGAAGTAAGGCACCGGGATCCGGGAGCCGCGGGGGCCGTGCTGGATGCAGAGGGCGTCACCGCCGAGCTGATCTGCGACGGGGTCCATGTCCATCCGGCCGTGATCCGCATGGCCTTCTCCCTTCTGGGGCCGGAAAGGATCGTCCTTGTCAGCGACAGCATGCGTGCATCCGGCCTGGGAGACGGGCTTTACACCCTGGGCGGGCAGAAGGTCCGGGTGGAGGGGAAAAGGGCCATGCTGGCAAAAAACGGGGCCCTGGCAGGGTCTGTGACCTCCCTTCCCGACTGCGTCAGATATCTGGTCAGGGAGGCCGGCATCCCTCTGGAGAGCGCCCTTGTCAGCGCCTGCGAATCGCCGGCGGCCCGACTGGGGATCATTCGGGACTGCGGGACCATCGCCCCCGGGAAATACGCATCCCTGGTCCTCTGGGACGATTCCCTGGCCCTCAGGGCCGTGATCCTGAAGGGGAGGCGGATCGTCTGAGGGAACAGGAAATGTTTACAAAATTTTTACAGAATGACCGGGCCTTTCCGCCTTGCCAGAAGGCAGGAAATAGTTTATCGTTTTATTCCGGACCGGGGCCGCGGCTTTTTCCGGGCATGCGGTTTTCCGGACAAAGAATGCCATATTTTGGGTCTTTGAAAAAGAAATTTACTGAAAACACTACATCTTGTGCATCTTTACCAAAAATAAATCAAGATATTGATTTTACCCCCCTTGAGTGATACTATTTATCTCGGCTCGGAAAAACGAGATAGATATTTATGTATTACCTAAGGGGGTCATTTCATGTATAAAGTCATCAAGAGAGACGGCCAGATCGCTGACTTCAACATCAGCAAGATCACAGAAGCCATCACCAAGGCCTTCGTAGCCCTGGAAAAGCAGTATCATCCCAGTGTGATCGAACTGATCGCGCTCCACGTCACATCCGATTTCGAGGATAAGATCGTTGACGGCCAGATCTCCGTCGAGAGCATCCAGGACAGCGTGGAAAAAGTCCTTTCCGAGTCCGGCTATGCGGATGTGGCCAAGGCCTACATCCTTTACCGCAGACAGCGCGAGAAGGTCAGGAACGTCAATTCCGCCCTGCTCAACTACAAGGAGCTGATCGACAACTACCTGCAGATCAATGACTGGCGCGTCAAGGAGAATTCCACCGTCACCTATTCCGT
>DETN01000197.1:417-576 GCA_002362155.1 Lachnospiraceae bacterium UBA3287 | reverse complement strand
GGCGGTCTGATCCTTTCCAACTCCGGCGCCATCACAGCCAACTACTGGCTGAGCGAGGTCTATGACGATGATATCGCCAAGGCCCACCGCAGCGCTGCCATCCACCTGCACGACCTGTCCATGCTGACCGGCTACTGTGCAGGCTGGAGCCTGAAGCAG
>DETN01000197.1:0-280 GCA_002362155.1 Lachnospiraceae bacterium UBA3287 | reverse complement strand
TTCCTGGGCATCATGCAGAACGAATGGGCCGGCGCCCAGGCATTCTCCTCCTTTGATACCTACCTGGCTCCCTTTGTCAAGATCGACAACCTGGACCAGCATGAGGTCAAGCAGTGCGTCCAGTCCTTTATCTACGGCGTCAACACGCCCAGCCGCTGGGGCACACAGGCACCCTTCTCCAACATCACTCTGGACTGGACGGTGCCCAACGACCTGAAGAACCTGCCTGCCATCATCGGCGGCGAGGAGATGGATTTCACCTACGGCGACTGCCAGAAGG
>DETN01000006.1 GCA_002362155.1 Lachnospiraceae bacterium UBA3287 | reverse complement strand
CCGCCGCGACCGCATGGTCACGGATATCACCTGCCTGAAAAAGGATATGCTGCTGATCCGTTATGAAGCCCCGGACGGAAAGATGCGGCACCGCCGCCTCTGGAACGGAGGAAACGGGACAGGAAAGGTGGATCTTTACCGTGACGGGATCCTGGTGGATTCTGTAAAGGCGGAGAACGTGGGCTGCGAATACGGGGAATACGGCCCGGCCGATGCATGGTACGGCCCGGCCCCCCGGTCAGAGCAATAGGAAGGAGAGAAAAGTCTGCCACGATGAAAAAAAGAATCGCTGCGATCTTATGCCTGGCCCTTCTGTCCGCGGCCCTCGCTGTATATTTTTATGTCACGGATTATTACAGGGCGGACCAAAGAGCCCTTGAGGCCCTGTCGGAGGAGGGGGCCGTCAGTGTAAGGGAGACCGACTACGGATATTTCTTCGACGGCCCCGCATCCGGAAAGACTCTTGTTTTTTATCCCGGCGCAAAGGTGGAAGCGAAGGCCTACGCCCCCTTTCTCCGCCTTCTGGCGGAAGAAGACATGGACGTATGTCTTGTGAGGATGCCCCTGCGCCTGGCCTTTCTGGACATGGACGCCGCCGCGGGGATCATGGAAGAGACGGAATCGGAGGTCTGGTATCTGGGAGGCCACTCCCTGGGCGGGGCCGCGGCCGCCATTTACGCTTCGGGCCATCCGGAGAAGATCTCGGGTCTGATCCTCTGCGCCGCCTATCCCACCAGGCAGCTGGGAGAGGATCTGACAGAGCTGATCCTCTACGGATCCGAGGACAGGGTCCTGAACATGGAAAAGCTGGAGGAGGGAAGGGCCTATGCACCTGAACGCTCCAGGGAATACTGCATCGAGGGAGGAAACCACGCCTTCTTCGGCGACTACGGACTCCAGAAGGGAGACGGAGAGGCCCTTCTGACTCCAGAGGAACAGCAGGAGGAGGCCGTCCGGGTCATCCGGGAGACCTTTCCCTGAAGGAGAAAAGGGCGATGGGCCGTAAGGAAAACGAAGGAAAAGAGAGGATAAGCGAAGGAAGTATTTGCAATCCCTGCGGTGGCAGAGCGGACGGAAGAATGTTATAATACAATTCGTAAAAGAAAATATGCCACGAGAAAAACGGCATTATTTCAGGAGGAAATTATTATGAAGACAAAACGTATTCTGGCACTGCTTCTTTCTCTGGTCATGGTCTTTGCTCTGGCGGCCTGCGGAGGCTCTTCCGCACCTGCATCTGAGGGAGCAGCTTCTGAAGAAGCAGCGGAAGAACTGGATCTGCAGGCAATCTACGAAGCATTCATCGATCTGCAGGCTGACAGCGAACAGGGCGAACTTATGCTCTTCCCCGAAGAGGATGACGAGATGATCGGCGAGTACTATGTGGGACTTTCCGATTTTGAACTGAAGCAGAGAGTCATCGCTTTCGCACCCGTGACCGGAGGTCCTCTGGAGATCGCTCTGGTGGAAGCGGCAAATCCCGATGACGTGGAAGGCATCAAGAAGTGCTTTGAAGACAGGATCGCCCGGGGCGGCGGCTGCGGCGCAGAGTCCGAGTATGCATGGGAGCACAGGGCCGGCGTCCAGGTCAAAGGAAATTATGTGGCCATGATCGTTCTTCCCGACGGATATATCATTCCCGACGACGTCTTTGCCCTTGCAAAGTAAAAAGACGTTTCGGTAAGAATGCACTTTTTCTGAGTGCTCTGCTTAAGGCAGGGCACTCTTTGCTGTATCCGGGCCTCTCTCTGAGAGGCGGCTTTCCGAACCGTTTCTGAAGTCATAAAAGCAAAAAGGCTTATTCCTTTTTCAGGGGGAGACTATGGTTTTTTCCACGCCTGTATTTCTGTTCTGCTATCTGACCCTGGTCCTGGCCGTCTACTACCTGTCCCCGGTCAGGGTCCGGAACCTGGTCCTTTTTATCGCGTCTCTTCTTTTCTATTTCTGGGGAGAACAGATCTATTTCCTGATCATGATCTGGTCCACGGCCATAGATTTTACCCACGGTCTTCTGGTAGACCGCTGGAAGAAGGCGGGAAAGCTCCGCCTGGCAAAGGGGGCGGTGGCTTCTTCCGTCATTATGAATCTGGCCCTGCTCTTCTTTTTCAAGTACTGGGATTTCATTGCAGCTTCCCTGCAGAGCATAGGAATTACCTTCATGCCGGTCCTGGGGATCCACCTGCCCATCGGCATATCCTTTTATACCTTCCAGACCATGTCCTATACCATCGATGTGTACCGGGGAGACGCCAGGCCTCAGAAGTCCATCCTGCGCTTCGGCACCTACGTGACCCTTTTTCCCCAGCTGATCGCCGGCCCCATCATCAAGTACAAGGAGATCGCGGACCAGCTGGAAGAAAGGACCCACAGCTTTGACCGCTTTGCCTCCGGCGTCTGCATCTTTATGGTGGGCCTGTCCAAAAAGCTCCTTCTGGCCAATACCCTGGGCAGGATCTGGGAGATCTACAAGGTCATGCCGGAAGGGATGAGCGTACTGGGGGCCTGGCTGGGAGCCATAGCCTTTACCTTCCAGATCTATTTTGACTTTTCCGGCTATTCGGATATGGCCATAGGCCTGGGCCGCATGCTGGGCTTCGAATTTCTGAAGAACTTCAATTATCCCTATACGGCGGTCAGCGTTACGGATTTCTGGCGCAGATGGCACATCAGTCTTTCCACCTGGTTCAGGGACTATCTCTATATTCCCCTGGGAGGCAACCGGGTACGTCCTGCCAGGTGGGTCCTCAACCTGATGATCGTCTGGGCGGTCACGGGCCTCTGGCACGGAGCCAGCTGGAATTTCCTGTTCTGGGGGCTTTACTACGGGATCCTGCTGGTCCTGGAAAAGCTGGTCCTGGGAAAATATCTGGAAAAACTTCCGTCTTTCCTGCGGCACCTCCTGACCATGCTCATCGTAGTGGTGGGATGGGTCCTGTTCGGACTGGAAAACGGCGGCATGCCGGCCTATCTTAAGGTCATGTTCGGAGGCGGGCCCCTTCTGGATCCCGGAGCCCTGTATCTTCTCAGAAGCTACCTGCCGGCATTTCTTGCGGCGGCAGCAGGCTCCACGCCTCTTGTATCCGGCCTCTTTGCAAAGATCCCGGAAAAGGGAAGAGGTTACCTGCGCATTGCCCTGGTGGCCGGATCCCTGATCGTCTGCACGGCCTACCTGGTGGCGGATACCTATAATCCTTTCCTTTATTTCCGGTTTTAAGGAGGCGGCGGGATGAAAAAAGTTCAGAATATTCTCATAACCCTAATCTTTGTCGGATTTATTGGCCTGATGGGCCTTCTGACCTTCCTGCTGCCGGCGAAAAGGTTTTCCGAGAACGAGAACCGTTACCTGCAGGAGTTCCCGACAAAGATCACGGTAAAGAAGATCATGGACGGGAGTTTTATCGAAAAGTTTTCCGACTACGCTTCGGACCATGTGCCCCTCAGGGACACCTGGGTCCATATGAAGGCGGCCCTGGAAAGGGCCTCCGGCCGAAGGGAGAACGCCGGCGTCCTTCTGGGAGAGGAGGATACCCTCTTCATGATCCAGAAGGATCCGGATCCGGGAATATACGAAAGAAATCTGAAGGCGGTCAACAAGTTTACGGAAAGCTGCTCTGTCCCGGTCTATTTCGGGCTCATTCCAACGGCGGCCTCTGTCTGGAA
>DETN01000068.1:3740-6480 GCA_002362155.1 Lachnospiraceae bacterium UBA3287 | reverse complement strand
CGAAGATCAGGAAGCTGCTGCCGCATCGCTTGTGGAAGCGGGTGGACTTTCTGGCGTTCTCCACCGTCAGGGGAAGACCGTTCTCGATACAGTTGATACACTTGTGCTCCGCTCCGTGGTAGCGGTAGAGGCGCTTGATATCCTTCATCATGCTGATGGAGGATATATAAAGGACAAAGATCCCGATCCGGATCAGGCCCTCCGCCACGGCCAGAAGGAAATGGCTCCCTATCACGTTTTTAAGAAGGGAGGAAATGAAGTAGGGAAGGATGAAGAAAAGGCCTATGGCCAGGGCAAAGGCAAGGACGGTCACCAGGACCGACAGGACGCTTTCCAGCTTTGCGTCCTTTTCCTTGTCCTTTTCCGTTCTGCCCTCATCCTCTTCGTCTTCCGCCCAGAACTCGGCGGAATAATTGATGCATCTCATGCCCAGGATCAGGGAGTCTATAAAGACAAAAATGCCTCTGACAAAGGGCGTCTTTTTAAGGAAGGAATCCTCCAGGATCCCGTGGTATTCCATGGGCTCCGCAATGATGGTTCCGTCGGGCTTTCTGACGGCCGTGGCGTAGCGGGTCCCGTTGCGCATCATGACGCCTTCCAGGACAGCCTGGCCGCCGATGCCGGAATAGTGCTGGGAGCATTTGGGTTTGCATTCAGACATAGCACAGATTTCCTTTCTGTTTCAGGGCCGGACGCAGAAAAAGGCACAGGTCCGGTCCTTAAAGTAAACAAAAAGACAAGGCAAGAGAATACCCCTGCCTTGTCCCTCAGTGTTTTCAGGATAAATTCTAGTTGTTGGCGCCGAAACCATACTTCTTGTTGAATCTGTCGATACGGCCCTTGGCTGCGATGGTCTTCTGGGAGCCGGTGTAGAAAGAATGGCACTTGGAGCAAACTTCTACGTGGATCTCGGGCTTTGTGGAACCGGTCACAAAAGTATTGCCACAGTTGCATGTTACGGTTGCCTGATAATACTTAGGATGAATATTCTGCTTCATGTTTCCTCCTTATTGAGCGTTTCGTTACATTAGGCTGTGACGGGGTCTGTATATCATCACACTGGTTTTACGCTCTGTAAAATTTACTTAATCTGACAAAAATACACTGTCCCTAACAGACAGCGAACGTATTATAGCACGGTCACGAGCCTAAATGCAAGCGTATTTTCTACTTTTTCAGCAAAAATGAAAGGCAGAAATCTTTTGCTTTTCAGCACAATGGAACCGGGCAAAGGAGCCGGGAACGGAGTTCCTGAGCTGATTTGTATTACTCACTGTTTTGGCCACGGCAGAAGGGACAGGCAGGCCATTCGGATCCGGGCTGCATTTTTATCTTCCCGGGCCGCTTGTTATGGGACTTAAGGCCTGTCACAGATCCATTCCCGCTCATCTCCCGGCAGGGTTTCCATTCCATTTAAAAACGGCCATGGCAAAGAGCCTTATGCGCTGATGCCTGGAAAAGGCCATATAAAAAAAGATTCCCTCTTTCCTTCTGCCTCTCCGTACAGGATGAGGAAAAGGGAAAGAGGGAAGCAAGGCACCGGATCTATAACTCCTCCCCGGATGAAGGTGCAGCCGGGAAGGTCAGGTGCAGGGATATTCCTGAAGAGTTTCCGGCCATCTTCCGGAAAGCAGATCAGAAGCAGGATATCCGCCGGCCCAGGAAAGCGTCATGGTGCCTTGAAATCTAGTAAAAGCCTCAAAGGCCGGCGGAATACGATGCTTATACAGATATGTTTCTATTCTCTGCACAACACCGTCGATGTAATAAGCGAAATAAATGATCAGCAGCCCCGTCCGGAAGGGCCGGTAAAAGGATGGAGCCGGTCAGCCGACCGCCATGGTCCTGATCCTGCCCAGAGCCTTCTTCACGGCAGGAATGTTGATGATGATCAGGGTAATGATACCTTCTGCCAGAATGAAGGAATAGTTGTATACGATAGGATATACCGCTGTCAGAGACTTAGGGAAGTTCTCCGGCATATATTCCATCCAGTAGAGATAGCCTGCCAGAGCGTTGAAGGCGCCCCGCCCCAGAATACCGACGAGATAGCCGATGGTCAGACCGTTCTTCTGCTTGGAAAAGAAGCCGGCCAGTCCCAGGGCCGCAAAGGCCAGCAGATAGTCGCATAAGACCTGGAGCACTGTCAGGAAATAAGGCTCCTGGATGAACTGCAGGACGCCGTATACGAAGCCTACCAGGATTCCCGTCCCGGCGCCGTACCAGTTGGCGATCAGAACGATAAAAAACATGGACAGCAGGGTAACGGAACCGCCGTAGGGAAGCTTGAAGACCTTGATATAGCTTGTCACCTGGGCCAGAGCAATGCCCATGGCGCAGAAAGCCAGGACCTTGGCCGTGATTCTGGTTCCGGACGCCTTGCCGGCGATGACCGCCGCCCCGATCAGGGCTGCAAGGGCCATAATAACGAAGAGTGCATAGCCGGCTGTTGTCAGTCCGCCGTCGACTGTAACGAAGATAGACATAAAAAATCCTCCTTGTCCAGAAAGGAGGGGGCGTCGTTTGACAGCTCCTCAGAAAGCATCAGCCGGAGACATGTCCGGACATGTCCCGTCAAAAGCATCTCTTTCATACTGTCAGGCTTCCCTTCGCCGGCATTGTCCGGATCAGGTAATAAGGGTCACCGGCAAAAACCGGTTTCTCAGCGTACGCTCCCCCAGCAATATATTTAACAATCATACAGTAATGCAAAGAAGTCCTTCTGTCAAGAAAATATCCG
>DETN01000068.1:0-3627 GCA_002362155.1 Lachnospiraceae bacterium UBA3287 | reverse complement strand
CCCTGTTTTCTGTAATAATGCACAAATTTCAAGAGCTTCCCCATGCCTTTTCGACCATATTGACGTAAAAAGTATACGGAATTGTGGATTTGGACTACTTATACGGACTGTGAAATGTTATAATGACAAGGAATTGAACCAGCTGTAAACCCGAAAAAAATCCTACTGCATCTTCTGCAGCGGATCTCAAAAAGGAGGATAACTGTATGAACTTCATACTGGCCCTGATACCGATCGTATGGCTGATCGTAGCAATGAGCGTCATAAAGCTTCCCGGTTATAAGGCCTGCCTGATCGCTCTGGCCGTAGCCGCCATCGAGGGATGTTTTCTCTTCGGCCTGACCCCCGTTGAAACGATCACCGCCGCCCTGGAGGGCATCCTCAACGCCCTCTGGCCCATCATTCTGGTCATCATTGCCGCTCTCTTCACCTACAACATGACTCTGGAGACAGGGGCCATGGAAGACATAAAGCGCATGCTGGGCTCTCTGTCCAACGATAACCGTATCCTGATGCTGATCATCGCCTGGGGCTTCGGCAACTTCATGGAAGGCATGGCCGGCTTCGGAACAGCCGTGGCCATTCCCGCAGGCATGCTGGTAGGCGTAGGCTTCGATCCTATCCTGGCCGTTGTGGCCTGCCTGGTCATCAATTCCACTCCCACCGTATTCGGCAGCGTGGGCGTTCCCGCCACCACCCTGGCAGGCATCGCCAGCCTGGATATCCTGACCCTGACCAGATACGCCGCCACGATCCAGTTTATCCTGACCTTCCTGTCACCTTTCCTGGCAGTCATCATCATCGGCGGCGGCTTAAAGGCCATGAAGGGCATGTTCCCCTTCACCCTCATCGCCTCCCTGTCGTTTGTCATTCCCCAGTTTCTGACTGCTGCCTTTATCGGCGCCGAGCTGCCCAACATCCTGGGCTCCATCATCAGCATGGTCATCATGGTGGCGGCCGCAAAGCTCCTGCCCCATCAGGTGGAACCGGAATATCTGATCACTTCCTCAGGGAAAAAGGAACAGCCCATGACACTGCAGAAGGGCCTTACCGCCTGGGCTCCCTTTATCTTTACCTTCCTCTTCCTGCTTCTGACCTCCAACCTGGTCCCTGTGATCCATGATCCCCTGGCAGCCATCAAATCCTCTGTCCAGGTCTATGCCGGCGAAAATCCCGGCACCCTCAACTTCTTCTGGGTCAACACACCGGGCATCATCATATTTATCGCTTCCTTCTGCGGAAGCCTGATCCAGAAGGCCACCCCCGCCACCATGTGGAAGGTCCTCTGCCGTACCGTTAAAAACAACGTCAAGACCATCCTGACCGTCTGCAGCGTGCTGGCCGTTGCCAAGATCATGGGCTACAGCGGCATGATCAGCTCCATCGCGGCAGTCCTGGTCAAAGTCACGGGATCCTTCTTCCCTCTCTTCTCTCCTCTGATCGGCGTCATCGGCGGCTTCGTAACAGGCTCCGGCACTTCCACGGCCGTTCTCTTCGGCTCCCTGCAGGCCCAGACGGCCCAGCAGATCGGAGCGGATCCCGCCTGGCTCTGCGCGGCCAACGAGATGGGCGGCGGCGTAGGAAAGATGCTCTGCCCTCAGAGTATCGCCATCGGCTGCGCCGCAGTCGGCATCGTGGGAAGCGAAAGCAAGATCCTGGGCAAAGCCTTTATCTACTGCCTCTTCTACGCCGTCCTGGGCGGCCTGATCTGCTTCTTCTTCCCCATCCTGGGCCTGGTCTGAGTGCAGAGAAAAAGCCTGCCCTTCTGCCCGTAAAAGAAGGCAGGATACAGCGGGCACCATCATAAAAATCGATCAAAGCTATTTACAGGACTTCCCGCCGCCGGCGGGAAGTCCTTTTTCTGCCCTGAAGTTCCTTCACGGAGCCCGAAGCTGCGGCCGCAGAGGGCGGTCCGGCAAAGGAGTGGGCCGACCCGGCGGCCCGGCAGAAGGCGGCCCCGGAAAAGAGGCATATCAGCAGGGAATTGGAAGATCACAGGGAGCCTGACCCGGCCCCGGACGGACTCAGACATGAAAAAGGATCCTGCGGCAGCCGTCCGGCTGCTGCAGGATCCTTTCATAAATCATTTCATTCTCTGCCTGTATATCCTCTCAGTGCAGCGTCAGTCTCTGATCTTCAGTGTTTCCGTCACCTTGTCGGAGTTCTTTATATAGGTATCACCGATGGCATAGACTGTAACGGAGTTCTTCCCTTCTTTTCCCTTGAAGACGAAAGACCTTTCGCCGGGAACCAGGGTCTTTGTATGGGTGACATTGCTGCCGCCCTTCTTATAGACCACCCTGTAGCCTGTGGCGCCTCTGACCATCTTCCATTTGGCCTTGACATAGCCCTTGCTGGTCTGCCGCACCGTCAGCTCGGGATCTTCC
This sequence comes from Lachnospiraceae bacterium UBA3287, assembly GCA_002362155.1. Classification (GTDB taxonomy): domain Bacteria; phylum Bacillota; class Clostridia; order Lachnospirales; family Lachnospiraceae; genus CAG-791. Next base: position 1,240 of record DETN01000068.1, on the reverse strand, counting down.
AGAGAAGGGGCCTTTTTCTGCTGCGTGGTAACGGAATAGGGATTTTTCAGGGCGTCCGTGACGCACTTTTTCATCACGGCCATATTCAGGGTGGACGTCGACTGCTCCATATGGGGCCTTGTGATCCTGTCAATGGGAATGCCCAGGCTGGCCGCCGCGCAGAGCCCTGCGATATACCTTCCGTAGTTCAGGGACAGATGCTTCATATCCCTGCACATGGTATCACCCATGTAGCTGCTTCTGGCATTCTGTATGGCCGTACCGGTAGGGATCATGAAATCGATCCGTTCCGTTCCCTTGGCTGCCGCTTTGATGGAAGCCTTCTGGGATCCGTATACCGGCAGATCGCCGCTGAGCTGCAGTCCGTCCAGCAATACCTTGGTGGTATCGCAGATCATCCGGAACATCTGCTTCTGGCTTCCGCCGTAAATGGAATCGAAGTTAGTGATGGTGGAATGTTTTGGGAAAGCCCAGGTCATGTTGTAGGCCAGGGTGGCACCCGGACATCTCTTATGAATGTATTCCGTGACCATGCTCAGGAAGTTCTCACCCCTGACGGAACCGTTGGTGTAGAAGGAACCCATGTTGCCGGTATCGGCGCTGTACTGGTTGATCACGATCACGTCCCATTTGGTCCTTTTCAGCACGTCCGTCAGCCGCCACAGAGGGCCGCCTCCCGATTTCATGGTATTCCAGGTCCCGTCCCGGTTCTCCAGATAGGTGAACTTTCTCATGTTGCAGGACAGGTAGGTATACATTTCGCTCAGGTGCAGTCCGCTGATCCAGGCATCGCCGATCCTCAGCCTGTATCCGGCGTCCTCCGCGATCTGATACAGATATCTGCTGGTATCAACGCTGAAGCTGTTGCCGACGAAAAGGACTTTCAGTGTCTTTTCGGCGTCCGGCCGATCCGGGCTTCTGGAGGGCACTGTGGAAGCAGAAACAGGGCTGTATATCATAAGCACCAGGATCAGGACCAGGGCAAGGGCCCGGGTGATTTTTCCTCGTGATGGTCTCATAGGGCATAATACTCCTTAAGGAATTTTTTACTATTATACCCTTTTCTGCCGACAGTGCCATTGCAAATTTAATTAATTTGTATCAATTTTCATACATTGTTAACGGTTTATCACAGCTCCTGGACGTTCTCCACGGGCCTTCCGCAGGAAATTTCCAGATTTCCGTTCCTTCTGCGGATCTCATCCATCAGGGCCCTGGTGGACATTTCGGGCTTTAACAC
>DETN01000091.1 GCA_002362155.1 Lachnospiraceae bacterium UBA3287 | reverse complement strand
CGATTCCTGCTGCGCCTGGGTGGACGGTGATCTGCCCGATGTCATAGAGATCCGGAGAAAATATTTTGACGAGACGGAAAAATACCATATGCTGGCTCTGGACGCTTCGGATCCCGCGCAGACAGAGCTTCTTCCGGATGCCGATACGCTGGTCCTGGTCATGGAAGGGCTCAGCATGTATCTCACGAAGGACCAGCTGAGAGCTTTTCTCGGGGCCCTGCATGACAGATACAGAAAGCTTCATATCCTGATGGACGTATATACGGAATTTGGCGCCAGGGCTTCCAGATATAAAAATCCTGTCAACGACGTGGGAGTCACCAGGCTCTACGGCATCGATGACATGGAAAGCGTGACAGGCGGCCTGGGGATCAGAGTCGTAAAGGAACATTCCTTCACGCCCCCTGCCCTGGTAAACGAACTTCCTCCGGCTGAAAGGCTCTTCTTTAAGATGCTCTTTACCGGCAGGATCTACGGGAAGATCTACCGTCTTTACGAGCTGGAAGCATGAAAGCTGAAAAAAGATATGAAAACAAAACGAATATAAGAAAGATATCAAAGAGGACTGCCGGCCGGCAGTCCTCTTTGATGTTCCTTTTCAGGTCTTATTTCTGTGCAGATAGTACGAAGCGCTCGATGACCTCGGCCACGGCGTCATGGCGGAAGTCATTTTCGGCCACATAGTCGCATTTGTCCTTCATGTCGGGCAAGGTGTTGGCAACGCCGGCGCCGATTCCCGCATCCAGGATCATGGACAGATCGTTCAGGTTGTCGCCGATGGCGATGGTATCCTTACGGTCCACCCCCAGGATGGAAGCAAGCTTTAAAAGCCCCTGGCCCTTGTTGACGCCCTTGGGGTTGAACTCTATATAGCGGTTGGCAGAATAGGAGACGTCCATGTCCCGGGTCAGGTCCTTCAGGTCTTCGTCGATCTTTCTGAGATAGGCATAGTCCGTGTTGGTGAAGAGGATCTTCATCATGACGCTGCCTCTGAGGAACTCGATGCTGTCCCCTTCGATCTCGGTGACCTCCATGCGTCCGTTGATATAATCCCGCTCGTCCTGATCGATGTTCCAGACATAGACCGTATCGGCCGTATACACATGGATGCAGACATCGTACTGAATGCCCTTTTTAAAGAGCATGTCGATATCGTCGAAGTCCATGGGGGTGCAGTGGAGAATGCGGTTTCCCTTATTCTCCGTGATCATTCCGCCGTTGAAGGAGATGATATATTCATCCTCCTTTTCAAAGAGGTCCAGTTCCTTCAGGGTCTTCTGGGCGCTGTTATAGGGTCTTCCCGTGGCCAGAACGAACTTGATGCCCAGAGGGCGGAGCGCCCTGATGGCCTGGCGGTTCTTTTCTGTTACGCTGCCGTCAGGCAGAATGAGGGTCTCATCCAGATCGCTGGCTATGATCTTATACATGGAGGATCTCCTTTCCTGTTATTTTTAATAAAGTATAGCATACTTTGGAACCGGGTATGGGCGTAATCAGAGATGAAAATGTAATAGAAAAGGCGGATATTCAAAAAACCGCATATTTGCCGGCGGGAGACCTGTAAAAAATAATAATAGTGACATTTGTCATGTCTGAAATAACTTTTTTCCTTCAGGCAAATTGAGTATGATACAGGTGGCAGGAAAAGTTTTTCAGATGTATGAAACTTACCGGGAACAGGAGACGGGAATGGGCAGCAGAGACAGATTCTTAAGAGCGGTCATCATATCGGCTTATGTAGCCGTGCTGATCCTTCTTTACTCTACCAGTATGAACTGGATCCGGCTTTCCAAGAAGGGAACGGAGAATTCCCGTCTGATCGGCGCCAGCTATATGACCATGAACAATGAGTTCTATGACATTCTGAACGAGCAGATCAGGGTCCGGGTGGAGGGCGAAGGAGATCTGATGGTCCTCCGGGATCCGGGACTGGACATAAGCCGCCAGGTCAGTCAGATCAATTCCATGCTGTCCATGGGAATCAGCGCCCTGATTGTCACCCCGGTCACTTCGGACGGGCTCTCCGATGTCCTGGACCGGGCCAGAAAGCTGGGCGTCAGGATCATTGTGGTGGATACGGAGCTGCAGGACATGAGCCAGGCAGACTGTACCATCGTATCCAACAATTTCGAGGCCGGCTACATGATCGGCAAGTACATCATGGAGAAGCAGTCCTCCGGCAGGATCCTGGTCCTCAACCATGAATCGGCCATCTCCAGTACCCACAGAGTCAGCGGGCTGAAGGAGGCTATTTCCTCCAATCCGGATTATCAGATCGTAAAGGAGATCAGCTGTCAGGGTCAGTATGAGATCGCCCTTCCCCTGGTGGAAGAATACATTCAGGAGGGCGGAGAATTCGATACCGTGTTCTGCCTCAACGATCTGGCAGGCGAAGCGGCCGTGACAGCCATCCGCAATCATCCCGAACTGAAAGATGTCCGTGTCTACGGTATAGACGGATCGCCGGACGCCAAGTCCATGATCCAGTCCGGAGAGATGGAGGCAACGGCAGCCCAGTTCCCCGCCCAGATCGGAGAAGCTGCCGCGGATACCCTCTACCGGATGCTGGACGGAAAAGAGTATGAATCCGTTATTACTCTGCCGGTGGACCTGATCAATAATGAAAATCTTGACCGGTTCGATATTCACAGATGGCAGTAAGACCGCCGTCATTTCCCGGAGAAATCTCTATGAACCTGTTTGATGTCAGCCGCAAAAGTCCGGAAAGAGTCTGGAAACTGATGCAGCACCTGAATCTTCTGATTCTTCTTTATATAACCGTCATATCCTACCATGCCATTATGGGCATGGCCCGCAGCAATTCGGCACTGCTGTTTCTGAAGACCATTCCGGTCCTGCCCATGGAGAGCATGCGCTTTGCCGCTTCCGTCTTTATGCTTTACGCGGGCCTTCTCATCCTGTTCCATCTCGACATGGAAGAGGAGGGCATGAATTTCATCAAGCTGCTGCTGGAGATCATTGTCTCTGTCATGCTGTCTGTCCTGTGCGGCATGGCCTACACAGGCATTCTGATCCTGGTCATGACGGATATCATCCACGGAGGATACAGCCGGAAAAATAAGATCGGATATCTGATCCCCGTGATCATCCTGTATATGGTGGTGGACTCGGGGATCCTGAACCTCTGGATCCGGAACGTTTCCTTTTCGGATTATCTTGTCTTCTATAACCCCAGGGCGGCCGGGATCCTGCAGAGTATTCTGAATACCATGCAGCTGGTCAACATCGTCATGTTCATTATTTTCCTGGTGGTCACCCTCCGCTACCAGATGGATAAGACTGAAAGGATCATGAGGCTCAACGAAGAACTGACCGTGGCCAATATCAAGCTGGAGGAGTATTCCAGAACATCTGCCGAGATGGCCCAGATGCAGGAAAGAAACCGCCTGGCCAGGGAGATCCACGATACCATAGGCCATGCCCTGACAGGCATTGTCACGGGACTGGAGGCATGTTTTGTCCTTCTGGATTCCAGGCCGGATCTTGCCAGGCAGCAGATGAAGTCCATTCAGAACGTGGCCAGGCAGGGCATGAAGGACGTCCGGAGTTCCGTGCGGGCCCTCAGACCTGACGCCCTGGAACAGCAGGGCCTGCGGGAAGCCATTGAGGGCATGGTGGACGAAATGTGCAGGTCCACGGGCATTCTGTTCGAGTATACCTGCAGAGACGATCTTACAAACCTGGCCCAGGACGAGGAGAATGTGGTCTACAGAGTCCTGCAGGAGTCCATAACCAATTCGGTCCGCCACGGCCATCCCTCCAGGATCATCATCAGCATCGAAAGAAAGGAACATCTGCTGGAGATCAAAATCGAGGACAACGGCGCCGGCTGCGAAGATCTTCACAGAGGCTTCGGCCTGACCCATATGCAGGAAAGACTGGATATGCTGGGAGGAAGCCTTGAGACAGACGGAAGAGACGGTTTCAGGGTCAGGGCCCTTATACCGCTCAGAATGCATACAGGAGAGGAGAATCATCATGATTAAGATTTTGATAGCGGACGACCAGGAGCTGATGCGGCAGAGCCTGCAGATCATGCTGAGCTCCAACCCGGGCTTTTCCGTTACGGATACGGTTTCCAACGGACTGGAGGTCCTGGAAAGCATACAGAAAAACAGACCTGACATCATTCTGATGGATGTCCGCATGCCCGAAATGGACGGTGTTCTCTGTACCAGAAAGGTAAAAGAGTTTTCCCCGGATATCAAGGTCATCATTCTGACCACCTTCGACGATGACGAGTACGTCTTCAACGCCATTAAAAACGGGGCCAGCGGCTACCTTCTCAAGGGCACGTCCCTCAAGGACCTGTCAAGCGCCATCAATAAGGTGTCCAACGGGATCTCCATCATGAACGACGAGATCACCGGAAAGGTATTCCGGATGTTCTCACATATGGCCCAGACCAATCAGACCATTCATGTGGGGGAACAGCTTTCCGGAAAGCTCAAGGACTCCGAATGGCAGATCATAGACTGTGTGGGCAGAGGTATGTCCAACAAGGAGATCGCCTCCA
>DETN01000185.1 GCA_002362155.1 Lachnospiraceae bacterium UBA3287 | reverse complement strand
ATATTATAATACATACCAACTAAAAGTGCACTAATATTATCAATAAATACATACCAATTTAATTGTGCCCGCCAATGATTATGGTTATCTGAAACTCAAATCATTTTAGCATAAAGAGATTTCAAAAGCATTTTAAGCGGCTGTTTTCTATGAAAAAGAAAATATAGTGGCTAAGTAACTTGATCTATTTATTTATTTGTGAATCCTAAGAAAAAACGGTTTATACGGACCGTTTTTTCATTTTAGGAAAGGCAATGTAATCTGGGATGCAGGGAAGGCGGAAACAGGATATTCGTAAGGCTCCTATGCAAGGCTATATTGCAGGCCTTATCCTGACATTCAAGAAGATCCCTCATACACAGAATAAAGTCGGCAAATCCCAAAACATTCTGCTTTATAGTGCTTTCCCCGGCTATGAAGAAAAGTCATTTCATCTTCATAGCTGTTTTGCCTGCAGACGGCTGTTGAGATTTCTGTTGTCATCCAAAACAAACCAAAACAAAATTTAATTATGAAAGCAGCCCGGTCAGTGTTATGGTAAAGTAGAAGGATCCGGAAAAAGCTATATGCCGGATCGGTCGGAGGTATGGATTTTTGAGCAGAACAAGAAATATGACCCGGGGCCCTATTCTTACCCAGGTCATTGGTTTTTCCCTTCCCCTTATGCTGGGCAATGCCTTCCAGATGCTCTACAACACGGTGGACTCCATCGTGGTGGGCAATTTCGTAGGCAAGGAGGCTCTGGCGGCGGTGGGCTCCACCACCATGATCACCAACATGTTCGTCTTCTTTTTCAACGGCTTTTCCGTGGGCGCGGGCGTTCTGATCGCCCAGTACTTCGGAGCCCAGGAAGAGGAGAAGCTTCACGACGCCATCGGGACCACCATGGCCCTGACTTTCCTTCTGTCGGTCATCTTTACCGTAGTGGGCGTCCTGGGGGTAAAGCCCATGCTGGTCTTTATGTCCACCCCTGACGACGTCTTTTCCGACGCCACGGTCTATCTGACCATCTATCTGGCCGGCATTTCGGGCCTTCTCATCTACAACATGGGCTCCGGCATCCTGCGGGCCGTGGGAGACACGGTCAGGCCCCTGCTCTTTCTGATCCTGACCACCTTCATCAACATCTTTCTGGACCTTTTATTCGTAGTGGGCTTCCATATGGGTGTCGCGGGGGTGGCCTGGGCCACTGTCATATCCCAGATGATTTCGGCAGTCCTGATCCTGCTTCTTCTGACCACTACCGGAGAGATATACAGACTGAGCCGCAGGGACCTCAGGATCGATCCCCATATCACGGTCAGGATCTTTTCCATAGGCATGCCGGCTGCTATCCAGTCGGTCATTACCTCTTTTTCCAACGTTTTCGTCCAGTCCTATGTCAACCATTTCGGTTCCAGCGTCATGGCGGGCTGGTCCTGCTACAATAAGCTGGACCAGTTCATTATGCTGCCCATCCAGTCCATGGCCATGGCAGCCACCACCTTTGTCAGCCAGAACATAGGGGCCGGCGACTATGAAAGGGCGGACCGGGGGACCTCCACCACCGTCGTACTTGCCGTCAGCGTGACCGGGGCCATCGCGGCCCTTCTCTATCTGTTCGCCGCTCCCGCCACCGGCCTCTTTACCAGGGACCGTTCGGTCATTGATGCCGGCGTTCTTTTCCTCCGGACCAATGTCTTCTTCCTCATGTGCAATACGGTCAACCATGTGCTGGCAGGGGCCCTCAGGGGAAGAGGAGACGCCAGAGGCCCCATGGTCATCATGCTGACCTGCTTCGTAGCGGTCCGACAGACCTATCTTTTCCTGGTGACCCGCTATGTGGCCAATATTCCCATCCTGGTGGGCCTGGGCTATCCCGTGGGATGGACGGCCTGCTGCATTACGGAAGTGACCTACTGGCTGATCCGCAGGAGGAGCTGGAAAAGAAAAAATACTGAGGTGCCCCTATGAATCAGATCCGGAAAAGACACTTCCCCCTGCTGGGACAGAGGATCCTGCGGTCCGTGCTGGCCGTCTTTTTATGCTTTATCATTTACTTCTTAAGAGGCCGGAGAGGAACGCCTTTCTACTCCATCATTGCGGCCCTCCAGTGCATCCAGCCCTATACCGCCAACATGCTCAAGGTGGGAAAGAAACGCATTACCGGGACCCTTGTGGGGGCCTTCTGGGGAGGCGTGGTCCTGATCGGGTCCCTGTATCTGTCGGGAGACCGGTCCACCTTCCAGGATACCCCTGCCTACTACATGACTCTGGTCCTTTTTGCCGGCGTCGTTCTCTATTCCACGGTGCTTTTAAGGATCACGGAGTCCTCCTACTTTACGACGGTGGTCTTTTTAAGCATCATCATGAACCACATCGGGGACGCCAACCCCTTTATCTTTATTTTCAACAGGACCATGGATACCATCATAGGTGTGGGCGTCGCCGTCCTGGCCAACTGCCTCCACCTGCCCAGGACCAGGGACCGGGAGACCCTCTTTGTCTCGGGGGTGGATCATGTCCTTTTCCGGGAGGACAGGAATCTGTCCCCCTTTACCAGGATCCAGCTCAACCGCTTTATAAAAGACGGCTGCCGCTTCTCCGTTTCCACAAAGCAGACCCCTGCCACGGTGCGGGAACTGACAAAGGGCATCGGGCTGAAGATCCCCATCATTGCCATGGACGGCGCCTGCCTCTATGACATGGAGGAGATGACCTATGTGAAGACGGTAAAGATGGATGAGGAGACGGCCGCAGGGACGGCCGCCTTCCTGGCGGAAAAGGGCTTCCCCTACAACATCAACCGGGTGGAGGAAAACCTTCTGGTCATCTACACCAGAGGACTTAAGATCTCAGGCCCCCCGCCGGAGAAGGGTTCGCCGCAGGATGCCCTGTATCATCTCTACCTGAAAAAGAAAGGATCCCCCTACCGCAACTATGTATCCGCGGAGGAGGATCTGACCGACAACGTTCTGTATTTTATGGTGATCGACAGGGCCGAAAGAGTGGAGGCTCTCTGTAAGGAACTTGAAGACCAGGACTTCGCTCCCCGGATCCGGACCGCTTTCGATAACTTCGACTGCCGGGAGGGAGAAAAGATCCTGAGGATCTATTCCGCAAGAGCCAGCCGCAGGGACATGCTGGAGGAGCTGAGGCGTTTTACAGGCGCTCCCCGGTCCGTCTTTTTCGGGGTCAGAAAGGGAGAGTGCGACGTGGTGATCCCCGACGGGGGCGGAGGAAATCTGGTCAGAGAGCTCAAAAAACGATATGAACCCGTCAGCCTCAGGGGATGGAGGAATATATTTCATTTTTAATGGGAACTTTCCCCATAAGTTACACTAAAAGAATAACAGGGCGCAGCCGGTAAGATCTTCCGGCTGCGCCCTGCTTATGTATGCTGATTAAGAAGGATCCCTATACCACATCGCCTGTGCGGAGAAAATCCTGGGGCTGGGGATCCGACTCTGCCCTTTCGATCCTGGCTCCCAGGGCGGAGAGCTTTTCGGGGAAATCCTCGTAGCCCCGCTCGATATGGCCGATGTCCCTGATCTCGGAGACCCCGTCTGCGCACATGGCCGCAATGACCAGGGCTGCCCCGGCCCGGATGTCAGGCACCGTGAGGCGGGCACCCCTGTAGGCTTCCACCCCTTCGACAACGGCGGTCTTGCCGAAGACCCGCATGCAGGCGCCCATTCTGCAGAGCTCCCCGATGTAGCGGAAGCGGCTGTCGAACACGTTCTCCGTAACGGTGGAGACGCCTTTTGAAAGGCCCAGGAGGACCGTCATCATGGGCTGCATGTCCGTGGGAAAGCCGGGATAGGGAAGGGTGGTGACGTTGGTCTTTTCCGGCCTTGCGGAGGCAAAGACCCGGATGGCGTCCTTTTCACAGGTGACCGTGCAGCCGGTCTCTCTGAGCTTTGCGGAAATGGATTCCATGTGCTTGGGGATGACGCCGCGGAGGGTAATGTCCCCTCTGGTGGCCGCGCCGGCGATCATAAAGGTCCCCGCCTCGATCTGGTCTGGGATGATGGAATAGGAAGTACCGTGCAGGGAGGGCACGCCGGTGATCCTGACAGTGTCGGTGCCGGCGCCCCGGATATTTGCCCCCATCTGATTGAGGAAGTTGGCAAGATCCACGATATGGGGCTCCCTGGCGGGATTATCGATGGTGGTCACGCCCTCAGCCATGACGGCGGCCATAATGATGTTCATGGTGGCTCCAACGGAAGCCGTATCCAGATAGATGGGAGCGCCCTTAAGAGCGTCTGCCCTGACCCGGGCAAGACCGGGAACGTCGTAGGAGATCTCAGCGCCCAGGGCCCTGAAGCCCTTTTCGTGCAGGTTCATCCGGCGGCTTCCGATATCGTCTCCGCCTGGAAGGGCTACGGCGGCTTGCCTGAATCTGCCAAGCAGGGCCCCAAGGAGGTAGTAGGAGGAACGGATGGTGTGGAGGCCTTCCGTGTCTGCTTTTATGGATGGGTCGACGTCTTTCCCGCAGATGCGGAAGGTATGGCGGTCAAGCCTCTCCACGGATGCGCCGATGGCCTCAACGGCCTCCAGCATGATCCGGATATCCGTGATGTCCGGGACGTTGCCGATGGTCACGCTCTCCCCGGTCATGACGGATGCCGCGATAATGGGCAGAGCCGCGTTCTTTGCACCTGAAATGGTAACGTCGCCGTAAAGGGCGCTGCCGCCCTCCACTTTATAATATGCTGTCATATGTCCTCTTTCATATATGGGAAGCGTCCCGCCCTCTGAAAAAGCATCCGGGCGGGACGGAAATCATCTTTATTCATTGCGGGAAGGCCCCCGCGGCCTGCCCTGTGTGCTCATACTCATCATCTATCATATCCTATTTCTTAAGATAATATCATAAGCATAGTCTGTTTACTTTGGGGGGGGAGGCAGGAAGTGGACAAAGCGGAAGAGGGGAAGATATGCCGGGCAAGCCGCAGACATATATGCATGGCATATGCAGAGCATATATGGCCGGGACCTTCCCCTGCTTCCCTTCTTCTCACAGGTCTCACCAGCGTTTATAATAGAGTATAGGAGTAAACGGAATTCGGAGACTTTCTTCGGAAAATCTCTTTTTACATGCCCCCAGGGGAAGAAAGGAGCAGCAATGCTTACAGAGAAAGCAGCAGTCCGACAGGGAAAAAAGATCGCAGAGTGCATGCTGTGTCATGACGCGGCCTGCAGCAGGGCCTGCCCCGAACCGGATCCGGCCAGGATCCTGAGGGCCCTGTATTTCGACAACATGGAGGAGGCGGCAGCCCTCCTTCCTGAGGATTATGACAAAGAGGCCATGGAAAGAGCCAGGGAGTTCTGCCCCCTGCACCTGGATATCCCGGGGATCATGGAATCGCTGGAGAAGGACAGGCCCCTTCTGGAAGGAAGGGCAGAAGCGGATAAGGTGGATCTGTCCTGCGATATCTGCGGAGTCAGGCTGGAAAACCCCTTCCTTCTGTCCTCCTCCGTAGTGGCCAGCTCCTATGAGATGTGTGCCAGAGCCTTCGAGGCGGGCTGGGCCGGCGTCTGCTTCAAGACCCTGTGCCTGATGGACATCCGCGAGGCTTCCCCCCGCTTTTCGGCCCTGAAGTCCTCTTCGGGAGACTGGCTGGGCTTTAAGAACATCGAACAGCTCTCGGACCATTCCCTGGAGGAGAACCTGGAATGCTTCCGGAGACTGAAAAAGAACTATCCCGGCAAAGTCATCATCGCTTCCATCATGGGCAGGAACGAGGAGGAGTGGGAATACCTGGCCAGAGCCGTGGAAGAGGCCGGAGCCGACGTGGTGGAGTGCAACTTCTCCTGTCCCAACATGGAGGAAAAGGGGACCGGGTCCGACGTGGGCCAGGATCCAGATACGGTCAGACGCTATACCAGGGCCGTCAGGAGAGGCACCGTCCTTCCCGTTCTGGCCAAGATGACGCCCAATATCACGGACATGAGAGTGCCCGCCCTGGCTGCCATGGAAGGCGGGGCGGACGGGATCGCCGCCATCAATACCATCAAGTCCATCACCGGAGTCAACATCGATACCCAGGTCCCCCACCCTTCCGTCCACGGACGGTCCATGCTGGGCGGCTATTCCGGTGCGGCGGTCAAGCCCATCGCTCTGCGCTTCATCGCGGAAATGGCGGGACAGGAGGGCATAAAGGGCTGCCATATCTCCGGCATGGGCGGAGTACGCACCTGGAGAGACGCGGTGGAATTCATCCTCCTGGGAGCCGGCAGCATCCAGGTCACCACGGCGGTCATGGAATACGGAGTCAGGATCATCGACGATCTGACAAGCGGCCTTCAGATTTACATGGCCCAGAGGGGCTATAAAAAGATAGAAGAGTTCCTGGGAGCCGCCGTGGACCAGCTGGTGGAAAACGACGAGATGGAAAGGGACAGTATTGTCTATCCCGTCATAGACACAGAGGCCTGCATCGGCTGCGGCCGCTGCTTCATTTCCTGCAGGGACGGAGGCCACCAGGCCATCCTGTGGAACGAACAGACAAAGAAGCCCAGGGTGAACGGGGCCAGGTGCGTGGGCTGCGGCCTCTGCTCCCTGGTATGCCAGAGGGGCGCCATAGGCCAGTCCAGAAGAGTCAGGAATAAGAAATAAAGCTCCAGGAGGGGGAAAGAGGCGGGAAGGCATGTGATTTTCCCCCGCCGCCCCTCAAACGCCTCTCCCGTGCTATAATAGGCTGATGGCTGCGTGCCGCCCACCGGAGGTATATATATGCTGCACGATCTGAAAATACTGGACTTTACCACCCTGCTTCCCGGGCCCTATGCCACCCTGATGCTTTCCGACATGGGAGCGCAGGTCATCAAGATCTCTTCTCCCCAGAGGAGGGACCTGGTCCTGGAGTATGAACCCTTTATAGAAGGAACGGACCTGTCCGCCAATGAGGCCTGGCTGGGCAGGGGCAAGAGAAACATCTATCTGGATCTCAAGCATCCGCAGGCAAAGGACATCATTAAGAAGCTGATCATGGACTATGACATTGTCATAGAGCAGTTCCGTCCCGGCGTCATGGGGAGGCTGGGCCTGGGATACGAGGACCTGAGAGCCGTCAATCCCCGGATCATCTACTGCTCCCTGACGGGCTACGGCCAGACCGGTCCCATGGCAGAGCGGGCCGGCCACGACTGCAACTACATGGCAAGGAGCGGAAACCTGTCCATGGCGGGCTATGCCGCTTCAGGCCCCGCTCCCACCAACATGCAGATCGCGGACATCTGCTGCGGCTCCATGAACTCCGTGATCGGGATCCTGGCGGCGGTCCACCACAGGGCCCTGACGGGAGAGGGAGAATATATAGACGTTTCCATGCTGGACGGTCTGATCCCCCTGACAGGCATGGACGGGGTCCGCTACCTGACCACCGGGCAGGAAACCGGCCGGGAAGAGGGAAGACTGGGCGGAGGATCCGTCTACGGATATTATGAAACGATGGACGGAAGATATTTGAGCGTGGGATCTCTGGAGCCCAAATTCTGGAAGGCCTTCTGCGGGGCCATCGGCTGCCCCGAACTGACAGAGGGCGGGCCCATGCCGGCCAATGTCCGGGAGATCAGAAAAAAAGTGGCGGAGGTCATCCTGTCAAAGCCCCTGGATGAATGGAAAGAGATCTTCGGGAATCTGGACTGCTGCGTGGAGCCTGTCTCTTCCCTGAAGGAGGCCCTGGATGATGATGCCCAGATCAGGGAAAGAGAAATGGTCTGGGAGCTGCCTCTTGCCGGGAATGAAGACCGGAAGGTGCGGCAGCCGGGCTTTCCCATCCGGTTCAGAAACAAACCTGTCCGCGGCAGGGAAGCGGGCGCCCCTCTGGGAGCCCATACCAGGCAGGTCCTGGAAGAATACGGTTATGATTATGAATCCCTGAAAAGAAGCGGAGTTCTGGGCCTTTAAGTAAATACGGCAGGGCCGGATGGCCGGCCCGGGGACGTTTTTAAGGTGATGAACGAAAGGAATACAATTTTTATATGAGGAAGTTTTTTGCGCCGGGAGTCCTGCTGCTGCTTGTGGTTCTCCTGGCGCTGACAGGCTGCGGCCGCCGGGGAGGGGAGAATGTGACCTATCCCGTGTCCCGCCTGATGCTGACAGCAGAGGCGGGAGAAGTCCCGGAGGAAGAGGTTGGATCCATACAGGAAGGAGAGGATAAGGAAGCAGGCCCTTCAGAGGATGAGATAACCGAAGAAGGGGAACAGGACGGGATGAAGGAGGAGGAAAAGACCTTTTCCTTCGTGGACGTTCATCAGAAACGGTATGAGGCCGGGTACGACCCTGACGTTCCCCGCTCTGCCTATGACAATGATCTTTTTATGAAGATCGGGTCCTTTATGACCTACGAGGGAGACAGCAGATACAGCTGCAGAAGGGGAATCGACGTATCCGAATTCAACGGGGACATTGACTGGAATAAGGTGAAAAAGGCGGGCGTGGAGTTCGTCTTTATCCGGGCAGGCTACCGGGGCTACGGCAGTCATGCCGGACTGGTGGAGGACAAGCTTTTCAGACAGAACCTGGAGGGGGCCCTGAAAGCCGGCATGGACACAGGCCTTTACTTTTTCTCCCAGGCCCTTACGCCCGGGGAGGCCATAGAGGAAGCGGACTTTATGATAAAGCTCCTGGACGGAAAGAAGGTCTCTCTGCCCCTGGTCTGCGACCTGGAGCACATCGAATTCGACAAGGCAAGGACAGACGATCTGACCCCGAAGCAGGCCACGGAAAATGTCCGGGCCTTCTGCGAAAGGATCCGGGAAAAAGGCTTTCTCCCCATGTTCTATTCCAACATGGTCTGGGAGGCCTTCGGATATGAACTGGGAGAACTTAAGGACTTTCCTGTATGGTACGCAGACTATGAACCAAAGCCCCAGACCCCCTATCATTTTTCTGTCTGGCAGTACACCAACGAGGGAAAAGTGGACGGAGTCCCTTCCCATGTGGACCTGAATATAGAGCTGATCCCCGTATCCTGATATGGCGGCCCGGCTTTCTGCATTTTTATTTTCCTGCCGGGCCGGAGAGCCAGACAAAAGTGGATTGTAATTCCCGCCCCTTCGAATTAACATAGAAGGCAGAAAGAATTACATTTCCCTGTGATCCGTAAGGTTTTTCCGCTTTCAGGCACCTTTTGAAAAAGGACAGAGGCGGGAGCGGACGGCAGGGAAGCAACACAGGAAAGGAGAGTGGAAGATGGCCATAACAGTCAACCTATACTACACGGGAGAAAACGGAAATGCCCTGAAATTCGCAAAGGAGATGCTGGCGAGCGGCGTCGTCGCCGACATCCGGGCGGAGAAGGGGAATCTGCGCTACGAATATTTCCAGCCGGTAGAGGATCCGGAGACCATCCTTCTGATCGACAGCTGGGAGGACCAGGAATCCATTGACGTTCACCACGCTTCTCCCATGATGGGAAAGCTGGCCGCCTTGAGAGATAAATATGATCTGCACATGAAGGTGGAGCGCTATGTATCCGATGAGAGCGCTCCGGTCACCGATCAGAAGTTCATCAGAAAATAAAAAAACAAAATCGTGCAAAGTGCACGATTTGTTTTAAATCAGGCTTTCAGTCTGATTTGCTTCAACCGCATCAGACCTGAAAATCATAAAGGCTTCGGGGGATGTTTCAAACAGAGTCAGGGCGCCGCGGCAGTATGGCGGCAGAAAGGAAGAATCGATGTCAGTTTTCAGAGAAGGGTTTTTATGGGGCGGCGCAACGGCGGCCAATCAGTGCGAAGGCGCCTATCTGGAGGGAGGCAAGGGCCTGTCCGTTCCGGATATGCTTTTAGGGGGAGACGTCAATACGCCCAGGACCTTTTGTCCCACCATTGAAGAAGGAGTTTTCTATCCCTCCCATGAGGCGGTGGATCTCTATCACCACTATAAGGAAGATATCGCCCTCTTCGGCGAGATGGGCTTTACCTGCTACCGCATGTCCATCAACTGGGGCCGCATTTTCCCGAACGGCGACGACGAAGAGCCCAACGAGGAAGGCCTGGCCTTTTATGACGCCGTTTTCGACGAATGTCACAAAAACGGCATCGAGCCCCTGGTCACCCTCTGCCACTATGAGATTCCCTGGGCCATCGTGACCAAATATAAGGGCTTCTCCGACAGAAGGGTCATCGACCTCTTCGTAAAGTATGCCGTCACCTGCTTTAAGCGCTATAAGGACAAGGTAAAATACTGGCTGACCTTCAACGAGATCAATATCGGCCTTATGGAGCCTAAGATGGGCGCTCTCTACAGCCTGGGTATCGTTCAGGATAAGGATCTTCAGAGGACAAAGCCCTGCACCATTCCCGAAATGGAAAACGATCCCCAGATGCAGGCCGGAGCCCTTCACAACCAGTTCGTGGCTTCCGCCAGGGCTGTCATTGAGGGCCATAAGATCAATCCCGATTTCATGATCGGCAACATGATCTGCCATATCACCTGGTATCCCCTGTCCCCCAATCCGAAGGACATCCTGGAGTGCCAGAAGAGGGACAACTTCTGCAACAACCTCTGCGGCGACGTTCAGGTCAGAGGAGAGTATCCCTCCTTTGCCAGAAAGTTCTTTGAGGACCAGGGCCTGGATACCTCCTTCATGGACGATCAGGCAGATCTGGAGATCATCCGCAGGGGCACTGTGGACTTCTATACCTTCTCCTACTACATGTCCAACTGCGTGACGGTGAGGGACGACGCAGAGCAGGTAAAAGGCAACATGATGGGCGGAGCGAAGAACCCCTATCTGAAGGCCTCCGACTGGGGCTGGCAGATCGATCCCGACGGACTGCGCTATACGCTTAACAAACTTGCCGGCCGTTATCCCGGCCTTCCCCTTATGGTAGTGGAGAACGGCTTCGGCGCCTTTGACAAAGTGGAAGAGGACGGGTCCGTGCACGACGACTACCGCATCTCCTATTTCAGGGAGCATATAAAGGCCATGAAGGAAGCCGTAAAGGACGGCGTCCCTCTCATCGGCTACACCACCTGGGGCCCCATCGACCTGGTATCCGCCGGAACGGGCCAGTACGCAAAGCGCTACGGCTTCATCTACGTGGACAGGCACGACGACGGCACCGGTGATTTCTCAAGGAGCAGAAAGGATTCCTTCTACTGGTACCAGAAGGTATGCAGATCCAACGGAGAGGAAATCGACTGATCGAAAGCTAAACACAGATCGGGAAGGCTGCCTTTGCGGGCGGCCTCTTGTTACGGGAGGGCATAAACACATGCGCACCAGATTCATGAAAACCACAGCAGCGGTCCTTGCGGCGGTCCTTCTTGCAGGATGTGCCGGGGGAAAAGCGGAAGAGTCCGTAGAACCGGCGGCCCCTGTATACCAGGCCGCTCTTCCTGCCGCCGCGGAAAAGGCCGATATTTTCGTCGAGCCGGTAGAGGGCATCACGGAGGACTTCATCAGGGGAGCCGACGTATCCAGCTTCCTTTCAGAGACCGAAAGCGGGGTCCGCTACTATGACGAAAAGGGACAGGAGGCGGATCTTTTCCGCATTCTTGCCGACGCCGGCATCAACTGGATCCGGGTGCGTGTCTGGAACGATCCCTACGACGAAGAGGGACACGGCTTCGGAGGCGGCAACTGCGATGTAAAAAGGGCAGGAGAGATCGGAAGGATGGCGGCAGAGTACGGCATGAAGCTTCTGGTGGATTTCCACTATTCCGATTTCTGGGCGGATCCCGCCAAGCAGATGACCCCCAGGGCCTGGGCAAAGATGGACCTTGCGGAAAAGAAAAAAGCCATCGGAAAGTTTACCGAAGAAAGCCTCAGGGAAATACAAAAGGCCGGCGCCGATATAGGCATGGTCCAGATCGGAAACGAGATCAACAACGGCATGGCGGGAGAGGCTGTCAAAAAAGAGGTGGCAGAGCTCCTTAAGGCGGCTTCCGAAAGCGTCAGAGAAGTGACGGACGCCAGGGTGGCGGTCCATTTCACGGAGATCTCCGAGCCGGAAAAGCTCAGCCGCTGGGCAGAAATCCTGGAGGAGTGCCATGTGGATTATGACGTCTTCGGCCTGTCCTACTACATGTACTGGCACGGAAGCGTGGAGGATCTGGAAAAAGTCCTCCGCGACCTGAAAAAACAGACCGGAAAGGACGTCTGCGTTCTGGAAACCTCCTATCCCTGGACTCTGGAAGACGGGGACGGATCCGGCAACTCGGTGGGAGAGGGCCCTCTCCCGGAAGGCTATCCTGCCTCCGTGCAGGGTCAGGCCCACGCCGTCAGAGACGTATGCGCCGCTGTGGCGGGCGCAGGGGGCCTGGGGGTCTTCTACTGGGAGATCGCCTGGGTGCCGGTGCAGCACTATACTGGAGATAACGCCGTCCTTGCCTCCAACCGGGAGAAATGGGAAACATACGGATCCGGCTGGGCCTCCTCCTATGCCTCTGACTATGACCCGGAGGATGCGGGTCAGTACTACGGAGGCTCCTCCTGGGACAATCAGGCCATGTTCGACTTTGACGGCAGGGCCCTGCCCTCCCTGGGTGTATGGAAATGGCTCTTTTACGGGGCCGAGGGGGAAAACGTCCTCCAGTCCATTGAAGAGCCGGAAGTGGAAATGATGGCCGGCGGAGGATACGAGCTTCCCTCCCGGATCATGGTCGTTTATTCCGACAGGACAAAGAGCGGCCCCGTATCCGTGACCTGGAATACGGAGGACCTGAATACCACAAGACCCGGGACCTATGACATCCACGGGGTGACAGAAACCGGCCTTGAAGCGGTCTGTCATCTGAAGGTCAGCAACAGGAACCTGGTCCGCAATCCCTCCCTGGAGGAAAGCGACGTATCCATGTGGAAGCTGGACGTAAAGAGCGGGGGCTCCTGCCTGGACTTCCAGGACAAGATGGCAGACGCAAAAGACGGGACCATGGCCATCCATTTCTGGTCTGATAAGGACATGGAATTTTCCGTGTCCCAGAACGTGACCGCAGAGGAAGGGGGCTTCTATACCCTGTCCTTCTCTGCCCAGGGCGGAGACCTGGGAGAAGGAGACAGCTTCGAAGCTTTTATTTCCGTCAACGGAAAGGAACAGACAG
>DETN01000016.1:2221-3191 GCA_002362155.1 Lachnospiraceae bacterium UBA3287 | reverse complement strand
TACTGCTTGTAGCCCTCCATGTTCATTCTTTTCCCCCGGCCGGCGGCCAGAAGGACGGCGGTATTTCTGATTTCCATTTTTCTCTCCCGGTCAGTCATCGCTCCCCGAGCCTGAGGCCCGGGACCGCGTTGAGATCAAAGCCGCTGCGCACGCCCTTTATATAGTCGTAGTAGGCCGCGGCGCCGATCATGGCTGCATTATCGGTGCAGAGGATGGGCGGGGGGCAGTAGAATTTGGCGCCCTGTTTTCTGCAGGCCTCTTCCATGGCGGCCCTGAGGGCCGAGTTGGAGGCCACGCCCCCTGCCAGGGCGAACTTGTCCAGACGGTATTCGTCGATGGCCCACATGGCGTGGGAGACCAGAACATCCACCACGGCCGCCTGGAAGGAAGCCGCCACGTCGGGAACGGAGATCTCCTCTCCCTTCATCCTGGCGGTGTTCAGATAGTTCAGGACAGCGGATTTCATGCCGCTGAAGGAAAAGTCATAACGGGATCCGTCCACCTTGCCTCTGGGGAAGTGGATGGCCTCGGGATTGCCCTCCTTCGATACCCTGTCGATCTTGGGACCGCCGGGGTAGCCCAGGCCGATCTCCCTGGCCACCTTGTCGAAGGCTTCTCCCGCCGCGTCGTCGTGGGTCCTGCCCAGGATCTCGTAGGAGCCGTAGTCCCTGACCAGGACCAGATGGGTATGGCCGCCCGAGACTACAAGGCATGCGAAGGGAGGCTCCAGGTCCTTTGCGGCGATATAGTTGGCGCTGATGTGGCCCTCGATGTGATGGACCCCGATCAGGGGGATGCCTGCGGCAAAGGAGAGGCCCTTGGCCTGGGATACGCCGATCAGGAGGGGGCCCACCAGGCCCGGTCCGTAGGTGACCGCGATGGCGTCCATGTCGGAAAGGGTCTTTCCGGCGGAGGAAAGGGCCTCCTTTACCACCTGGTTGATCCGCTCCGTATGCTTTCTGGAGGCGAT
>DETN01000016.1:0-2187 GCA_002362155.1 Lachnospiraceae bacterium UBA3287 | reverse complement strand
GCGATCTCCGGCACCACGCCCCCGTAGAGGGTATGGATGTCGATCTGGGAAGAGATGATGTTGGAAAGGACCTCTCTTCCGTTCACCACCACCGCCGCGGCGGTCTCGTCGCAGCTGGATTCAATAGCTAAAATGGTTACTTTGTCTGACATATATATCACCTTATCAGTCTTCAAATTTCAGTTCCAGGCTCTTTCCGTCCCGGCCGGCCTGAGCCTCGGGGAAGATCTTTCGTATGCCCTCCATAAAGTCCTCGGGCTTATTCAGGGAAGGGCTGAAATGGGTCAGCCAGAGCTCCTTTGCCCCGGCCTTCCTGGCCAGCTTTCCGGCCTCGCAGAAGGTCATGTGTTTATGCTCCCTGGCCTTGCCGATCTTGTCCTCTTCTCCGTACATGCCCTCGCAGATAAAGAGGTCCGCTCCCTCCGCGGCCTTCACGATATTCGCGCAGGGCCTGGTGTCCGTGCAGTAGGTCAGCTTCAGGCCCTTCCTTTTGGGGCCCAGCACCATGTCCGGGGTCAGGGTCCTGCCCTCATGGTCTATGACTTCCCCCTTCTGCAGGCGGCCCCACATGGGCATGGGGATCTCCAGGGCCCTGGCCTTTTCGGCGTCGAACCTGCCGGCCCTTTCCAGTTCCATGGAATAGCAGTAGCAGGGCACGTTGTGGCTGACCCGAAAGGCCTTTATGGTAAACTCCTTTTCCCCGGGCAGCTCTATGGTCTCCTCCGCCTCCGTCAGCTCCTGAAAACGGATCTCGAAGGGAAGCTCGGGGGCGATGACCCTGAGGGCGCTGACCACCCTCTCAAGGCCCCTGGGCCCCGCCATGTAGAGGGGGTCTCTACGGTCCGCGTTCCCCATGGTCAGCAGCATGCCGGGCAGGCCGCTGATATGGTCCGCATGGTAGTGGGTAAAGAGGATCATCTCGATGGGATTGGGGCTCCAGCCCTTCTTTCTCAGGGCCATCTGGGTCCCCTCGCCGCAGTCCACAAGGATGCTCTTTCCCTTGTAGCGCACCATCAGCGAGGTCAGATATCGGTAGGGCAGGGGCATCATGCCTCCTGTCCCGAGCAGGCAAACGTCAATCATGCATATATTCCTTCCTGTCAGGGGCGCTTCCAGTAGATCAGCGCATCCTCCCTGGGTCTGTCGTAAAAGTCCCTGCGTCTTCCCTCTGCCTGAAAGCCGAAGGATTCGTACAGGCGGATGGCGGGGACGTTGCCGGCCCTCACCTCCAGAGTAAAGGTATCGATGCCGGATCCATAAGCTTCCGAAAGGAGCCTTTCCATAAGCCTCCCTGCGATCCCCAGGCCCCGCCAGGAGGGCAGGACGGCCACGTTGGTGACTTCTCCCTCGCCCGCGATGTTCTTAAGGCCTATGGTCCCCACGATCCTGCTGCCGGAAAAGCCGGCTTTCTCGAAAACAGGCGAAAGGCCCTCCTCCGTAATCTCCGCCACATAGTAGGAGGTATAGTCTAAAAGCAGGGTGGCCCGGTAGACCTTTTCGGACCAGGGCTCGGAAAAGCAGGCCTTTTCCACCTCCAAAGCGCCGGGCAGGTCCTCTGCGTTCATCTCCCGGATCCGGACGGCGCCCTCCGGCATCAGGCCCTTTCCCGTCACTTCTTATCTCCTTCCCCCACCAGGGAATAGTTCCTTCTTTCCCCTCTTTCCTGCTCCGCCTGGGTCTGCCTCAGGTATTCGGGCCGGAAATCATCCGCATTCACAAAGGCGGCGTCTCCCTTTTCCCTGTAGGAGAGCATGGCAAGGGCGGCCACGGCCGCGGCCCTCTGGCGGGAGAGATGGGCGGGGGCGAAGCTGTAAGGCACCCGCATGAGGTCCTCCAGGGCCTTTTCATAGACCGGCACTCCGTCTCCCAGGAAGATGACCTTTCTTCCCCTCTGGTTCAGGTCGGCCGCGATCTCGGATACGGGGACCACGCACTGGCTTCGGACTGCATGAAAGCCTTCCTTCAGGTCATAGATCCCGGTATAGACCTGGGACCTTCTGGCGTCCATAAGGGGGCAGACAAGAGCCTCTGTTCCGTAAAGGTTAAAGGCCAGGGAGTCCACCGTGGGAACGGGGATCAGAGGGATATCCAGGGCAAGGCCCACGCCCTTGGCGGTGGCCGCTCCGATCCTCAGTCCCGTAAAGGAGCCGGGCCCTCCGGACAGGGCTATGGCGTCCACGGTATGAA
>DETN01000029.1 GCA_002362155.1 Lachnospiraceae bacterium UBA3287 | reverse complement strand
AAGGAATCGCAGGCTCCCTTTGTGGCGGAGTATGCGCTCTGTCCCTGGGATCCTTCCTTGCCGGATTCGGAGGACATGTTCACGATGACGCCGCATCCCTGCTTCACCATTTCCCTGGCCGCTGCCTGTGCGCAGAGGAAAAGGCCCTTTACGTTGACTGCGAACATCTTGTCAAAGGAATCAACATTCAGTTCGTACTGGGGCTTTTCTCCCTTTACGTCCACCAGGAGGCGGGGAAGGTTGATGCCTGCGTTGTTGACGAAAGCGTCGATGCGGCCGTACTTTGCGATGATCTCTGCCATCATGGCCTTTACGCTCTCAGGATCCGTGACGTTGCACTGGATCTGGTAGGCACCGTCCACCACTTCGCCGGTCTTTGTGTTCATGTCGATGACTACAGTCTGTGCTCCAGCCGCCACCAGTGTGGATGCGATGTGTTTTCCGATGCCGGATGCGCCGCCCGTTACTGCTACTACCTTGCCTTCAAGTTTTAACCAGTCTGCCATTTTTGATTTCCTCCTTTTTGAAATCCTTTTCTTTTGTGTGCTTTTTGTCTGTTCCTTCTGTTTTGTTTTTTGCTTGTTTTCCTTTGCTGACCTTATCTTAGTAAAAAGGAGGCCCTGCCTTAATTCCGACAGGTTCCACCCCCGTGGAAATCCATTTGTACAGGGAATTTCCGCGGAATGGAAAAAATATACACTTAAGCAGGGCATCTGCCCTGTCCTTACAGCCCGGGATCCCTGCCTTCCAGACAGCTGCATATAAAAAAGCCTTATGCCGCAGGATGATCCGATTCATCCGCAGCACAAGGCTTAATATTTTCTGTATTCAGTTTTCGTCTCTTCCGGCCCTCAAATCAAAATTCCAGCAGGTCTTCCACGGAACATCCCAGGGCCCTTGCCAGCATCCATACTGTTCCGGCCTGGGCTTTGTCCAAGTCTTTCCGGCGCTGTTCATAGTACTGGATCATCCTGACGGAAACTCCGCTCTCCCGGGCAAGTTCTGACTGGCTTAAACCTATGCGTTCCCTGTACATTTTAAGCCGGGTCGCCGTTTCTTTCTTCCGTCTGATCTCCTCTGCCGCATCCGCGAACTGCAAAGGGTCCATTTCATGATACGGTGAATACATATCCTTCACCTGTTCCGGTTTCAGAAATTCATCGATCCTCCTGAAGCTTCTTCCCGAATACCACTGATACCAGGCCAGGATCCAGCCTGTCCAGTAAACAGGACTCTTTTCCAGATGGAAGGACGGCTTTGTCTGAGGCCAGGCCCCTGTCATCCGCCAGACAACTTCCCATGCGGTCTCCACTCCCGACATTCCCACAAGAAACCTGTAATCTCCCTTTCCGAAAAGATCGGCAATCCCGGAGATCAAAAACATGTCCCAGAATTCATTCAGCCCCATCTGCAGATCTTCCACCGCATAACGCAGCATCTGCCCCAGTGCTGCCTGGGCTTTGACAGTATATATTTCTTCATAAGAATGCATCATGATCTGCCTCCCTGCTGAAAAAGACGGGGATCATCCGGTCCGATCTCCTGGTCCAGAATCGTGACGGCATACAATTCTCCCCTCCGATAACGCATTCTGTCAGAGTGAAGATACTCCGCGCGCGACTTTTGGTCCCTCTGCAGCTTTTTCTGCAGCCAGTCGCTTCGTAATGCCTTCTCACAGCCCATAAAACGAATGGCAGAAAAAGCTTTGGGACTTACAAGCACGATCTGCTCGCCAAGTTCACCCAGATACATGGCCCTCTGCAGCTGCTGAAAGGAAATGGCACCGCTCAGAAAATCCTGGGCGAAAGAAAAATAGCTGTCATCGGCCCGATAGCCGATGACTATATCATAAGCTGCCGTCTCCACGAAAAAGTTTTCTCTCAGATATCGGGAAACCTCTACTGCGAGCGGTGTATCTATATTAAATGTCCGGTTCTGAATGAGTATAGCCAGCCACGTAAGTACAGAATAATCCCTGTTCAGGTTAAGGATCCTGAGTCCTTCCATATCAAGATGATAGCAGTTGGCATAGCCGTCATGTTCCTCTGACACGGCCCATTCTCTGGCCATCTCGGAGCTTTCAGTACAGTAAAAACCATATCCGTAATCATTGTGAGGCCTGCCGCCGTGGTACACAGGCATCTGAATGATGTGATGTGAACCGTGGTATATTGTTTTTTTCATTCATTTCCCCTCGCAGATCGAATAAGATGACCTCGTTTTTCTTTCTCATTATACACCTGCAGATGTATATCTTCAATTGAAAGTGACGCTTCTGTCCGGCTGTCCCTGCCTGCCGGGTATATTGCCGACCGGCAGGGACAGCGGCTGACAGACCCATTTCCTTTCGGAGACAAAGAAAGGGAGAGTCGGCTCATAAAGCAGGCTCCCCCTGAAATCACAGCGGAACGGCCCTCAGGGCCTTTCTCCGGCTGATCTAAAAACCGTTTCTTCCCGCTGCTAGCGGTAGAGACCTATACTGAATACCACCGCGATCAGAATCCGGATCCATCCCGTGGCAAATCTCGACATGGTAACAGCCGCAATGCCCACCTGGGTGGTCTCCGGCCTTGCCTCAGTCATTCCAAGACCCACCGGGATAAAATCGCAGGCACACTGACAGTTGATGGCAAAAAGGGCGGGCAGGGCCATGGCAGGGGCAAGACTTCCCGAGGCGATCAGGGTCCCTATGACCGTTGAAAAGATCTGTGCTGCGGCGGCCCCCGCTCCCAACACGGCGCTCAGGCCCGGAATGGAGCAGATGATTCCCAGAAGCATAAGGCCCGGAAGACTGCTTCCTGCAGGCTCCATCAGCCCTGCCAGAAAGCCGGTCAGTCCCGACCCCCTGCAGATGCCCACAAAGAGAGCGGCAAAGCCCATGAAAGGCAGGATCATCTCCAGGCAGGTCTTCACGGCCTCGGAAGCCGCCTGCCGGAAGAGACTGACCACTCTGCCGGCGGCCATGACCGGCTCCAGAGCCATTCCCAAAGACGCCTCCGTGCCGGTCTCCTCACCCCCCTTTTCCGTCAGGGGATCAGATACACCTTCTTCTTTTGCTTCCTCTTTCTCGCGGAGGATCCGGGGATCCTCCGTATCCTCCGGCGTCTTTTCTTCCGGCTCCGCCTCCATAGCCCCTGTTACCTGGGCAGAAGTGACTGCGGAAACGTAAAGATCCTCCGTCATATATTTGGCCAGAGGGCCGCTCCTGCCGGTGGCAAGAATATTGACGGTGGGGATTCCCTTCCCCGGATAAATGCCGCAGCGAAGAGTTCCCTGGCAGTCAATGATGGCCAGAGCCACCTCTTCGTCGGGGCAGGTCTCCTTATTGCCGTCGACAGCTTCCATACCGGACAGAGCCAGTATTTTCTGCAGAGGCTCCGGCTCATGGACGCCGCCTGTCATATACAGGACCTTGTGGCGCTCCGGCGTCGGGGTCACCGTAAGGGGTCCCCCGTAGCCGCCGTCTCCCCTGACGATCGTAACGGAACGGTAGGGAGATGCTTTTACTTCTTCGGGCTCTTCTCTCACCGCTTCCGTCTCCGTCTCAGCTTCCGCGGAAGCTTTTTCTTCCTCTTCTCTTTCTGTCCACAGGTCCACGGACCTCTCCAGCCTTACCTTCTGCTTTTTTTCCATCTTCCCCGTGATGATCTCCGTTGCGTAGCCGGATACAAAGTTGGCCACAAGGCCTGCCGCCATATAGCGGAGGGCCAGGGGAAACAGGTCCTGTCCCCTGGCCAGAACGCCTTCGGCGATCCCCAGCCACAAAAACAATTCGGCAGGATTGATATGATTGAAGATTCCGCTGTTGGTGTGGCAGTGATAGGAAGCACTGGCAAAGTATGCCGGCTTATAGCGTTCCGGCAGATACCTTCCCATGGAGATGGCCATGGGATTTCCCAGAACGACGGCAGACAGAAAAGGCAGCGCCATGTAGCGCAGAAGCGGGTTGGCGCCGCATTTTGCCGCCAGGCGCTCTACCCGGGACCTGCCGATCATGGCGGTCAGCGCATTCAGAAGGATCAGGAACAGAAACACCTTGGGCAGAAACGCCGTGACCCAGGTAAGGAGCTGGTCCGCCCCCGCATCTATCATTCCCTGGACAGTATTTATGAGAAACATAAAAAATCCCTCCCTGCTCATTATAATAAAGCAGAGAGGGATCTGAAAACAGAGAAATAAGCGAGGACGCTCCTGTTACGTTCCTTATTTTTTATAGAGGATCCGGAGCAGTTCCTGATAGTTCCGGGTCTTTGAGATGGCATCCAGCATGGCGGTGTTCCTGGAGATCTCCAGAAGCTCGTCATAGACCCGGATCATCAGCATGTCGTCCGCGTCGGACTCTTCCGGAAGGGCCATATAGAAAATGATCCTGACCTTCTGGCCCTTGTAGGGAGCGGGTTCTTCGAAAATGCCCATGGCCAGCAGCATACGGTCATTGGCTGTCTGGATCCCGTGGGGGATGGCTACGCCGTTGTCAAAGACCATGGTGCCCTTCTCTTCCCGCTCGGCAAGGCGCTTTCCGAAGCCCTCGTCGATATAGCCCTCGTCTGTCAGGATCGCTGTTATCTCGTCAAGGGCATCGGTATAGGAACGTCCCTTTTCGAAGAAGAATACCTTGTTTTCATCCAGAAGGCTGGACATGATGAACTGGTTGTCATCCAGGACAGGAATATCCACACGGTCCCAGTAGCGGGCCTTTTCCAGCTTCTGCTTCAGTTCCTTCTCGTCGAAAATCTCCCGGATCCTGATGACCGGCTTGGGAGACCGGAAAGGAAGGTCCACGGTAGACAGAATGACATCAAATGTTTCCAGGATCTCCGGGGAGGCGGCCGTATCCGACATGGTCTTGATCTGGACCTGGCTGTCCACGATCTTTTTGAGCTGTACACTGATCAGACGGGCCGTTACCCGGCCTGTACCGCAGATCACGGCGATTCGGAAGGGACGGCGCTGTCCCAGGTTGTTCTCTTCCAGGAAAACACCGAAATAGGAGGCAAGGTGGCCTCTTTCATCCTGGTTTACCTTCAGGCCCTGCTCCTCTTCAATGACCCGGGCCGCGATGCCCGATAATTCATAGGCCAGGGGAAATTTGGCCTTCAGTTCTTCCAGGATGGCATTGGGCTGGCGGATCTTGAAGCGGAGACGGTTGAGCATGAACATGAGATGGTAGGAAAATTCCTCCGCAAAGTCCCTGGGATCAATGGAAATGTCCAGTTCCTCCCTGATCCTGGCCATGATCTTTTCGGAAAGGGGGCCGATGGCGGCGTCCAGTTCCATCTCCTGGACAGAACCCAGATCCGCCGGCGTCCGCATGCCTGCGATGGGAAGAAAAGCGAAGATCTTCTCTTCCACCGGGAAATCCACGTGGAGGATCCCGCCGATCCGGTCCAGGATCTCATTGACCCGGTAAAACTCGCCGTTGGCTGTAAGGTTGTAGTAGGCATCCGTCAGCTTTCCGATATAGTGGCCTGTCAGGAACCGGTCCATCATCAGGATCAGATAGCGCACGAACTGCCTGCCCACCTGCTTTTCAAAGGCTTTCTGCCTGAGTTCCGCGCTGATCAGTTCCTTAACATCCGCATCCAGCGGATAATCGCCGTAAAGGGCATCATAGCAGTTCTCCAGCACGTAGGAGCGGATATCCAGTTCCTTCCCGTGCAGGATCATTCCCTTGCTGGTCTTGCCCACGATGGATAATCCCCTGGGCTCTATCTCCTCCCGCAGCTTTTTCAGGTCACTGATCAGGGTCGTCCTGCCCACATTCATTTCGTAGGCCAGTTCATCGGTCAGAAGAGGAGCATCCGCCCTCATCAGCTCTCCGAACACATATGTCTGCCGTCCCTTTGATGTCCCGAACATGCCGTCTATATTGCAGATCTTCTCAAAAGCGTGTTTATACTGGTCCGGATCGAAGATCCGGAGACTGTAGCGGCCCTGCTCGCCTTCTACAGAGGCACTGCCGGAGAGGTCTTCGTTGAGCTGGCGGATATCATTTCGTATGGTCCTCTCACTTACGCTGAGCTTTTCCGCCATCTCGGCAACCGTAACTCCGGATTTATGCCCCAGGATATGCAGAATATCTGCCGTTCTGTTGTCTGTAAAACGTTTATTCACCCGTCTGTTTCCCCCAAATAATCAGACATACATTTGTTAGTCCCTTTTATTATACAGGACACTCACCGCCTGTTAATGCGGAAAATTTCCACCCGGCGGAAGAAAGCTGTCATTATGGGCGGCCGGATCCGGTCCCTTGTCCGTGATCTTCGGGAAAGCAGCCGGTAAATGTTCTGCAGGCTGTGTAAAATTCTCCTGTATCCTGTATAATGTTAGTGTCCATGCTGGACATTAAAATATCTGTTCCACAGGAGGTAAGTCATGAGCGATCTTGAGCACGGCCTGGGTAAACAGGGGTCCGATTACGGAGCCAGCGATCCCCGGCCCAAAAGAAGTGTCGAATTTTCCCAGGTAGAGAATGTATATGTGATCCGCTACGAAAACATCAATCCCACAGGCAGGCTTTTCGGCGGCCAGCTGGTCTCCTGGATCGATGAAGTGGCCGGCGCCTGCGCCATGCGGCATACCGGACTGGCGGTGACCACCGCTTCCATCGACAATCTGACCTTCAAGCGCGGCGCCTATCTGGCAGACCGTCTGGTCCTTCTGGCCCGCATGACCTACGTGGGCCGTACCTCCTGCGAGGTCCGGGTAGATTCCTATATCGAAGACAAGGAAGGCTTCCGTCATACCATCAACCGGGCATTTCTCTCCTACGTGGCCATTGACGAAAAAGGCCATCCCCTGGAGATCCCCTACGGCCTGGAAGTGAAGACCGTTTCGGAGATGGCCCGCTGGGACGGCGCCCTGCTTCGGAGAAACAACCGGAAGTCCCGCAAGGACGTCGGTTTCTAAGGCACTGCTCTTCTATCGTAAAACACAGTCCCTTATCCGCTGCTTCAGACATAAAAATTTCTATAACCAAAAAAACAAGTGCCGGCGCATCTGCATCGGCACTTGTTTTCGTTTTATGCTCAGATCTCTATGGTGTATTTCTCCACATCGATGAGGGCTGTCCCGCCCTTTGCCTCAAAGGAGATCCCCTTTGCCTCCTGGGCAGTGTAGATGGTGTTGGACAGGGTCTGCTCTCCGTCGTTTACAAAGATCTCTGCGGAAAAACGGTCCAGAAGGATCCGGAGGGTGATCTCGCCTCCCCTGTTCCTTACACAGAGCTTCCTTTCGGAAACGGTATACTCTGTAAAACCGGAATAGGTCCTGTCGAAGATAAGCAGCCCCTCTTCGGGATCGAATGTGACAGAGGTAAAGAATTCATCATTCTCCGCAAACTTAAGGATGAATTTCCGGAAGAGGCCTGCGCCGGCAGGACGGACCTTAACGGTCATGTCCAGACATCTGCCCTCTACGCGGGGAAGACGGGTCCTTTCTCTGACGGGAAAGTCTCTGTAGAATACGGGATCTTTCCGGAATGCTTCCAGCTCCCGGATAGGGTTCTGGATCAGCTTTCCGTCCTTTTCCGACAGCTCTCTGGGGAAAATCATCTGGCCGAACCACTTGATCTTCTTTGGCTGATGGGCCTTAGTCTCCGGCGTCTGCATCCAGGCGGACATGATCCTTCTTCCGTCAGGAGCCAGCATGGTCTGGGGGGCATAAAAGTCAATGCCGTAGTCCAGAGAGAAGATGCCCCTGCGGATGAATTCTTTCTTTTCCATGTCAAGGTTTCCGGTCAGGTAGGCGGCGTTGTTTCCGCAGTGGAACTCAAGGCCCCTGGCTGTCAGCTTCATGGGCAGGAACAGAAGGAAATCTGTCTGATTCAGGCGGAAAAGATCGGGGCACTCCCACATGTAGCCGAAGCCTTCGCTTTTGGCAAGAGTGGAAACGAACTCCCAGTGATGGATATCCTGGCTCTTAAAGAGAACGATGGTGCCTCCGTCCTTTTCCGTACTGCTGCCCAGGATACAGTAGTAGCAACCGTCCTTCTCATCGAACCAGATCTTGGGATCCCGGAAATCCTCTTCTTTGCTGCCTTCCGGAAGCTGTTCTGGAACGATGACGGGGTTGTTCTCAT